>NEUK01000001.1 GCA_002290555.1 Spartobacteria bacterium AMD-G4
ACTCCCTGCCCTGCCATGTGCCGCCATTCGCCAGCATCGCCAAAAATTTCGCCAAGGCCCGCGCCGAGCCGATCCCCCCCGTCGCGGGGAGTGAGGCGGATCGGACTTGCGGGGCATTCATCGCCGAGGCCGCCGCGAGGCCAGCGGGGCTCGCGAAGGCGCGACGCGTGGGAGAGCTGGGATCGGCGAAGGCTTTGATAAAAAGCTCATCGGCTTTCGCGGGGGGGCCTGGCTTGGGAGCCAGCATGGTCGCCACGCGGTGGTGCTCGCTTTCGGGAAGACCGATCCAGAAATCCAGCTTGAGCGGTTCGGCAAAAACTCTCCGCCAGCGCGCCCCCAAGGATTCCCCGCCAGCCAGTCGCCGGACGATTTCATCGAGGAGAAAGCCAAAAACCCTCGGGGCGTAGGCTGGGCCAGCGTTCGGTGGAATTTGTGGGCGCTGGAGCTCGATGGCCCGGACCACACTTTCGCGGTCGAGCAGACTGGCCGAGGGATCGTCCAAAGCGAAAAGCCCCGCGCGGTGCGTCATCACTTGCCCGAGCGTAAGGAGTTCCTTTCCCGATTGCGCGAACTCCGGCCAAAACTCCGCGACCGTCGTTTCCAAATCCAACCCTGCGGCATGAATCGCGTGGAGCGCGCAGGCACTGGCCGGGGCTTTCGTTGCGGACCAGACCAGAACGAGAGTCGAATCATCCCAAGGTTCGCTTCGTGCGGCGTCGCGAAAACCGCCCTGGAGCGAAAGAACCTCCTCGCCGTCCTCGAAAACACACACCGCCGCGCCAACCTCGCGGCCCTCCTCGAAATTTCGGCGGAACGCCTCCTCGACGGCCCTCACAATTCCTTGCGAAGCGAGTGGAGGTCGGGATCGAGCCTCGCAATCTCGCGGAACTTCTCATCCATCGCGAAGCTCGTCTGCACATAGTCGCGCGCGGCGTTGATATCGCCAAGCACAGCGGAGTAGCAGGCGAGGTTGTAGAAATAAGTCGCCTCGTCCTCGAGGATCGCCGGGGCGCTGAGAAGCAGGTCGCGCGCCTCGGCGGTGCGGCCATTCTCGTGGAGGCAAAATGCCCCGTGGATGTAGCCCGCCACACCATCGGGATACAATTCGCGCAACCTCCGGCACAACGCCAGCGCGTCAACCCAAGCGCGGGTTTTCATCAAAATAAAAAGCCGCATTTGGAGCACAGGCTCGACCTCGCAATACTCCGG
Source organism: Spartobacteria bacterium AMD-G4 (assembly GCA_002290555.1). Lineage (GTDB taxonomy): Bacteria > Verrucomicrobiota > Verrucomicrobiia > Chthoniobacterales > Terrimicrobiaceae > UBA967. The sequence goes on from NEUK01000001.1 coordinate 1,210, forward strand.
GCCCAGGGCGTCCAACTCCGCCAGGGCGTCCACTGGCATATCGAGTTCGATGTAGCCTTGGGCTGCAAGCAGAGTCCGGTCGAGTGACATGGGGCGGAAAATACCGGTCGTGGCTTGTTTTTCAACCGCCATGTTTTGATCTCCGCGAGCTTCTTGCCAGCGGCGAGGCAAGGGGTAAGTTCGGTGGCCATGATGTTGACCAGCCGGGCCAAACGCATCGCCCCCGGAGCCGCAGCCCTCCTGCTGTTTCTTATGGCGTTTCTTGGAGTCCGCCACGAAAGCCAGCGCCCCGCTCCCAAGGCCGATCAGGAGCTCCCGTCCGCCCCGGTTTCTGTAGAGGTGGGATACGATCGACTCGCACGGATCAAAAAATATCCCGCCGAAAGCCAGCCATGGATCGATGCGGAGATCCGTTGCGGCGTGGCGGGATTGGTGTTGGAAAAATTGGTCGAGCAGGGAGCCCTGGTAAAAAAAGGCGACCCGTTGATTCGCATGGATGAGACCGGCGCGCGCAATGCGGCGGATGCCGAACTGGCCCGGCATAGCGAGGCTTCGGGTTTGTTGGTGGAAACCGAGCGGCTCGAAAAAACCGGCACTGTCGGCCCAACGGCCCTCGAGGCTTCCCTGGCGGAAGTGCGCGGGAGTCGCGGCCGGCTGGACCGGGCGAGGGAGCTTTTGGCCCGACACACGGTTCGCGCCCCAATCAGCGGCGTCTTAACCATCCTAAGCGCCAAGGCGGGGGACACCGTGGAGTTGAATCAACTGATCGGCGTCGTGGCGGATGTCGAAAAACTCCGGGTTTTCATTCATGTCCCCGTGGCCGAGGTTGGCTTTTTCAAGCTAGGGGAACCCTTTCTCCTGCGCGTCGGCAGCGAAACGCATCGCCCCGAAATCCTCTTCGTCCACCCCGCCGCAGACCCGCAAACCGGCCTCATCAAAATCGAAGCCGTTCTTAACAATCCCAACCGCGATGTTTCCGCCAAAACTCCAGCCACGGTGGAAATCGAAACCGAGGCTTTCCCCGCCGGCCCGGTCGTCCCGGCGCAGGCGGTGCGGTTTACCGAAAAAGGAACGATCGTCCTCCGCGAGGAAATGGGAAAACCCGTGCCGATCCCTGTTCGGGTCGGCTCCGAGATCGACGGTTGGTATCCCGTTCTAGATGGGCTCCAAGCCGGCGAGCGGGTTTTTATCGAAGGGCTACCGTAGAAACGGTCCGCTCAAAAACGAGCTTCGGCCACCACATTTTCCTAACAGATTTTGGGATTACTCGCTGGGAGTGAATTTCGTGATTTTGGTGCCTTGGATTCCAATGCCGGCCATCAACCCCTGCTGGCTGAAGAAAAACACATAGATTCCCTTGTGTGTCGTGGTCGTGGAGATCGAGTTCGCAAATCCCGTGTCGGCGACCACCAAAGAAGGCGCGGCACCAAGTTCGAACCCATCGGATTTTTTAAGATAATTCAGGGAATTTTCATCCATGAAGAACAGGGCATAGGAAAACTTCTGGATTCCCGCCTGGAGGCCGTAGGAGGCCGCCGTGGTGTTGAAGTAGCCAGCCACCGCGCCGTCCTTGAAAAGAACTCCGTCTCCACGCTGGGCCCCAAAAATAAAGCCCGCCTTGTAGATTTCGGGAAAAACTAAAACGGCCAGAGACTTCTCCCCGATCGCCTGAGCGCCAGGATTGGTGCGGTAAAGATGCCGGAGAGCGGTTTCCGACTTCTCCTTCAAAACTTGCGCAGGTTCCGCCAACGAGGTTCCGGTCAGCGCGATCAGGGCGAGCATGGGGACGAGAATTTTGTTCATAGCTCCGTCAAACCAAAGCGCCTTCCCCGCGTCAAGCTTGTTGGGAAGGTCTGGGCGCAAGGCTCTCGAACTTTTGCTGAGCTTTTTTCGCAGCGATTCCGGCTGAGGCAGAAGCCGAGCCAACACCGTGATTGGCACATCCTGCAGCATCGTGCGCTCGAGTATTTCAAAACCGCAGCGCTGAAAGAGCTTTTCCGCAGACTCCGTGAAAACATGCAACCGCTTCGCGCCCGCAGCCGCCGCGAGCTCGATAGCAGCTCGCACAAGCTCCAAGCCGTGTCCCAGCCCCCGCTTCTGCGGAACCACATACAGACTGGCAAGCCATGGATCCAAATCCAGCCGCGCCGGACAGTCGCCGAAAACCACACTCACCGATCCCACCAACTCCATCCCCTCATGCAAAATAAGCGTCGCAGGCAGGGAGCCATCCGCTTTGTGATTCAAAAACTCTGCCAGAGCAGTCTGCGCATCCCAATCTGCGTAAAGATGTCTCCACTCCGCAGCATGCAAAGCCGCCAGCTCATCACGAAAAAATGGAACATCCGCAAGGTGCGAAATCATAGGGCGACAGACTTTAAAAAATGCATCTCAGGTCAATGGGTCTATGACCACAATTTGGAAGCCATGTAGAGAGGGAGGTGGCGTTTGGCTCCACCGGCCTGACCGCGTGGGACCTTGCCGCTGAGGAGGAAGGAACACGGCGGTTGATACTTGGCCTGAAAGGAGGCGAGGCTTTTAGACTGGGTGACTTGGCCGGATTTCACCTCCACAGGAATCGCCCAGCCCTCGTGCTCGCAAAGAAACTCCACCTCAGCCTGGCCTTCCCGCCAACAAGCGGTCTGCCAACCGAGGGCGTGGAATTCCTGCGCCACGAAATTTTCCGCGTAGTAGCCTTTGTAGGAACCGTAGTCCTGACGCAGGATGTTCGCCATGGGCAGTCTGCTCAAGGCTCCCAGTAGGCCGGTATCGAAGACGAAGAGTTTGAAAAAATTTTCCTTCGCGTGCGCCGCAAAGGGGAGATGGCCGCTGTTGACGATCGGATGCCGCAGAATGAGCCCGGCAGCCTGCAGCCAGTCGATCACTCCGGCCATTCGCTCGTAACCGCGCAAGCCGGGTATGGCTTCCTTGAAAGCGAACTTCGGCGCGGAGCCGCTCTGGTCGCGGCTCAACTGCGCGGGGATGTTTTGCCACAGCCTCTCGAGATGCATGGCGTTTTGCTTGCCGCAATGCTTGGCCATATCGGCGAGGTGGTTTGTGGTGAGCCGCTCTTGGATTTTTCGCGCCTCCTCGCAAGCACCCCACAGGTCGGAACGCAGAGATTGGAAAGCCGCAACCACCTCCGGCATTCCCCCAACAGCGAGATAGATCGTGAATTCCCGCCACAGCACCCCATGCACTGCCTCGCTCGGCAGATTTGTCGCGGAGAGCTTTTGGAAGTGCGTGGCCAAAGCGGGATCGGGCCCAGCGAGCAGAAATTCCTCGAAAGTCATCGGCATCATCTTCAACTCCTCGACCTTGCCCACCGGGTAGGAAACATCGCTCAAATGCACCCCGAGAAGCGATCCCGCCGCGCAGATCGCGAGGGTCGGCATCTGCTCCGCGAAATATTTCAGCGCAGTCAGCGCGCGGGGGCATTCTTGGATTTCATCGAAAAAAACAAAGTCCGTAGAGGCATCAATCGGCCGACCTTGCACAAGCGCCAACTCTTGCAAAATCCGGTCCGGCTCCAACGATCCCTTGAAAACATCGCCGAACCGCGGGTTCTGCTCAAAGTTGATGATGTGACTGGCTGAAAACGAGCGCCTCCCAAACTGCTCCAGCGCATAGGTCTTCCCAACCTGACGAGCCCCTAGCACCACAAGGGGTTTCCGCTGGGGCCTTACCCTCCATTGCTCCAACGCTGCTTGGATAGACCGCTGCATGCATCAATTAATACATCATTCTTTAAAAAGTGGTATCAAAAAATTTCAGAAATATAAATTTAATAGACCAACTCAATCTCTGTTCCCTACGCCAAGGGATTCACAACCTCGAGAAAACCGAATTTTTTGAAGTCGGTGTCGGCCGTGTAAAACCTTCGCACGCCATGTTGCCTGAGGATCGTAGCGATGTGCGCATCGGGCACCAGATTACCGTAAATTCCTGCCAACTTGGACACCTCCGCGTAGTCCAAAGCGAATGAAGCCGTTTCTTGAATGACTCTGGCTCGTGGAAGTTTAAGAAGTTGTTGCACATTTCCCCACGCCGCCGCTGAAAGGCCATCAATACCGGCCAAGTGAGACACAAAATGTCCGAGTCCGCCTCACGGCCCATGAGAAACTCTTTGGCGCGGCTATGAAATTCCGAAGAATCGTTTGAGGCGTAAAGGAGCAGGTTGGCGTCGAAAGAATAGCTCATCGCTCATCAAGTATTCGATAGACCGCTTCCTTATCCGCGAGATTCACTTTGGCTGACATAGCCTGAGACTCCCATCGAAACTCGGGCGCTGCCGGGGTCTCAGCCCGCTTCGCCGACAACGCCTCGGCTAAAAGGCGCGAAGCCAAGCTTCCAAGAGATCCTCCCTCCTTGTTCCTCAACGATTTCAACTCCTCTAAAACGGGACTCGCCAAATCCAATGTCGTTCTCATGATGTTTGATGTTATAAAACAAAACATCAGATGTCAAACACTCGAGAATAGGTGAATGAGGCAAATTTAATGACCAGACTTGGCCCCCGAATGTCAAATCTTCTTTTTTTCTACGGATCATCAAGAAGACTACCCCTGAGCGGCGGCCCAACCCTTTTGCGCGATGGAGCCAGTGCTAAAATCCGCGTGATGGCAAACGCATCTCAAACAAATAAGGCTACCCGTCTGGCCTGCAGGATGAGGCTGCCCGGACATTTCTTCAACAGGCCGAATTGCTCTGGGCGGATTTTTTCTGAACATCTTTCAAGGTAGTGCAAGCGCAGTGTCATCCACCGGAGCGACAGATCCATTGAAAAACCAAGCCAGGCGCTTGGGCGTGTGGACTGGTTTTGGAGGTGTGTTTGCCGCCCATGACTTGCCAACAACGTGGGGATGGAGGGCGTCGGCGTCGGAGCATCCCCAGGCTTGGGCAGGGATGGCTGCAAGTTTGAGGGGCTGGCTGGCTGGAGATGTGGCGAGATTTCCCCAGGGGACGAGTGTGTGGTCGGCATCCCGGACGCTCATATTCACAACGAAGGTTCTGGCGGAATCGAGAAACGATGTGCTCACGGTCTTGCGGTAGGCGGGCGGGACAAAGAGGGGTTCGACTCTTGGCGCGGCGGGAGTGGGGATGCCAAGGTATGGAGCCAACTCACGCACGAGGCGTCCGCTGCGTGTAGGATCGAATTGTGCCATCTGGCCAGGCCAGAGCGGGCCGGGGAGCTTGCCGTCGTTGTCGGCAGCGAAAAGTGTGATGCCTGTCCCGATCTGCCGCATGTTGGAGAGCGCTTGCGAACGGTCGGAGGAGGCTCCAAGTTTCGAGAGGCCGCCCAGCGAGAGCGCCGCAAGGATGGCTATTACCGCCAAGACAACGAGCAACTCCACGAGTGTGAAGGCTCCGCGCAGCGTTCTCACTCCGCCGGCACCAACCGCACAATGCGGTCGGGTTGGTTGAGAACGATGTATAGGAACCCATCGGGGCCGGTGCGCACATCGCGTATGCGGCCGAGATCGGAGAGCAGAATCTCATCGGCGACAACTTTTTCCTTTTGGACCCGTATGCGGTGGAGTTCCCCGCGCAGGCCACCGGCGAAGAAGTCGTATTTCCACTTGGGAAATTTGTCGCCCGTGTAGCAGGTGAGGCCGCAGGCCGCGATCGAGGGGGTCCAGTGCAGAAGCGGTTTTTCCATACCCTCCTTTTCTGTGAGACCGGTCAGCGGGCTGCCATCATAGTTCATGCCGTGCGAAATGACCGGCCATCCGTAGTTCGCGCCTTTGCGAATGAGGTTGAATTCGTCGCCCCCGCGCGGGCCGTGCTCGGTGGCGTAGATGGCATGGTCGCGCGGGTCGGTGGCAAGGCCCTGCGGATTGCGGTGACCATAGCTCCAGATGCCGGGAATGGCGTTTTTGTCGGCAGTGAATGGATTGTCCGGCGGTATGGTGCCATCCGGGAAGACGCGGTATATTTTGCCATTCGGGCGGGCGAGGTCTTGCACTTCCATTTTCCCGCCGCGCTCGCCGACGATGAAATAAAGATACCCACTGTCGAAAACCATGCGCGTGCCGAAATGGACACCGTTGGAAGTGTAAAAATCCGGCGCGGTTTGAAAAACAACCTCCTCGTCCGTCCAAGCATGATCGCGAATGCGCCCCCGCACGATCTTGAGCATGGCGCGCATTTTCTCCCCCTCGAGCGGATCCGAAAAAGCCAGGTAGATCCAGCCATCCTTTGCAAAGTCAGGGGAAGCGGCCACATCCAGCATTCCGCCTTGCCCCAGCTCGATCACGCGTGGCGTTCCCGCGACCGGGTCGGGCAGAAGTTTTCCATCGGCATCAATGACGCGCAACCCGCCTGGTCGTTCGGTTACGAGTCGGCATCCATCGGGTAGAAAAGCCAAGCTCCACGGTGTTTTGAGGCCTGAGCCAATAACGGTTTCGACCTTGTAGGAGTGCTCGAGGGACTTTACGGCACGACCCTCCTTGGGCTGTGGAGGGGGCGAGGATTGGGTTTTGGTGGATTTTTCCTTCTCCCGTAGAAAGACCACGAGTGAGCGAATCTGCTCGGCGGAGAGGGTTTTTTCATAGGCAGGCATGCCGAGATCCGGCAGGCCTTGCGAAATCACGCGCGCTATCGCGTGATCGCTCTCGCCGTGTTTCCAGAAACCATCGGCAAGATTGCCGCCCATCCCGCCTTCGAACTTTGATCCATGGCAGGAGGCACAGCTCTCGAGATACAGTTCGTTGACCTTGTCTGGCCTTGCAGAGAGACTCGAAAGAGAAAGTGCAGTAAGCGCAAGGTAAGAGACCCCCAAAAATGAGCGGCCAATTTTCACGAACGAGTAAAGCCTAACCCCCGGCGATGGCTGGAACGATGCTGATCTCGTCGCCTTCCTTCAAGGGTGTGGCTTTTTCCTGCAGGAAGCGGATGTCCTCGTCGTTGACGAAGATGTTTACGAAGCGGCGAACATTTCCGTTTTCGTCGCAGATGCGTTCGAAGAGGCCTGGGTAGGCGGCATTGAGATTTGTGAGAATCTCGCCAATGTTTGCGCCCGTGGTGGGAACGACTTCTTGCTCATTCGTGAGCTTGCGGAGTGGGGCTGGGATGCGGACTTGAATAGGCATGATGTGGAGTTTTAAGTTTTAAGTGGAGTGGTTGTGGAGGTTTTAGTTTTGCATTTGCAGGACAGCCTCGTCGTTGGCGATGAGGGCCTCGAATTCGCGCAGGCTGGGGTTGATGACGCGGGCTTCGCCGCAGTGGCCGTGAATGGCTTCCTGGGTTTTGAGCCCGTGGCCTGTGATGCAGAGGACAATGCTCTCGTTACGGGGAATTTTTCCGCTGTCGATGAGCTTGCGGGCGCAGGCGACTGTCACGCCTCCAGCTGTCTCGGCAAAAATGCCAGCGTATTCGGCGAGGTCGCGGATGCCGCGAATCACTTCTTCATCCGAGCAATCGTCGGCACTTCCGCCTGTCTCGTTCATGCTGCGGATGGCATAGTAGCCGTCCGCCGGAGTGCCGATGGCGAGGGATTTCACAATGGTGTCCGGTTTTGAGACCGGCTTGACGATATCGCTGTTTTTCTTCTTGGCCTCGGAGATCGGGGAACATCCGCTCGCTTGCGCTCCGTGGACGGAGAAGGGTTGCTCGCCGAGGATGCCGATTTTGATGAATTCTTTGTAGGCCTTGTGAATCTTGGTGAGGAGCGAACCGCTGGCCATCGGGATGACGGTGTGGCGCGGGAGCTTCCAGCCAAGTTGCTCGGCGATCTCGAAACCCATGCTTTTGGATCCCTCCGCGTAGTAGGGTCGCAGGTTCACATTGACGAAACCCCAGCCGTATTTGCCGGCGATCTCGGAGCACAGGCGGTTCACCTGATCGTAGGCGCCCTCGATGCCGATGACCTGTGTGCCATAGACAAGCGAGCCAACGATTTTGCTTCTCTCCAGATTTGCGGGGATCAGGACATAACTCGTGAGTCCGGCGGCGGCGGCGTTTGCAGCCACCGAGTTGGCCAGGTTGCCGGTGGAGGCACAGGCGACAATTTTGAAGCCCAATTCACGGGCGCGGCTGAGAGCCACAGAAACCACGCGATCTTTAAAGGAAAGGGTAGGGTAGTTGACCGTGTCATTTTTGATGTAAAGCTCATCAACCCCCAGCTCCTTGGCCAGGCGGTCGGCTCTGACAAGCGGGGTGAATCCGACCTGCTCCCCGACCGTCGGTTGGCCATCGATCGGCAGCAACTCGCGGTAACGCCACATCGTCTGTGGACGCGATGCAATGACCTCGCGGTTGATGTGCTTTGCGATGAGATCGTAGTCGTAGTCGGCTTCGAGGGGGCCGAAATCAAACTCGCAAATATGGATCGCCTCTTTGGGATAAAGACGCCCGCACTCCCGGCATTTCAGGTTCGAAAAGAATGTCTGTTGTTCGCTCATAGTCGGATTTTCTCCTCAGCGAGAGTGGACGAGTGACAGGACACCTGCGGATCGGCTTATGTCCCTCTCATCTTCCCCGGATTGTCGTTTGCACGATTCACCCGAGCTGGATTTGGCACCTGGGCCTGGGTGCGACATTTTGGTATCACACTTCAGCGGTTGCCGTGGCTTCACAGGGCCAGTCCCTCTGCCACTCTCGATAAGATCCTCTACAAATGGAGGCGGGCCGCAATTGCGTCAAGGTGAAATTTTCGGTTCTGTTGCTTTTGTCATCGCACGCAGTCGGGTGGGGGTGTTCATTGGCGAAAGGTTTGATCAATTTCCATGGACCTTTCGCGTTATCAGAATCCTGAATTCTCCAGAGGGGCTCCTTTTTGGAAGGAGGCGCTTTGGTGGATGGCTCGGACGATTTTTTTCGAACCATGGTTCCCTCAGCCCTCCAGCCTTCGCTGTGCGGTCCTCCGGGCATTCGGCGCCAAGATCGGGCGGGGTGTGGTGATTCGCTCGCAGGTGAACATCAATTTTCCATGGCGGCTCGAAATCGCTGACCATGTCTGGATCGGCGAGGAGGTGATGATTCTGAGCCTCGACCGCGTGCGGATCGAGTCCCATGTGTGCATCTCGCAGCGGGCGTTTCTTTGCACGGGCTCGCACCAATTCAAAAAGGAAACCTTCGATTTGGTGACAAAACCCATCGTCATCGAGGAGGGGTGCTGGATTGCGGCAAGCGCATTCATCGGGCCTGGAGTCACGCTGCGGCGCAATACCGTTTGCGCGGCTGGGGCCGTGGTGATGAGGAATGCGGGGCCAGATGTCGTGCTTGCCGGAAATCCTGCCGTCGCGCGTGAGAACTGATTTGCGGCTTTGCAGGCGGGGTCGAAACAGGCAGAGTCCGGCGATGATTTTCAGGATTTCGGTTCAGGGGAGGTTCGTCGCGTGATGCAGGCATTGCCGGGATTTCGGGATTTTTATCCCGAGGATTGCGCCAGGCGGAACCACATTGTTGCAATTTGGCGCGGTGTGGCGAAGCGCTACGGGTTTGTGGAATTTGATGGCCCGGTGCTTGAAAGCACGGACCTCTACCGCAAGAAAAACGAGGAGGGGGCGGAGATTCTCGAGCAGCTTTATTCCTTCGCCGACCGAGGCGGGCGCGAGGTCGCCTTGAGGCCGGAAATGACTCCCACCCTCGCGCGAATGGTCGCCGCACGCGAGAAGCACTACCGCAAACCGATGAAGTGGTTTTGTGTCTCAAATTTCTTCCGCCACGAGCGACAGCAGAAGGGCCGCCTGCGCGAGTTTTTGCAGTTCAACGCCGATATCATTGGCGAGAGTTCTTCGCAGGCGGATGCCGAAACCATCGCCTTGGCGATCGATCTGATGCGGGCGTTCGGCTTCACGGCTGAGAACTTCGTGGTGCGCCTGAGCGACCGCAAGGCCTGGATGGATTTTTTATCATCACGAGGCTGCGACGAATCCGCGTCCCGCATCGCGCTGGCCTGTGCCGACAAACTCGAGCGCGAGCCTGAAGAAAAGCTGAATGCAAAACTGGCTTCGACCGAACTCACTGTTGCCGATCTCAAGGCCTTCATTGCCGGAGGCAGCCCCGAGGCTTTTGCCCCTGTGCTCGAAGCCCTCGCCGCCCGCGGCCTGACCGGCTTCGTGCAGCCCGACCTCTCGATTGTTCGGGGCCTCGCCTACTACACCGGCGTGGTTTTCGAAATCTTCGACCGCTCGAAAAACCTCCGCGCCTTGGCGGGTGGCGGACGCTATGATGGTCTTATTAAGGGCCTGAGCGATGGCAGCGTGGATCTTCCCGCCATTGGATTCGGCATGGGTGATGTCGTGCTCGGCCACCTCATTGATGAAACTCCAGCGGCTGCCGCCCAACTCCAATCGGCACTCGCCGCCTCATGCGACGCGTATGTCATTATTGCTGACGAATCCAAGCGCACCGAGGCACTCCACATCGTCCAATCCTGCAGAGAACTCGGCCTCGCGACCGATTTTCCCCTCAAATCCGCCAAAATCGGGAAGCAATTCCAAGAAGCCGAACACCTCGGTGCCCACCACGCCATTGTGGTCGGACAGGAATGGCCACTCGTTAAACTCAAACACCTCCCGACCCGCACCGAGGAAGCCCTCGACCACTCGGCCCTCGCTTCGAAACTTAAAGCTTACAAACTTAATTCCTGAAACTCCGCCATGTCCTACCGCACCCACCACTGCAACGCCCTTCGCACCGAACACTCCGGCCACGAAATCACTCTCTGCGGCTGGGTGGCCTCGCGCCGCGACCATGGCGGGCTCATCTTCATAGACCTCCGCGACCGGGAAGGAATCACGCAGGTGGTTTTTCGTCCCGAGGAACATGCCGAGGCCTCCAAAAAATCTCATGAATTGCGCAGTGAGGATGTCATCCGTGTCATCGGCAAAGTCGTGCCCCGTCTTGCTGGGACGGAAAACGCTAAGCTGGATACTGGCGCGATTGAAGTCGTCGCCGCCTCGCTCGATATTCTGAACGCCGCCGAGGTCTTGCCGTTCCAACTCGACGATAAGGTTTCCAACGAAGATCTCCGCCTGACTTATCGCTACCTCGATCTGCGTCGCGAGCAAATGAGCCGCAACCTGCGGCTCCGCCACCGCGTCGTGAAAACCATGCGCGATGTGATGGACTCCGAGGGCTTCCTCGAAATCGAAACGCCGATTCTTTCCAAAAGCACCCCCGAGGGCGCCCGCGATTTTCTTGTGCCATCCCGCCTCACACCCGGTGCTTTCTACGCTCTCCCGCAGGCCCCGCAACAATACAAGCAGCTCCTCATGGTCGCCGGTGTGGAAAAGTATTTTCAAGTCGCCCGCTGCTTCCGCGACGAAGACCTCCGTGCCGACCGCCAACCGGAGTTTACTCAGCTCGATGTCGAGGCCTCGTTCGTTACACAGGACGATATTCTCGGCCTCATGGAAAAAGTCCTTAGCGCCGTCTTCCGCGAGACCAAAGGGATGGATATCCCCACGCCCTTTCCCCGCTTGACCTATCAGGATGCCATGAACCGTTTCGGCAGCGACAAGCCGGACACCCGCTTCGGCATGGAAATCACCGACCTCGGCGACATCTTCAGCAGCTCGCAGTTCAAGGTTTTCCGTGGCGCCCTCGACGGCGGTGGAGTCGTGAAGGCGATCAACGCTTCCGGTCTCGCCTGCATCACCACGGGCCAGATCGAAAACCTCACCGAACTCGCCAAACAAGCCGGCGCAAAAGGTCTCGCCTTCATCAAGGTCGAAAACGGCGAGTGGAAATCCCCGATCGTCAAATTCTTCACCGACGCCGAAAAGGCCGCCCTCACCGAGCGCCTCGCCATTAAGGAAGGTGACCTCATTTTATTCGGTGCCGACAAGTGGGAAACCGCTTGTGAAACCCTCGGCCGCGTGCGCCTGCGCGTCGCCGAAATGCTGGATGCTCTCAAAGGATCGACCGCCCTCAATTTCCTCTGGGTCGTCGATTTCCCGCTCCTCGGCTGGAGTGAAGAGGAACAGAAGTGGAATGCCGTTCACCATCCATTCACTCGCCCCTGCGCGGATGACCTCGCCCTCCTCGAGTCTGGCGACTACGGAAAAATCCGCGCTGTGGCTTACGATGTGGTTCTCAACGGCGTGGAAATCGGCGGCGGCAGCCTCCGAATCCACGAGTCCGACCTGCAGTCCAAGATGTTTACCGTGCTCGGCGTGAACGAAGAAAAGCAACAGCTCCTCTTCGGCCATATCCTCAAGGCCTTCAAATTCGGCGCTCCGCCGCACGGCGGCATCGCCCTCGGCCTCGACAGACTCGTCATGCTGATCGCCGGCGAGGACAGCATCCGCGATGTCATCGCATTTCCGAAAAACAACCGTGGCGTTGAAATGATGACCCAATCGCCCGCCGAAGCCGACTTCAAGCAACTCCGCGAACTCCACATTCAGACTACGACGAAAAAACCCGTCTGAAGCGGGTGCTGTTGGGCTTTGTTTGGACTGTTCTCAGCAGCGCGTTGCTGCCCTGTCGGCCGATGGACAATCTTTCAAGTGCGAAAAAATGACACCTGTCCTGTTGGCCAAGTGCTTTAATTCGGGGCGATTCTTTGCCAGGCGGGCTTGTTGTCAAAAACCCAGTGGTAGTAGTCGCGCCGTTGCAATTTTGAGGCAGCAGCCTCGTCAAGGCAAAGGATGGCTTTCCGGTGAAGTTGAAGGGCCGATGCCGGATTCATGGATGTCAAGGCACCCTCCACTGCGCCCGCCACAGCCTCGGCTTTGTTCTCTCCTGTGGCCAGAAGCAGGACCGTCCTGCTCCCAAGGATAACGAAGAGCTTGGTTCGTTGAATCCGATATGGGCATCGGTGCCGATTCCCAAAAGCTGAAGATCAATCCCACCGGCAGCGTGGATTTTTTCTTCGTAGGCTCGGTAGTGGGTTTTGGGATCAGCCGCCATGCCATCGGGAAGATGGATATTTTTGACGCCTATATTCACATGCCGAAACAAATTTTCCTGCATGAAAGCGCTGTAGGATTGAGGGTGCTGCGCTCCGATTCCAAGATATTCGTCGAGGTTGAAAGTTGTGATGCCTGACCAATCGAGCCCTTTTGCGGCAAGACGCTGGTAGAGACGAAGCGGGGTTGATCCGGTCGCAAGCCCGAGAACAGCTTGTGGGTTGGTAACAATGAGATTTGTAATGATGCTTTCGGCCATTTCAGCGGCATCTTCAGCATTGGGTTGGATGATAATTCCCACGTTTATTTTCTGAAATAGGGAGTCAAACCATGCACGACCTCGTCCTCGAAACGACGGATAAAACCGCGAGTAAAATCAATAACATCAATCGAGTCGTCCATGACAAGAGGTGTCAAATCAATGCCCACCAGAACTTGGCTCGCATGGTCGCCCTCACGGGGTTCGTAGAAGGTCGCATTTGCCGCCCGGCGACCGGTCACGGCGAGATCGTAGCGTTTTCCACCGGCAATTTGGGATGCGAAGACAGAATTGAGTTTTTCGGCTAAATCTCCACGACCACTCACATCCATCCGAACTTTTTCTCCATCGCAGAGCCAGTCCAAATCCCTCCAACCCTCGCATCCGATCACTTTGGATGGCCGATCGACGGTGGGCATCCTTCGCAAAGCTTGAAGCAGAGCGGCGAAGACCCCTAAGTGTGTCCGGTGCTTGTCTGCGGGACTGTGAGTGTAAACGATTCGGGGCCTTGTTGCGGTGAGTATCTGAAAGAGATCATTAGGCAAGAGATCGGATTGTGGATTGGTGGCCTCGGAGCTGGCGTGTCCAAGTTGGATCATGATCCCAAAACGACCGATTCTTGCGGCTTCCTCCTGCTCTTGGCGGCGAAGTGCGGCGAGCTCGTCTGAGGACAAGTTTGCATATGCCAAGTTTCTGGAACTGCCCTTCCCGTCGGTGCAAGTCACCCCGCCAAACCAAAGTTCGTGGGACCCGTAGCATTCGGCTATTCCTTGAAAGGCCATGAATTCCAGATCGTCTTGGTGTGCCCCCACACCCAAATGAGTGACCCGTCCAAGTGCCTCAGGCATGGCGACGGAGTCAGGGACGCAAATTGTGGAATTTCCAGCAAGCAACGGCAACTCAACCATAGGCACAGAACCATCCGCAATGAAGGCAACTGACGCAATACTTTGACTCTCCGAAAGGAAAAGGGGAGTTCTGCCGAGGAGGTCCTTGCAGACCTGTGGTGAGTTCCCTGTGTGGAACGACTCCAAGGCTCGCATCGGTCCCTAAAATATACTCGTCGCTGGGTTTCTCCCTTTGCGAAATCCTTCCAGAGTGCATCCGAAGTTCGCGCGGATCCCTTCTACACCTGACATCCGAAGGCTGGGCATAAAAACCCAAAGAAGTGTTGCAAGATTACTAAAAAAATCGGGGCGAGAGGATTTGAACCTCCGACCTCCTGGTCCCAAACCAGGCGCTCTACCAAGCTAAGCTACGCCCCGTAACTGAATCTGGAACATAACAGCGCGAACTCGCTTGTAAAGCACTGCGAAAATCCCATGGGTCAACGGCCTTCGCAACCGGCTCACGAGACTTTACGTAACGAGACCCGGATGTCCGTTCTTATCGAATCCCGAAGAAACGATCGTATCGTAACTAAAAACCCTTTATCATGCTGAAGATCGTCGTCGCGTCATTGCTCCACCCTGTAGTGCCGCTTTCAAAACTGGGATTCATGACACGATTGACTCCTCCGCTTACTCCCAAGAAGACCTCATCGAGATACATCGTTCCGGCCGCGTTGCTGTAAGCCGTATCGAAGCTCAGATAAACCCTCTGCCGGTTGCCAACGTTGAAAACAGGTGTGGTGAATTTAGTCCATGTCGAAGTGGCGTTGACTCGCACGGAGGCAAGCCGCCGCGTCCAAGTTGCGTTGGCCCAGACTTGCAATTCCAACGATCCACTACCTCGCACCCACACACTCGAGGTATGATTCGCGTTCGGCGTCACGGGGACGGTCTGGTAAAAATCTTGATAGGTCGCAGTCGAGGGAATTTTAGCCATGAGGGCCCAGTATCCGTTGAAAACTATACCCCCAGGTGTGGGTGTGGGAGTAGCTGTGGGCGATGGTGTTGCCGTCGGAGTCGGAGTCGGAGTCGGAGTCGGAGTCGGAGTCGGAGTCGGAGTCGGAGTCGGAGTCGGGGTCGCGCGTAGAGTTTTTACAATCTGCTGCATGACGGTGTCGGTTTTGAAATCCGTGATGAATGTCCACCAGAAAACCCCGCCGATACTGCCGGGATAGTCGAAGGAGGCATTGTAATATTGCTCGGCCACCGCGCGCTTCGCGGCGAGCGTGTCGGTCTGGTTGTAGGCCCACCAGAATTGCTGGCCCGGAATCCAATAGCCCAACTCGCCAAGGCCGATCCTCTGGGTCGGGAATTCCGCTCGCAGCGTTTTCATGACCTGATCGAACACGACCCCCATCGGTGCCTGCTCCTGATATTGGGAAAATGTGACGACATCGATATTGGCGCGGGTGGATGCAGGCAGGTTGGCATTCATCCAAGTGAACATCGAGTAAGCCACGGAGTCGGTGTTGATTTGCCAGAAGAATGTCAGAAAAGTCGGCTTGCCTGGTGCGCGCGCCTTCACCTCGGCGGCGGCATCCGCAATCCGCAGTCCGATGTCGCTGCTAAGCCAACTCCCGTTGACCTCGTTGCCGACCTCCCAGGCGTCGATCTGGGGAAAGGCGGTGATGTAGTCGATGAAGCGCTGCTTGTATTGGGCGCGTGTGTAGCCTTTGTCGTAGGTGGAATCGATCGGTTGGCCCAGCACCTTCACACCCTTGGTTTTCGCGTAGTTCACGAGGTTCGTGTAGGTCGATGGGGCTTGGCCTGCATCAAAGACGATGCGAATCCAAGCATAGGGTGCTGCCAGACTGGCGGCGAGATCCACATTCGCCTGGTAGTTCGAAACCGTGTCGATGGTGAATCCAATCCAAGGCGTGACGGCCGATTTGTTTGCGGCGGCGTAGATAGGACCATGCTCGGCGAGTATCGCATCGTAGGCTACGGCCAGTTGGTCCAAGGCCAGTTGCCCGGCTTTTCCCTTGGTGGATTCAGGACTGTAAACATCGACCGATGCAAGCTGCGAGGATGCGGCCTGATAGGCCGAGCTGAACTTCGCAGACGGCACATAGCCGGGCCTTGTGGCGCGGGCCGCATCGAGTTTCTTTTTCACATCCAGCGCGGCTTGATAGGTGAAATTGATCACTCCACCGGTGGTGAAACCGGTGCCGCCCTTGTCGAGAACGATGAGTTGATATCCTCCGGGAAGCGTCGGCCAATTGAATGCCAGCGCCACCGCCTGGGAGGGGATATTGAAGGCCAGATTTGAGCCGGATGTGTAAAGTGGACCGGTGCTAATCGCTCTCATGTTTGTCGGGTTCAGCAAAAAGTCGTTGTTGTAGCCGGCCCCGCCGTTGTTCGAGGTGGAGCGCACTTGGGTGGGAGTAAGTGCCGTTCCATTGCGATCGAAAAAGAGAAGCGTCACCGTCCCACCTGCCTGTGCGGATCCACGCAGAGAGAACGCCACAACGATCACTGCCGTGATGAAAAGAAGGGCAAGACTGGGCCAAAGCAGGTTTCGTGTGGCAGCGCGTTTTTCGGTCGGGATTCCATGTGTATTTTCCATAATCGAAAATTATAGACTGCACGCTATCCGCTCCATGGGGTCTTCTCCCGCTTTTGCGGCCTACAGGTTGATCCAAGAAAGTTCAGGCATACCAGTGGCAATATATGAAGATTTCAACCGACCACCTGAGCCAATATGGAAAACGAGAAACGCGTGCCGGTCTCATTTTTTTTATTCGGACTCCGATCACTGCCGTTTTTGTTTTTACGATTCTGTATGGTTGCGCCTACACATCGCCGGACTCGACGGTCGAACCGGGTTTTAAACCCGCCACCTCGGTGGCTATCCCGATGGCAAACACCCACCAGTCGACGGACGCCCCGTCGATTGTGGCTCGGAGTGCCATCATGATCGATGCGCAAAGCGGTAAGACGCTCTATGAAAAAAATGCGGATGCCCGCCTTCCCGTCGCCAGCACTCAGAAACTTCTCACAGCGATGGAAGTCATCGCCGAAGGGGGATTGCAAAGGGATGTGACGATTACCATCTGGGACCAACTCCAGCCTCCAACCAAGCTGGGACTCATCGCCGGCACAAGTCATCGCCGCCTCGACCTGCTTGGCGCCATGCTCGTGAGCAGCGCCAACGACGCAGCCAGCGCTCTCGCCAATGCCGCCGAGGGATCCTATGGCGACTTCATCTCCCGCATGAACGCTCGTGCTGAGCGGCTCGGCGCAAAACACTCGCTGTTCCTCAACCCGCACGGACTCGATATGCCGAACCAACACTCGACGGCAAGAGATGCCGCTATCATAGCCTACCACGCTTACCGCATCCCGCTCATCCGTCACTTCACCGCGAGGGAGATGATTCCTTTCAACTACGGCGATGGACGCACCGTCCTGCTGGAAAACACCAACCTCCTCCTCTGGAACCGCCCAGCCTACTTCAACGGTCTCAAAAGTGGCTTCACCATCGAGGGCGGGAAATGCCTCGTCGCCAGCGCCAAGCACCACGGCCGAGAAATCCTTATCGTCCTCCTCGGCAGCACGCAGGAAGAGGTCTTTCGTGATGCCAAGCGCTTGTTTCGTTGGTATGAAAGGCAAGCAAAAGCAAGCCTTGTAGGCAATCCATCACAAGCGAACTTATAGAATCCACTCTGGAATCCTCGAGCAACCGAAAGTTGTCCGGCATGCAGGCTCGTGACAGCCTGCTAAAGCGAGACATCGCCAAGATAGCCGTCCATCCTCAAGGAGCGCGCTTGTTGGATCGCCTGCTTCAAAATCAGCAGGGTGGCTCGGAATCGTGCGCCCAGGCCCAAGAGGGAGATGGCTTCTGCGGGCGAGAGGTCGGTTTTCCAGATGAAACTGTGAAGCGATGCGTAGGATGCGTCCCACAGGGCCAGGGCCGCATCGATCTCTGGAGTCAAATCCGCAGGGCACGAGGCATCACGGAAAGCTGTGTCCAGTAGTTCGAATCCTTTTTGGACCACGGCCTTGGTTTCCTCGATGGCGTGTGTGGTGTCCGCTTGGACATCAGGGGGTAAAAAAGGGTTGTGATGCCTCGCGCACAAGTCCAACTCGCTGGCGAGATCCTGCATCGTGAGGATGAATTCCCGCATGCGTCCGGCCTCCTCCTGCGGAAAACACGGACCGGCCATGGCGGCAACGAATTTGAAGGCCTTGGAGGGGAAAAGCCCTTGCGCCGTGCGCCTGCCAAGGGGCAACGCGCCCATTCCCCGTTCGAGAGAGTCGCTGAGCGTTTGC
This sequence comes from Spartobacteria bacterium AMD-G4, assembly GCA_002290555.1. Lineage (GTDB taxonomy): Bacteria > Verrucomicrobiota > Verrucomicrobiia > Chthoniobacterales > Terrimicrobiaceae > UBA967. Next base: position 19,491 of record NEUK01000001.1, read on the forward strand.
AGGTAGGCTCGCATGCCTCTCTGAAGATTTTGCTGTGGCAGCACAGGCCAGAAGAGGCGCTGAGCGAGTGCTGCCAGAACAAACCCAAGGATGATTCCGCTGAAAACGCCCTCGATATCGCTGAATGTGACCGGGACCTGAGAATTGAGCCCGAGCACGGAGATCAGCAAAAAAAAGGAGGCGCTGAGAGGCACTGTCACGCCGCCGGCCGCGTGGAGCCAATAACCGAAGAGAAAAGCCCAGGTCGCCAACACGATATTTTGCACGGCGTAGCTCGCCATCAGTGGAGTGGCTGCGAAAAGGGCGATGCAGATGGCTGTGGTGGCGATGCCAAAAACAATTGTGTAACGAATCGCCGAGCGGTCGCCCGTTTCATCGGGACTTTGGGCATTCAACACTGTGAAGACATAGACGCAGAGGAGCACCATCGCGCCGTTGGGCAGCTTGAGCCAGTTTTCCAGAATCAAGGCCACCACGCAGGCGAGCCCCGAGCGGATTCCCCGCTTGATCCATTCCGGTCCCGGCCACGCGGGCGCCAGATCGAGGCTCTCGGCGAGAGAAGTGACTCCGGCGGGAGCCCGCTCGACACTGTCCATCTCGAGCAATACCTCGCGAAGCTCGGAGATCGCCAGCAAATGTGCCGACAGGCCCATGCATTCTTTTGGCGCGATGCTCCACGCTTCCTTGGAACCGCGTAGTGAGCGGAGGGCGTCTTCAATGCGTTCGTTCAATGACGAAGCGCGATTTTTCCAGGTTTCTGCGAGTCCCTCGCCGCCCTGCAGATCCTTCCATCCTTCCGCTAAGAGAAGGCCGGTCTCGCCAACCAACTCGCGCAGCGCGCTCTGGTAGGGTTCTGGAGCCGGTTCATAGCGTTGGAACGAGCGCAGAATGCCCGCCGCCCGGGTTACCTTGGTAACGAGTTCCGCAGACCTCCCGATTTCTTTGCGAAACGCCTTGCTCTCCATGCCTCCGAAGCGCAAGAGCATGCGCAAGGCCGTGGCGCGGCTCGGGAAATCGTTCAGATTCCGCATCGCTTCTGTATGGCGCCGCTGAAAATGTGCCACCGCGAGGGGCGTTGCCACCCGCAATTCCTCAAACGCCACTTGCAGCGCCTCCCGAAAAGCCCGGTTCGCGTAATTCGGGAAAACCGTGCTCTGCACCACCATGCTGACCACCACGCCAAGCCCGACCTCCTCTGTGCGCAAGAGGGCAAACTTCCACGCCAGGGAGGGGTCGGTCTGGCTATTTGATACGATGACCACATAGGTCAATCCCAGGAGGAAAAACGCATACGGGGCCCGCGATTGGCCGAACATCGCCACCGAAAAAGCGATCACCACAAATGTGATCGAGAGATACAACCACGGGTCCTGCTGCAACGCTCCAGTGGCCAGATATCCCAGCAAGCCGCCGAGCACCGTTCCCGCCATGCGGAAAACAGCCTTTTGTTGCACCGCTCCCACATATTGCGCCAACAGGAGCATCAAGACGGTGAAGACAGACCACGTGGGATACTCCAGCCTGAGAAGCAAGGCAAAAAACAAGGCCGCCACCACCGCGATGGCCATCTGCAGACCCATGACGGCCCCGGCCCAATCAAGGGACGCCGCCAAACGCGACCAACGGGATTCCACAACGGGCGACGGCATGTGGCAATCTTAGGAGTAGGACTGCGCTTGCGTCCACGAGAAAGGCAGAGAAGATGAGGCCACATGCCGCTGTTTGCCATCGCCGCCGAAATCCTGATTGGGGAATTTCTCCTCCCTTGGGGTATGGTCGTAAGCGTGCTGGGATTTTTCGCCGCTTGGATTTTTGTTATTGTCATGGAGCACTTGCGCCTCACGCGCCATGTCGCAAATCTGCCTGTCTTTTTCATCGCCATGGCGGTTCTCTTTAGTTGCGTGATCGGACTCGCCCTGTCGCCATGAATCCTAAAAAAACAAAATACATCCTCACGCTTGTGACAGTCCTCCTTGCCGCCGCAGCCTCCCTGGGGATGTATGAACGCTACACGACCAAGCCGTGGACGCGTGACGGCCAGGTGCGGGCGAATGTGGTGGGAGTCGCCTGTCGAGTGGCCGGGCCAATCATCCAGATTCCGATTCGCGACAACCAGAGCGTCAAAAAAGGCGACCTCCTCTTTGAGATCGATCCCTCGACCTACATCGCCACCGTCAAAAATGCGCAGGCCAAGCTCCTGCAAACCCAGGCGGCCGAGATCCAGGCGAACCAGGAACTCGCCCGCCAAACCCAGCTCTACCAAAGCAAGGTCACTGACCTCCGTGACCTGCAAAACGCCCAGGACCTGCTGGCCGCTGCTCAGGCCGATACAGCGGCCGCCCAGGCGGAACTCGACTACGCCAACCTCAACCTTGGCTACACAAAAATCTTCGCGCCGGTCGATGGCTATATCACGAACATGAACACCTCCCCCGGCACTTATGTCTACGCCGGGCAACAACTCCTCGCACTCGTCGACTCCAGTTCGTTTTGGGTCGCTGCTTATTTCAAGGAAACCCAACTCCAGCACGTCAAGGAGGGCGGAAAAGCCAAGCTCACTTTCATCGGCCGCGAAAACCAACCCTTTGAGGGCGAGATCGAGAGCGTCGCGTGGGGCATTTTCGATCCCGACGGATCCACCGTGGATCTCCTGCCGAGAGTCAGCCAGACCGTCGACTGGGTGCGACTGCCCAATCGCTTTCCGGTTCGCATCCGCGTCACCGGAAAGCCGCCACTGCCCTTGAGAATCGGCCAGACCATCTCCATAGCCACCAGTCACTGACCTCTCCAGGCCCCAATGCCATCCGCCGCACAACCCGTTTTAAACGAATCGAGGATTCTTATTTCCGACTTTTCCCCGCTCCTCTTCGGCGGGGTCATGTTGATCGTGATTTTAACCACCCACGCCCTCTTCTCGGAGCTTGTCGGCTACATCCGGATGCGTTTTATCGAGCCTCTCATCGCCCGCCAGCGTTACCTGATCGCCCGCCCGTTCCTGTATCTCGGATTCTTTCTCATGCTGACCTCCCACCTTGTCGAGATCGGCATCTGGGCCTACGCCCTGTCCCTATCGGGCCTTGTGCCCGACATCCAAAAGGCGCTCTTCTTCAGCGCCAGCACCTACACCACGCTCGGCTACGGGAGCGACATCATGCCCCAAGCCTGGAATGCCGTCACGGCCGTCATCGCACTCTCCGGCATGTTTTCGATTGCTTGGACGACCTCATTCCTCATCGGCATGGTCGCCATGTTCCACAACCGAAAAAAACCCTCCGGTGGCGATTCTAATCATCGAGGGTGATCGAAACCCACTCTGGAAAAACGCTGTGGGGCTCTTGCCCATGTGGGGGCTATCAAGGAATCTTTGTTGAAAAGAACCCCACGGCCCCTTGTAGTAAACTTCTTCCATCCTTAAAAAATGAGCCGCATTTTGAATAATGAAATCCCTCACTAAAAGCCGAAGTCTCTGGAGTCAGACCCTGCGCCTCTCAAGCGCGTTGGCCGTTTTTGCGATGGCGCATCCAGCTTCTGCCGCAGAAGAAGAGGCCTGCCTGACGCCTTCCTCGCGTGCGGCAGCACTCGCCGCCGCCGCTTCGCCAGATACTTCGAAATGGCCGGAAAAGCCTTGGCCTCCAGGGATGGTCTGGATTCCTGGCGGCGAGTTCGACATGGGCGGCGTGGGTCCCGAAGCCCGGACTGATGAATTTCCCGTTCACCGCGTCAGGGTCGATGGATTTTGGATGGATGCCACCGAGGTCACGAATGCCGAATTCCGGCGCTTTATCGAAGCCACCGGCTATGTCACCACTGCAGAGAAAAAACCCGAGTGGGAGGAGATCAAAAAGCAACTTCCGCCCGGCACCCCAAAGCCCGACGACTCTGTGTTTGTGGCAGGATCTTTGGTTTTCAAATCGCCTCCCGGCCCCGTGCCGCTGGGCAATAACGCCCGTTGGTGGGAATGGGTGCAGGGGGCGGATTGGAAACATCCCCAGGGCCCGGGTAGCAGCCTCTCCGCGAAGGATGACCGCCTGCCGGTCGTCCATGTTTCTTGGGATGATGCCGTGGCCTATTGCACATGGGCCGGGAAACGCCTCCCCACCGAGGCGGAGTGGGAATTCGCCGCGCTCGGCGGCGGTCCCGCCCGTCGCTTCACTTGGGGCGACGAGCCTCCCTCGGAGACCTTTCGCCCGGCGAATCTTTGGCAGGGGGAATTTCCGCACAACCCGAAGCCGCTCGATGGATACACCCTCTCCGCTCCAGTGGATTCCGACAAACCCAATGCCTATGGCCTGCACCACATGATCGGCAATGTGTGGGAGTGGTGCTCGGATTGGTTCCGGGGGGATACCTACAAAACTCGCGCCGCATCGGGCGAGACCAGCATCAATCCGAAAGGCCCTGCCGACAGCTTGGATCCTGCTGAGCCGGCCGTGCCGAAGCGCGTGACTCGCGGAGGCTCGTTTTTGTGCGATGGCTCCTATTGCGCCAGCTACCGCCCAGCGGCCCGCATGAAAACGAGTCCCGACACCGGTATGATTCACACGGGTTTCCGCGCGGTGGTCTCCGGCGCCGATTGGCCGAAGACCCTGGAGAAGCAAGCTCCGCCTTCCCAATAGCAGATCGCTTCGCTGCCAGGTGCGGCCCGTGAGGCCATCGTGGGCAGGCGATGGGTTTTTTTAAGATGTGCCAATGAGCTTTTTGATCATTGGCTCATCAGGATTCGGCCCGACGACGGAAATCGTGAGGCGGGAGGGATTCAGAACTTCGACGGCCACGGCGAGGATATCGTCCGGAGTCACGGCGCGGATGCGTTCGTTGACGGTCTCGGAATCCACGATTTTTCCTTGTGCGAGGATCGATCCGCCGAGGCGGGAATTTTGGCTGGAGCTGCGTTCGAGTGCCATGCGGTTTGAGCCGATGGTGTATTCCTTGGCGCGGCGGAGCTCGGCCGAACCAACGGGTTTTTTACGGAGAAGATCGAATTGTGCGAGAATGAGGCGCAGGGATTTTTCAAGATTGCGGCGGTCAAGTCCGGCGGAGATGCCGAGTGCCCCGCCATCGTTGAGGCTCAGCCAGTGGCTGCTCACGGAGTAGCAGAGGCCGCGCTTCTCGCGCATTTCCTGGAAAAGACGCGAGCTGGCATTTGTGCCAAGGACGACATTGAGAAGATGTAGGGCAAAACGGCGCTCGTCGCAGTGGCCGAATGCGGGCAAGGCCAGCGCGAGCTGGGTCTGCTGGATATCGCGCGCCTCGGTGACAAGGCGCGGAGACTTCTGCCGAGCCGGGAAGGGTTTTGCCGCAGGAGACTTTCCGGTTGGAAGGCTGGCCAGGAGCGCTGCGACTTTTTCGACAACCTCGTCGTGCTGGACCTTTCCGGCGGCGGTCACGACAGTGCTCGGCGCGTTATAATGACTCGCGCGGTAGGCACGGAACGCGGCGGCATCCATCCCCTCGATGGTTTGTAGGGTGCCTGTGATGGGCCTGCCGAGCGCGTGGCCCGCCCACTGGGTTTTCTCAAGGAGTTCCTGAACGCGCGAGGAGGGTTCGTCCTCATACATGAGAATCTCCTCGGCGATGACGCCCCGTTCGCGGTCGATGTCGCGCGGCGAGAAGCGGGGGTTCATGTAGATGTCGCAGAGGACATCGCACACCCTCGGAAAAAACTCGGCGGCGGCGGTGGCGTAGTAGCAGGTGCGCTCCTCGGCGGTGAAGGCGTTCATGTCGCCGCCCACGCCTTCGACCTCCTCCATGATGCGACGCGCGGAGCGGCGCTGGGTGCCTTTGAAGAGCATGTGCTCGATGAAATGCGAGATGCCATTGAGTTCCACCGGCTCATGGCGCCCGCCGACGGAGGCCCAGATGCCCATCGCGGCGGTTTCGGCGTGCGGCATTTCGCAGGTTGCGATGCGGAGGCCACTGGGAAGCTTGGTGAGGCGGGATTTATTCGCCATGGGGTGTGGAGTATTTTTTCAAAAAAGTGGTGATGCGCTCTTGCGCGATCGCAGCCCCCCGGCCGAGGAAAAGAAGGTGGCCGTCGTCGGGGAAGAGGATGAGTTCGGCGTTCGGAAGTTGCGATTTGGCGGCCTCAACCGGCGCGACCGGGATGGCTTTATCCAAGCCCCCGTGAATCAGAAGCGCGGGCGCCTGAATGGTCTTGAGCGGCATCTCGGGAAGCGCTCGGACTTGCAGGAGGTCGTTTCTGAGCCCTATCTCCCGGGGACTGGCAGGAGCGAGCGAGAGCACCATCGATTGGAAAAGTGCCGCCTGGTCGGGATGGTCAAGAACGAGGCCAGTCCAAGCCTCGCAGTCGGATTGGGAGCCGGTGGAAGAAATGGAAAATGCTGCGCGAAGCGCCTGGGCAGGATCGTTTTCAGCAAGCCGGGCATAGAGCCAAGATCCGATATCGCCAGTCAATCCCTCGCCAACAGCCTGTGGAAATGGAACGGCAGGCGAGATGGGTGGGCTGAGCCGACCCACGGCGGCACCTACGAAGACAAGCGCGGTGGTTCGCTGGGGAAAGCGGAGTGCGAATTCAAGCGCTGTCGGGCCTCCCCAGCCGAAGGCAAGCACGGAGGCTTGTTCGATGTCCAAGGCGTCGAGGAGCTGCGCTGCGGCGTCCGCCTGATTTGCGGGAGTTCCTCCGTTTTCAAGCGGCGTGCGCAGATAGCCCGGACGGGAGGGGACGATCACTTGGAATCCCTCCTCGGCGAGAAATCCAGCCAAGGCGATTCCTTGATCATACCCGCCCGGGGCGTCATGAAAAACGAGTACAGCTGGGCCCTCGCCTTTGAGGATGTATTCGACCGGCCCGCTTGGGGTGGTGACCATCTGGGATGCCGAATACAGTTCTACCAAACGGGCGGTGCGCCATGATTGAAACCAGGCCAGGATGCCTCCGAGCACGAAGAGTCCCAGAACAACCAGAAGGAAAGCCATGCGCGGAAGGAGTCGGGATTTCATGGCATCAGCGTTTCGCAAGTCGGGAGAAAAGCCAAAGTCCCAGGCCAAAGAAGACGAAATTGGGAATCCAGATCAGGAAGTGGGGGTATGCGGCAGGACTTCCCCGGAAGGTATCCGCCATGAGAATGAAGAAGAAGTAGCTGAAGGCCACGACGAGGCTGAGGGCGAATCCCACAGAGGTCTCTTTGCGATGGGTCGTGATGCCAAGTGGAATGGCGATAAGGGCAAAGGCGATGCAGGATAGTGAGGTGGAGAATCGTTTGTTGAGTTCCACAAGCATCTCCTGCCGCTTCTTGCCCTCGGCCCGCGTATAGGCTGCGTAAAGTTCGGGAAGAGTGTAGGAGCTGAGTCGGCGGTTGTTTTGGAATTCCTTGAAAAACTTGTCGAGAGCGAGGGGGAAGACGCCTTCCTTCATCACGATGCCTTGGCGGATTTTCGAAAAGTCCTCGCCGTCCTTTGAGTCGCGTTGCTCGAAGCGGGCATCGAACAATTTGAAAAGGAGGCGCGAGTTCGCTACATCCGGTGTCAGCGCTCCCTCTCTGGCGAAGATCATTTTGGAAACACGCGACTCGTCGTCGAGTTCGAACACGAGAATGTCCCTGAGTTGGTCGCCTTTCTTTCCGCCCACATAAACGCGTCGGTCGGGAAAGGCATCCACCACCTCGTCGGCCCGGAAGAGCGCGGCGGGATTGCTCGTGGCCATATCCACCACCGCGCGGGTCATCGCTTGCTCGGCGCGCGGAGCCACCTCGATATTGATCCAGAAGCAAAGGATAGTGAGCACAATGGAGATCACAAAAACCGGAGCACTCACGCGCGGGACACTCACGCCATTTGACTTGAGTGCGATCAACTCGCTGTCTGCCGACATGCGGCCGAAAACCAGGAGGATGGATGTGAGAAATCCCCAAGGGATCGTGAAGGTCAGGGAAAATGGCAATACCAGTGCCATGAACCCGAGGACTGTCAGGATAGGAACATCCGGGTTGTTCACCAAAATGTTCAGCAACTCGCGAAAAATATTTCCGAGGACCAGAACCAGACTGAGGATCAGAATGCCAAGCCCCGCCGTGACGAGGATGCTGGTAGCCACATGGCGGTCGATGATCTTTATCATTCTGCAGTCGGGATTTTACTCCTCGAAGACGCCCATCTTTCGGAATTTGTCGTAGCGCGCGCGGAGGAGTTTATCAACGGGGCATTTGATGAGAGCCTGCAGCTCTTGAACAATCGCCGATTTGAGATTTTCAGCAGCTTGCTCGGGATTGCAATGCGCGCCACCGGTCGGCTCTGGGATGACGCCGTCAACCAAGCCCATTTTCAGCAGGTCGGGCGAGCTCAGCTTGAGGGCTTGGGCGGCCTCGGGAGCGTGCTTGCGGTGTTTCCACAGGATGGCTGCGCAACCCTCGGGACTGATGACCGAGTAGTAGGCGTTTTCAAGAATCAGGACACGGTCGGCGACGCCGATGCCGAGGGCTCCACCTGAACCGCCCTCGCCGATCACTACAGAAACTACGGGCGTGCGAAGGATCATCATGTCGCGGATGTTTACCGCGATGGCTTCGGCGATGTGGCGCTCCTCTGCCCCGACTCCAGGATAGGCGCCGGGAGTGTCGATGAGGGCAACCACGGGGATTCCAAATTTCTCGGCGAGCCGCATGAGGCGAAGGGCCTTGCGGTAGCCTTCGGGGTGTGGACTGCCGAAGTTGCGCAGGAGATTCTCCTTCATGTCGCGCCCTTTTTGCTGGCCGATCACCACGCAGCGGATGCCGCCGATCGATGCCAGCCCCCCTGGCATGGAGGCATCATCGCCAAAGAGGCGGTCGCCCTTGAGCTCGACAAAGTCGGTGAACGCCATCCGGATATAATCCAAAAAGAATGGACGCGCGATGTGGCGGGAAATCTGAACACGCTGCCAAGCGCTGAGGTTGCCGTAAATCTGGGCGCGCATCGACTCCAGCTTGTTCTGCATACCAAGTATCTCTCTTCCGAGGTCGATATTTCGATCTTCGGATTGTTTTTTCAATTCCTCAATCTTCTGCTCGAGTTCCACGAGAGGCTTTTCAAAATCCAAGGTCTGCTTGTTCATGAGCGTATTATTTAATGGTGACCGAGGTGCCGGATTTCACGAGAGCATAGATTTCGTCGAAATCGGATGGGCTCAGAATGATTCCCGATGGCTCCTGTGGGGTTGATCCGTCGGCTGGCGGAGTAGGCGCAGTGCGGAGAACAACATTGCCGGGGCGAATGAGAACCGTGCGCTCGGCCTCGGCGTAGTCCTTCGCCCCGAAGGCGACACTCACATCTCCTTTGCGGGCGACGCGGTCGGCGACCTTCGCTTCGAGTTCGCCCTTGGCCGCTTGTCCGCTCAGGGTCATGGAAACTGGGTTGTATTCTTTTAAAAAAGCCCCTGCGTTCATGAGCGATACAGTCGAGGCCGTGCGGTCGATCACCATTGTCGTGTCAGCGACGGGAATCAGCAATTGCTGGCCGATCTGAAGGTTGATGGATGTCATTTCATTCGCCCAATAGATCAACTCCGAGTTGCTCTTGAACTGCGACTTGATGCGATCCAGCGAGTCGCCCTTTTTTACTGTGTAAAGGATGGTCGAGGGAGTTGCGGTGGGATCACGGAGAAGCACAAGATTGATGCGGCCGAGAGCCGCGCGCGCCTCAGCAGCCTTCGGGGAATCTGGATGGCTATCGAGATGGGCTGCGATGGCATCGCGCGCCTCCACGGTATTTTGTGCAAGGATGGCCTTGAGGGAATCGAAGGCCGCCAGAGCGGGGTGGGGAGTTGGTGCCGGAGTCGGAGTGGGAGCAACCGTCTGCTCCACGACATCCAGATTCTTCTCTTTGTAGTAAAGTTCGTAGATGAAGTATCCGCTGCCACCCAGAATCGCAGCTATGAGAAACAAAATAGTGAGTGCTTTGATGAACATAATTTATTTCCGCAATCCTACTTGCGGTGCCCTGCAAATGAAAACCCCGAAATCAGGCAAGGCCGCGCCGTTTCCACTCGGCGACATTTTCGCCTGCTGAACGCTGGATCATTTCCATCGAAAACTTGAGCAGGCAGACCTCCCAAACATCGTCCACGCCTGCAATGAGCGCGCGGAAGGGATCATCCCCCTTTTTCATTTCCTCTTCCATCCGCGAGATTGCCTCGTCGAAAGGCTCATGCACGATTTTCTCCGAGAGGTCGGTTTTTCGGAACTGGAAACCATAGCGCAGAACGCGTGCGGCCGAGGGATTTGCCTCCAGCCAATCCGCGAAGTCCCGAGCCTCCTCGCCAAAGCCTTCCAGAAGGACCTTGCTGAAATGGGTGGGCGAAAGAATGCGTGGCCGCTCGGCCTCGATCGTGCCGGAGCGGATTCTCACGGTCTCGACCTCGTCGAGGGGCTCTGTAACGAGGGAAAAATGGAAGCGCGTCGTGCCGAAAGTCTCTATGGCGCTTTGCGGCGTCACGACCACGCGGGTGTTCTCCATCGCGTATTGGAAATCATGCTCCTTGAACATTTCCTGAAGCTACTCGGGCGGGCGTGTTATTCAATCAATTAGCCGAAGCCGCCGGCTGGACGAGAACCTCCACATCGACTTGTGCCGGCGGGAGCGTAAATCTCACCACCAGGAGGATGAGGTAAAGCAACGCAACGGCGGCTGCGAGCCAGGGCAGAGGCATCGTCGCGCGTTCGGTGGAAATCATGGGAGTCTCAAGGCGCCGATGGCGTCCATGACGCGATTGCTGAGAACCTGATAAGTCTCGCGGGAAGTGTTAGCCGTTTCCTCCGCGCTGAAATAAATCGGCTCACCGATCACCACGGTGATTTGGGAAGGCTGAAAGCGGCGGGCATTTTTCGGGAAGGCATCATAGGCACCAAAAATGCGCATGGGCAGGACCGGGGCGCCCGTCTTCGCGATCACAAGGCCGATGCCCGCGCGGGCCGGCTGGAGATGTCCGTCGATCGAGCGGGTTCCTTCCGGAAAGAGGAGCACAGCGTTGCCGTCCTTCACTTTCTTAATGACTTCGCGCAAGGCGGACATGTCGTTTCCATCGCGCTCCACGGGGATCACATTCATTGCGGGGAAAAGGGGGCCGAAGAATGGCCATTTGAGAAGTGTCTTGCGCGCGAGATAATAAACGCCCCGCCTGCTGCAGATGCCCGCCAGTGGGGGATCAAAGAAACTGGAGTGGTTCACCGCGATGAGGAGCGGGCCACTCTCCACCATGCGCTCGGGGTGAATGATACGCATGGAAAAAATCATGCGGGCAAGCAGCTTCGCGAGGTTGTAGAAAATATTATAGACGATCGTCATGCTGGGAGGATTCCGGATTTGCAGAGAATGCCCGAAATGGTTTCCACAACGCCCTCGAGGGTCAGGTGCGAGGTATCGATGACATGCGCGCCAGACGCGATTTTAAGAGGCGCATTGGCCCGGCTGGAATCGAGACGGTCCCGCTTTTCGATGCTGTCGTGCAGGCCTTGCGCGGCCCTCCGCTGGTGGCGCACCTCGGGCGAGGCGTCGAGGTAGAATTTATGCGGTGTTTCAGGAAAGACCACGGAGCCTATATCGCGGCCTTCGCTCACAATCGGCCGTTTCTCCGCGAGGGCGCGGAGCTGCGCATTGACAAGGATCCTCACTGCGGGCACGGCGGAAACCGTGGAAACGCTCTGGTTCACCTCCAAGGTTTGCAGCTCCAGATCGGGCATCTCCGCATTGATGCGAATGAATGAATCGCCCGCTTCGGTAAATCCTGAGTCCACCGACATGCGAAGAACAGCGGCTTCCACGCTTCCGGCCTGCGAGGGGTCGATCTGCTGGCGGAGGATTTCCCATGTCACGGCGCGATACATTCCCCCGGAGTTCACATGGGCAAAACCAAGCCGTCTTGCGAGACGGGTCGCCACACTGCTTTTACCCGAGGCGGCAGGTCCGTCGATGGCGATAACAATCATGCCGTCGCGCCTCTCACTGCGGGTGTGCCGCTTCCTTTCAATCCCGAAAGAACCTCTGTGCGGTTTTTCATGCGAGCGCCTTTTTGAATATGCAACAAGGCATCCGCAAACCCAGGGTAGGATGTGTCCACGCAGGCGGTGTCTTCAATAATGGTCTCGCCCTCTGCAAAAAGCCCGGCAACGGCAAATGCCATGGCGATGCGGTGGTCGTGATGGCAAGGCAGGCGTGCTCCCTTGAGCGTGCTGCCGCCGGTGATCGCCATGCCATCCGGAAACTCCTCCACCTTCACGCCCATGGCGCGCAGATTTGAAGCCACAGCGGCGATGCGGTCCGTCTCCTTCACACGAAGCTCTGCGGCGTCGCGGATGATGGTCGTGCCCTGCGCCAGGGCCGCTGCCACGGCGAGGATGGGGATTTCATCAATCACATTTGGGATTTCCGCCCCGGCGATCGTCGTCGCGCGGAGGGTTGTGCCTTTGATGTCGATGTTTCCCACAGGTTCCCCGCTCAGCGAGGTTTCGATCACCTCGCGAATGCGGGCGCCCATGCGGACGAGGACATCAATGATACCGGTGCGCGTGGGGTTCAGGCCGACATCCTTCACGAGCAGGCGCGAGCCCGGTTGCGCGGCCGATGCGACCAGCCAGAACGCAGCGCTGGAGATGTCTCCGGGAACCGTGAAATCCATCGACTCCGGCACCTGTCCGCCCTCGACCGTCGTGCGGATTTCGACGAGGCGGCGGTCCTTCGGGGAGTTTTTGTTTTCCCAGACCTCCTCGCGCTTCGACTTGATGAGGAAATAATCGAACATCCTCTCGGTATGGTCCCGCGAGCGGACATCCTCGATCACGGTGGTGGAGCCTCTGGCGAAAAGCCCGGCGAGAAGAATGGCACTCTTGACCTGTGCGCTGGCAACCGGTGTGCGGTAGGTGATGCCTTCCAAGTTACCATGACCCTCGACCACCAGCGGCGGGCAGGATTTTTCGCCTGCGGCGTTGAGATTTGCTCCCATGAGACGCAGGGGATCGATCACGCGCTGCATCGGACGCTTGGAGAGCGAGGGATCGCCGGTGAGCCGGGAGGTGAAATTTTGTGCCGCGAGGATGCCGGACATGAGACGCATCGTGGTGCCGGAGTTGCCGCAGTCGAGATCCCCGAACGGCTTGGTGAAGCGGCCAGACACGCCCTCCACGATGAGCGTTCCCGGTTCAGGGCATTCGATGAAAACTCCCAACTGGCGCATGGCCGCCGCGGTGCTTCGGCAATCCTCGCCCTCGAGAAAGTTGCGGATCACGCATGTGCCATTGGAGAGGGCGGCGAGCATGACGGCACGGTGGGAGATGCTCTTATCTGGCGGAACAGCGATTTCCGTATCGATGAGCGCCGCGCGGCGGGATGTGAGAGAGTTGTTTTCCTTCGTAACCTTCATGTGGCTGGTGACTGGCTGGCCCGGAGAGTCCTTGCGTCTGCAAGAAACGCCTCCACAGCGCTCCGGTTGCCGCTTTCAAGGCCGAGTTTCAGCGTCTCAAGAGCGGTTTGCAAGTCATGGATTCCGAGTAGAATTTCGCTGCGGTTGTCGAGGAGGATTTCCGCCCAAAGCCCTTCTGGGCCGCCGGCGATACGGGTGGCATCTCGATAGCCGCCCCCCGCGAGCCGGGCTACCGAGGGATCTGCTCCCAAAGCCGCATGAACCAGTGCGGCTGCAGCGGCATGAGGAAGGTGGCTGATTCTTGCCATCGCGCGGTCGTGTGCCCTCGGGGGGAGTTCCTGAATGGTGCACCCGGCGGAGGACCACAGCTCGACGGCAAGCCTGTGGGCTCTCGGGTCAGTGAGCGCTGTGGGCGTGAGAATGCACACGGCGCCGTCATACAAATTTTCTCGGGCCGCATGGATGCCGCTTTGCTCGGAACCCGCCATGGGATGCGCGCCGATGAACCGTCCGCCGAAAATCTGCTCAAGTCGCATGACGATTTTTTCCTTCACGCTACCAGCATCGGTAACAACGGCTTTTTCTGGCAAAAATTTGGCGAGTTCGGGTCCGATGGACTCGATCGCATGTGGCGAGAGGCACAAAACGGCCAGATCACAATCCGAGACCACGGTTTCGAGGTCGTTTGAGACCCTGCATTTTGGAAGCATCCCGACCGCCTCACGCGCGGCCTCCTCTCGGCGGGCCCATATTGAAATTTCGTAAAAATCAGTCGATCTACCCAATGCCATCGCAAGCGACGCACCGATGAGACCGGGGCCCAGAATGGTAACGCGCCGGTTCAGGGCACCAGAAAAATCTTGCCCGAGTAGGGGCATTTCACCTCGGTGCCGGGAGGAAATCCGCGAACATCGACATATCCGGCATAAGGCGAATGGGGGCTGGTGACGAAACCTGGTTTCCCGGGCACCGGTGTGCCGTAGGAAAGGTCTCTTGCGGCCACAGGCTCTGGAGGAGGAGTCGGCATCGGAGGCGGTGTGGGCGTGGCATACGGATCCACCGCGGGTGGCATCTCGGTATACCCCTCGGGTGTCGGCGTGGGGGTTGCAAATGCTGAATCTGTGTAAGCTGTGCCTTGACCTCCCAAGCGGCCAGATCTTGTCTTGCGGACAGGTTGCTG
>NEUK01000010.1 GCA_002290555.1 Spartobacteria bacterium AMD-G4
TTCTCTGCCCGCGATCACGCCCTTGGCCCAAAGTGGTGGGGCACGCTCTCTGCACGCCTCTCTTTCAGTCCGTTTCGCATAGCCGTCGCCCACAAGCGCCTCTCCAACCCGACCCAATTACCCCGCCATATCCATCCTGTGGAAGTGCCTTTGGGCCCAGAATCCACCACGCCGATTCACGAAAAATCGAAAAATATACGCGCCTCATGGAAGGTTCCACGCGGCAAAAAAGTCTTGCTCGCCTTTGGCACGATTCGAAATCACAAAAACATCGATCTCGCTATTCGCGCGCTCATCGACAACCCCGATGTCCATTTGGTGGTCATCGGAAGTGTTTCTTCACACAAAGACAAGCCGCTGAAATACTACCAGATGCTCGCAGATGACCTTGGCCTCTCAAAGAGGGTTTTTATTTCTGATCAGTTCGTGGGCGAGGAAAAGCGCCTCAGCTATTTCCAAGCGGCGGATTGCATCCTTCTCACATATGCTGCATCCTTCCACTCTCAAACGGCCACGCTGACCACGGCGGTGAATGCGCGCCGCCTTGTGCTTGCCTCAAGCGGGGCAAGCCCGATGGAGGATCTCGTGCGGCAATTTGGGCTGGGCGTATATGTGGAGCCAGACTCCAGCGATGCGGTGGCGGACGGCATGGCCACCCTCTTACACGGAAAGCTTCCCGAGCCCGATTGGGAGGGCTACGAGGCGCACGCCACATGGGAAACCAATGTGACTCTCCTGCTTCAAGCCACGGTGGATTATCTCAATGGCCAATCCCCGCAAATTAGACAATTTGGGGCTCTGGAGGAATCGGGCGTCGACAAGCCCGAGCTACTCAATGCCCGCAGGCTCCACCACCAGAAAACCCCGGCCCCAGAAAAGCGTGCCGCAAGAGCAAAAAAAGCATCTGGTCGTAAAGAAGCATCCTCCGTTTCTCGGGAAACGAAAAAAAGCGATGCGATCAAGGGCCAAGCCGCCGATCAGTCACTCTTCCCAGGTTTCGATTTGCCGGAGCCAGTGGAGCCACCTCCCAAGCTGCCTACTGTGGCACTCCCACAAAAAACCGCCAATAGACGAGCAACCACCAGTCCGGAAGCCGTGAAACCTTCGCCGCGTCGAGAAATCAAGCCCGCCAAAAAAGAGGCCCTTGCAGCCCTCTAAACCCCCAAGTTGAACGGCTCCAAAAACGTGTTGGACCCCAGTTCAAAACCCAAATCCACAGCAGGCGGCTGGCTGATGAAAATCCTCCAGACGCTCGTCACCCTCGGGCTCCTCTGGTGGCTGCTGCGTGACCCGGCACGCCGCGCCGATATGGCTGGCGCGGTGATGCGTGCCGACCCCTGGTGGATCCTCGCGGCGATGGTATCGGCCGGAGCCTGTGAGTTTTTTGGGATCATACGCTGGCAGCTTTTTCTAAAAATGTTGCACCTTCAGGTTCCCCTTTCCGAGACTGTGCGCCTGTTTTTCATCGGTGCATTTTTCAATCAGTTCCTACCCGGCACCACGGGTGGAGATGTAGTGCGTGTGGTTTATCTCATGCGGGCATATCCCGAGCACCGCACGGCGGGATTCCTCAGCGTCGCAGTGGATCGTCTACTGGCAATGCTCGTGCTTGTCGCCATGGGGTTGGCCTTTGCCTGGTGTCGCTCGGAGTGGTTTGAGCAAAGCGTGACTGTCGGGAACGCGATGAAAATATTCGCCGCAGTGCTCTTGGCGATGGCTGTTGGACTCTGCGCCTCCTTCCTGCTTACCAAGCGGCACCTGGTCGAACGCCTGCCGGCGGGAATGCCGTTCCGCAATGCCATCGTAAAGCTCTCCACACTCTGGCAGCTTTGCATAGAAAATCGGCGCGAGGCTTTGCTGGGCGCGTTCTACACGATTCCCATGCTGGTGACATTTTTCGCGGCCTTTTATTTCGTGGCTCGCGCATTCACACCGAAAGTGAATTTTTTGGATATGATGTCGATCATGCCTCTGGTGACCGCCGTCTCTTCGCTTCCGATCAGCCTCAATGGCATTGGCGTGCGCGAAGCACTTCTCGATGAACTCCTGCACGAACTCTGCGGGGTGGCAAAGGGCACCGGTATGTTGGTCTCGCTGGTTGGCATGGTCGTCTATTTGGTCTGGGGCCTCCCTGGAGGTTGGTTTTACCTCTCGCGCGAACGCCGCACCGCATGAGAAGCCCAATGAACGATTCCTGGTTTTCCTTTAGTCTGCCGGATTTTTCCTACGCCTTCGTGAGTGTGCTGCTTGAGGGCGTTCCATTCATCCTCCTTGGAACGATTCTCTCTGGCCTGATCGATCAATTCCTTCCCGCCCGGTTCATGACGCGCCTCCTTCCTCGCAACGCCTTTGCGGCCGTATGCCTTGGAGGCGTGCTCGGGATTATTTTCCCTATGTGCGAGTGCGGCATCGTGCCGGTCATCCGCCGCCTTATCGCCAAGGGCCTGCCCGTCTCGAGCGCTGTCGCCTATATGCTCGCCGCCCCCATAGTGAATCCGATCACAGCCTTGAGCACCTATGCCGCATTCCGTGGACAGGGCGCAGCGGAGTTCACCGCATTGCGGCTTGGCCTTGGTTTCTTCGTCGCCGTGCTCGCAGGCCTTGCCGTGCTGAATCTCCCGATTGGAGCGGTGCTGAAAAAAACCATCCTCGAATCGGTGACGCTCTCAGGTCTCGCAGGAGACGGCGGCCCGTCAGCCCAACCCTTCCTTCGCAGGCTCATCGGTGCGATGGAGGCCGGGGTGCGAGATTTCCTCGATGTGATGGTCTATTTTATTCTCGGTGTCGGAGTCGCCTCGCTATTCAGCACAGCGGTGAATCAGGAAATTTTCTTGCCGCTTTCGCTCGATGACCGCCTGGCGATTCCGGCGATGATGACACTCGCGGGAGTTCTCTCGCTGTGCAGTTCCTCGGATGCCTTTATCGCGGCCACATTTGTCGCCTTTCCAGCTGTTGCCAAACTCGCTTTTCTGGTGTTCGGTCCCATGATGGATCTCAAGCTGGTGTTCATCTATAGCGCTGTCTTCACCCCGCGCTTTGTGGCCACGCTGGCCATCGGGCTTTTCGTTATCATCGGCCTGCTCTGCCTGCGGTTGGCCGTTGTCCTGCCATGACCGGCATCCTTTCACGATTTGCGGCATCTGGAGTCCTCATGGTCTGGGGACTCGTGCTGACCTACTTTTATCTCTCGGATCGCATCATTTCCTACCTGCACCCGGCTTTTCACATCTACACGGCCATTTCCGGAGGCGTTCTCCTACTCCTTTCGCTTCTCTTGCTGCTGACTGTCCCGAGTGACTCGTCCAGGCACGCTCTTCCCGGCATGGGAATTTTTCCGCTCCTCCTGCTCACCGTCCCTCTTCTTGCGGCGACGAAGCTCTCCCCAAGCCAGTTTGGCGCCACCGCTGTGATGAATCGCGGCATGATCAACAACATCTCCAATCTCCCGGGCTTTTCCCCTCCCCAAGAACCCGGATTGCCAAACGCGGATGGATCTATAGCCGAGGGCACAATGATGGATCCCTCTCTTTATCTCAAAAAAAATGCCGATGGCTACATCTCAGCGGAGGCGGTCGATCTGCTCTACGCGGCGGGGGAGCCGGTGATGCGCGAGGACTTCGAAAACAAGCAGGTCGAAGTCAACGGCCAGTTCCTACCGGCCTTGACCGGAAACCCGAATGGCGACCGCTTCAATCTCACCCGCCTTTTTGTCATGTGCTGTGCCGCCGATGCCCGCCCCGTGGCCATCAGCGTGGAATGCAACCCCGCGATCGATCTCCCGAAAATGACTTGGGTGAAAGTGCGAGGAAAAGCCACATTTCCTGTCGAAGGAGGCAGGCACATACCGGTTCTCGTTGCGGAATCGGTTACTGAAACCGAAGCTCCTCAAGAGTCCTTTATTTATTGAAATGAAAACCTTACTCGCAACTCTCACCATCCTTTTCCTCTGCACCAGCACGATCATCCGCGCCGAGATGCAAGGCGCTTGGATTTCCTCCGTGCACAATATCAACTTCCCATCCAAACAAGGCCTCGGCGTGGACGCACAGAAAGCCCAGGCCGTCCGCCTGCTGGATGCCGCCAAGGGCGCTGGACTGAACGCGGTGCTACTGCAAGTGCGTCCTGAAAGTGATGCGCTCTACCCCTCGTCGCTGGAGCCTTGGAGCCGTTTCCTCACGGGAACGCAAGGCAAGTCGCCCGGCTACGATCCGCTGGCTTTTTTCATCGGCGAGGCCCGCAAGCGCGGCCTGGAGGTCCATGCTTGGATCAACCCCTATCGCGCCGCTGCGAACATTTCCCATCCCCGAGTCGCCGGGCATATCAGCCGCCGCTTTCCGAATTACGCCTACCGCATCGGCACCGTGCTTTACATGGACCCCGGCGCGCCCGAAGTGCGTCGGCACGTCAATGCTGTCGTGCGGGATCTCGTTACCCGCTACGACATCGCGGGAGTGCACCTCGATGACTATTTCTACCCCTACCCGACAGAGAAGGGCGATCTTCCAAAATTCCCCGATGACAAAACCTACGCCGCCTACCAAGCGGCAGGAGGGAATCTCGCCAAGGCCGATTGGCGGCGAGCCAATGTCAACGCCCTCATCCGTGAACTCAGCCAGACCGTCCACTCCACGCGCCCCGGCCTGCAGTTTGGTGTGAGCCCCTTCGGCATTTACACCAAGGGCGCCCCGGCGGATGTCAAAGCTGGAGTCGATCAATACAACCAACTTTTCTCCGACCCCGTGGCTTGGATGAGAAACGGCTGGGTGGACTATCTTGCTCCGCAACTCTATTGGCGTGAGGGCGGTCCCCAAAGTTTCTCCTCTCTGCTCCGCTGGTGGAGAAGCCCAAGCGTCAACCCCAGAGGCGTGCCAATCCTCCCCGGCATCGCCGTCGATCGCCTCACCTCTCACGGCTGGGGGGCGGATGAGATCGGCCGCCAGCTTCGGCTGGAAAAAAACATAGCACCGCGTCCGCGCGGTGGCTTTCTACTGTGGAACATCGGCGCTGTATCAAAGAATACGAAAGGCCTCTTGGATACGGTCAAGCCCCATTGATCCGTGCGTATTGCGCCTCAAAAAGTATCTCTTTTCATTTTCTCCTGATTCGCCCTTAATGCGCGGATGGTTAAAAGTTTTTTCGCTTCCCTTGGTGGTCGCATCCTCTCGATCATTGTATTAGCAATCATCATAACCCTCGGAGCATGCCTCATTGTTATCCATCAAAGATATCTCACCTTCTCCAAGGAGGATACAGAAAAGGAATTGCGAAACCTCCTTATTCAAGCAGAGAGCACGACCGACTCGATCGGCGCACTCGCGCAAGCAGGAGCTTTTAATTATCCCGAGCTTGCCCGCGAAATCGAAGCCAAGGGGAGAGAAAACTACAGAGATACCACTTTTTACAAGACAGTTCCCGTAGTAGCCGCATGGGAGGCGATCAGGAAAACAATCGAAGGAACAGAAACCAAATTCCGTATTGTTCGCGACACGCCCCGAAACAAAGAAAATCTTCCAAGAACGGAACTCGAACGCCGCCTATTGGATGCCGTAAACAAAGAGGGCAAGCCTGAAATCTTTGTCGAAGACCGGCAAGCCGGTGTTTTTGCCTATGCGCGCCCTGTGATCATGTCAGAAAGCTGCATGGCCTGCCATGGCAATCCTGCAAACAGCCGCACAGGGAATGGCAAGGATGTGCTTGGCTTCCAAATGGAAGGCTGGAAAGCCGGAGACCGCCAAGGGGCTTATATTCTCACTGTTCCTTTGGATGATGTCTATGGCCCCACCCAAAGAATGATGCTCGAGGTGACGGAGTGGTCTCTGCCAGCAAGCATCATCGTGCTGATTGGAGCCATAGGGTTTGTTTCGCGAATCAACAAGCGCCTCAACCTCACCACCAACCAACTTGAAACCGGATCAGAACAACTCGCCGCTGCCTCAAGGCAAGTCTCTTCAGCGAGCCAACGCTTGGCGGAAGGTGCCAGCGAACAGGCCTCCTCCTTGGAAGAGACGAGTTCCTCGCTGGAGGAGATCGCCACCGTCACAAAACGCAACGCAGAGAATGCCCACCAAGCCAAAGAATCCTCACATGCGGCTCGTCTGGCAGCCGAGAGCGGTCTGGCAGAGATGCAAAACATGATTTCTGCCATGTCGGAAATTCACAAATCGGGCGACAAGATTGCAAAAATCATTCGCACGATCGACGAGATCGCATTCCAGACAAACATCCTTGCGTTGAACGCGGCTGTGGAAGCAGCCCGAGCTGGCGAAGCTGGGCTGGGATTCGCAGTTGTGGCCGATGAAGTCCGCAACTTGGCGCGCCGCAGCGCAGATGCCGCTAAAGAGACGGCCGAAATCATCGAGGAATCCATCGTGAAGAGCCGAGCTGGCAGCGAGATCAGCCGTCAAGTCTCCGAAGGCTTATCAGGCATCGTGGCCAAAGCCCGTGAGGTGGATGAAATCGTCGCCCAGATTTCCCTGGCCTCACAGGAACAGAGCCAAGGTGTGAGCCTTATCAATACTTCGGTGAACCAACTCGACACCGTTACTCAAAGCAACGCCGCAGCAGCGGAAGAAAGTGCAAGCGCCTCCGAAGAACTCGGCTCACAAGCTGCCTTACTGCACGATATGGTCTCCGAATTACGCTCCATGGTCACAGGCAAGGTGGAGAGTGCATTGAAAACACAGAAGCATTCGAACGACGCCTTCTTTTTTGAGGCCCAGCCCTCCCAGTCAAAGAAAAGACGGCAAGCCTCGCTCGGATCCAGCAAGCGCTTACCGCTCTCACCGCCAAAAAATAACGCGGACGACAACGATTTCATTGACGAGATTTGAATCGGACAAAAGCCAAGTTTGTTCAGTTCTAATCCCTTCGATTTCTCAAACCAATATCTGCACGGCTCCGGCTTGTGAAAGACCTCTTCAACGAAATGGACATTGCTTATCCCTCTTCGCCCATCACCCGCTCCACTCGGATCAACGAAGCGGGGGGGGTGTGAGACCATTTCCGTGTGACAATGCAAGCAACAGACTTTTCGAAAATCGATCTTTGGATCGAACAGGCAACAAAGGAAATTATTCTCTCCGAGCCGGGGACCGACCGCAGCCAATTTCCGCTGCGCGATCTCCTCTCCAGTCTTGCCGACAAATCCAAGAATGCTATCGGCTTGGAAGAATTTCACAAATGCGCCGCTTTTTCGACGACTGCTATTGAGGAGATGCTCTTTTCCGGAGAGCCTTATTCGGAGGCTCAACTGGAGTTGCTGAACGATCTGGCCACCCAGTTGGGCCAGTTACGCGACAGTCCCTCGCTCGTTTTCATAGAACCAGCGCCGGTCGCCATACCATCAGGAGCAGGGGAATCAAAGCCGGAGCCCTTCGCGGCCCAGTCAGCCCCAAAAGACCCGGAGGAGCTCAACGAATTCACATCCATCAACCTTGAGGGAGATGGTGAGATTCTTCACGAGTTTTCCAATGAAGCCCGAGAACATCTGGAAAATATCGAGCAAGGAATTCTCGTGCTGGAGGAAAATCCTCAGGACTCCACCATGTTGAGCTCGATTTTCCGCGCGTTCCACACCTTCAAGGGAGCGTCTGGATTCCTGCGCCTCAAGCCGGTGAACCGCCTCTCCCATGAGCTCGAAAACCTCTTGGATCTTGCCCGTAGCGGGAAGCTCGAGCTCACCCCGCCGGTCATCGATATCATCCTTGAGGGAAAGGACATTCTTAAAAATTTTACCGATGAGCTGCAACTCCAGCTCGATAGGAAAAAGCCCGTCGAGCCGATCCATGTGCCAGTCAACGAGCTCACCACCCGGGTCAAGGAGGTCATTTTAAATCCCCATGCACCCGTGGCTACCAAGCCGTCTGAAATCAATGATTCGGCAGAGCCGAGTGCAACGGCTACCGAGAGCGCAAGAAAATCCAGCTCTTTAGCGGCAAGTAAAAGCGTGTCGCAAATGATGAAGGTCGACACCCGCAAGTTCGATAGCTTGGTCGAACTCGTCGGGGAATTGGTCATCGCCCAATCACAGGTCTCCCAACACCCCGATCTTGTCGGCCTGCGCAGCCAGCAACTTGCCAGAAATCTTCTCCAACTCAGCCAGACGGCACTCGCGCTGCAGAAAATAGCCATGTCGCTTCGCATGGTTGCCATCAAGGGCACATTCCAAAAAATGAACCGCCTGGTGCGCGATCTGACAGCCAATATTGGCAAGGATGTCGAACTCGTCATCCGGGGCGAAGAAACCGAAATGGACCGGACCATGGTCGAGGAACTCGGAGATCCACTCATGCACATGATCCGGAATTCCGTGGATCACGGCATTGAATCTTCAGCCGCCCGCTTGGCTGCGGGAAAGAACGCCAGAGGCACAATCCGCCTTTCCGCCTTCCACCAAGGCGGCAGCATGGTTATCGAAATCGCCGATGACGGAGCGGGTCTGAATAAAGCCCGCATCCTTGCCAAGGCCATCGAGCGGGGCATCGTGAGCGCTGGTGCGGAACTCGAGGACCGCCAAATTCATGACTTGATTTTTGCGCCCGGCTTTTCGACAGCCGAAAAAATCACCGATATCTCAGGCCGAGGCGTTGGGATGGATGTCGTAAGGCAAAATATTGCCAAGTTGCGCGGAAAAATCGAGATCGAATCGACACTTGGCGAGGGCACGACATTCCGAATTTTTCTGCCCCTCACACTTGCTATTATCGATGGGTTGATCGCCCGCGTTGGTGAACAGCGTTATATTTTCCCCACCCTCTCGGTGTGTGAATCCTTCCGCCCCACGCCGGAGATGATTTCGACAATTTATGGCAAGGGAGAAGTCGTGAAAGTCCGGGGCAAACTCCGCCCGATGCTTCGACTCTATGAATACTTTAAAGTCACTCCTCGAACGACCAACCCAAGCGAGGCACTGGTGATCGTTGTCGAGTCTGCCAACCAACAAAGGTGCATTCTCGTCGATGAGCTCATCGGCAAGCAGGAGGTCGTCATCAAGAGCTTGGACGAACGCTTCAAACAAAACAAAGCCTTGGCTGGAGCTGCAATTCTCGGCGATGGCAAGGTCGGTCTCATTCTCGATCCACGCGCCCTCGTGAATGCGGCGCACTCCTTCGAATCTCGCGACATAGCTGGCAGGAATCAAGCAGCGGGGCTGGAGCCTGCAACGATGGCGGCGGCCTTAACGATGTAGGCTGGTATTGCCGAAAGGGGAAAAACCTTTTCGGCGGCGCCCACCTCGAAAGCCACGCGCGGCATTCCATACACGACGCTGGTCTTTTCATCCTGAGCAAAGGTCCTGGCACCCGCCTTCCTCAAAGCCAGCAAGCCATTAGCCCCATCACTACCCATACCGGTAAAGATACCCGCCACAGTGCGTGCCCCAGCGATCGTTGCAGCCGACTCAAAAAGCAGGTCGATCGACGGGCGGTGGTGCATCACCTTCGGCCCCTGCTTGATCTGCACGGCAAATCCCTCCTCACCGCGCTTGTGCAAAAGCATGTGGAAATCACCGGGGGCGAGGAGTGCCAGACCTCTCCTTAAGACATCACCATCCCGCGCCTCGCGCACTTCGATGGCGGAGACAGAATTTAAGCGATCCGCAAAGGCTCCGCTGAAACTTCCCGGTATGTGCTGCACGATGCAGATACCGGGCAAGTCGCCGGGTAATTGGGAAAAAACCTCTCGCAACGCCTCCGTGCCCCCAGTGGATGCCCCAAGCAAAATGATCTGATTGGAATGATAGCGCGTCACACCGCTGCTAATTCTGCCCGGAGCGTCACACCGCGCACGGGTAAGCGGAGAGGCGCTGCCCCGTGAATTGGCAGCGGCTTTGATCTTCATGATGAGATCAACAGCCATATCACTCAAAAACACAGAGCTTCCCGGCTTCAGCAAAACATCCACCGCACCAGCTTCCAAAGCATCCATGGCGATTCGTGAGCCGGCTTGGGTGAGCGAGCTCATGATGATAACCGGCATGGGATGCTGCTTCATGATGAGCTTGAGAAATGTGAGCCCGTCCATCTTCGGCATCTCGATGTCCAGAGTGATCACATCCGGCTTCAATTCGAGGATTTTGTCCCTCGCCATGTAGGGGTCCGAGGCCGTTCCCACGACATCGATTTCCGGATCCACACGCAGAGCGTCGCTGACGATTTTTCGGACCACCATGGAGTCATCAACGACTAAAACTTTTATCTTGCGATTGAGCATATCTTTTAATTCAGCGGCTTGCGGTAAACGGCAGGTTGGACGGCCTGCAGCCCATGTTTAAGCGTGGACAGGCTTTCGGAGTGGCCAACCTTCAAGTAACCGCCGGGCACCAAGAGGCGCGCCATTTTTTGCACAAGCCACTCTTGAGACGGGCGGTCGAAATAAATCATAACATTACGGCAGAAAATGAGATGGAATTTTTTGTCGAAAGGATACGGCTCCTGAAAAAGATTCATCAGGTGCCAAGACATCCTATCCCTCAAAATCTGCTTGGCACGCGAGCGGCCGTCCTGCTTTCCGATGCCCCTTTGGAAGAAACGCCGACGCACATTCTCGGGCATGTCGCTGATCCGCTCATTCATATAAATTCCCAACCGCGCGGCATCCAGCGCCGTTCTGCTGATGTCTGAACAATCCATCTCCCAGCGGAAGCCAGGGCGCAAGTCCTCGTGGCGGGCGAGTGTGATCGCTATGGAGTAAGGCTCTTCGCCCGTGGATGCCGCAGCGCTCCAGCAGCGAAAGCAGCCGTCGCCTCGATAGGCCGGGTTTTGGTGGAACTCCCTGAGCACTGTGTCCTCAAGGAATGAAAAATGCTTTTTCTCGCGGAAAAAGAAGGTGTGGTTCGTCGAAATCGCATCCACCAGATGATTGATTTCCGCTTCGCCCTCCGAGCGGCCAAGGAGAGAACAGTATTCGGAATACGTCGCACAACCTGTTGCCCTGAGCCTTTTTCCGAGCCGGGAGGAGATCAACTCCCTCTTTCCGTCACCGAGATGGATGCGACTGTGCTGATAAATGATTCGAGAGATGTGCTCGTAATCGGCATCGGTGATTGTCTGTGGCGCCATGGAGTATTCTGGCGCGCCAAAGTCGCACTCCGCGGCACCATGTGTGAAATCAACCACAACGATCTCATGGGTCAATGCGATTTTCAAAGCTGCCGAGCTCAAAGAATGTCGCGAGATTTCTCTCGAAATTTCTGACCTCGCCAGTAGCTTCACGCCATGGCCTCCGCTCCGACATCCGCAGAAAATCTGCCACAACACGGGACTGCGCTCACCGGAAAATACCTGACTTTTTCACTGGCGGGCGAGTCCTATGGCGTGCCGGTCTTGAAAGTTCGAGAGATCATCACCATGCTCCATATCACGACAGTCCCGCAGATGCCGCCTTATGTGAAGGGCGTTATCAACCTCCGCGGAAAGGTCATACCCGTCATCGATCTTCGCACCAAACTTGGCCTCCCAGCCGCGAGTCTCACAGTCAGCAACTGCATTGTTGTGGTCCAGATCACACCAACGGGGATGGAAACAAAAAATATCGGCCTCATCGTAGATGCCGTGGAGGAAGTGGCAAACCTCGCGCAGGATGACATTGAACCCGCTCCTGACTTTGGAGGAACAATCAATGTCGAGTATCTCCTCGGCATGGCGACTCTCAAGGGCCATGTGAAAAGCCTCCTCGACATTGATAGGGTTATCGCCATCGACGGGCTCATTCCCTCCTTGGAAAACAATGCCTAAGCGTGTTCTTCTTCGACTAAGATGACCCTCCCCTCATGCGTATTGTCCTGACATAAGCTATTCAGGAGGAGGGCTTTACTCATATCACTGAGGCGATAAATGGTCGAGAGGCCATTGAAAAACTGAAGGAAAAGCCCTACAATCTCATGCTCTTGGACATGGAGATGCCGGAGATGAAGTCCTGCTGGCGAAAAGCCAAGACCCCAAGCTTAAAGAAGTCCCAACCATCGTCAGCTCGGCATCCGAACACATCGACCTTGCCGTCAAATGCATCGAAGCTGGTGCCGAGGACTATCTCATCAAACCCCCGAATCCCACCCTCCTTCGCGCACGAGTCAATACATCGCTGGAAAAAAACGCCTTCGCGCTATGGACCGCCTGCTTTTTGCGCGCCTCCAAGAGGAGAAGGAATTGGCAGAAATCGAGAAGGAAAAATCAGAGCGTCTGCTCCTGAATATCCTCCCCGCGTCCATTGCAAGGCAACTGAGAAGCGAGGGGCAAACCATCGCCAACGGCCACAAGATGGTTACGGTCATGTTTGCCGATATCTGTGGATTTACCGAAATCTCCCGCAATACCAGCCCGTCAGACCTCGTGACGTTGCTCAACGGAATCTTCGTGGCATTCGACAATATTGTGGAAAATGACGGCCTCGAAAAAATCAAGACGATTGGCGACTGCTACAGGACGGTAGGCGGCCTCCCAAATCACCGTGATGACCACGCCCATGCAGTTGCAGATGCACCTCTCGAAATGCTCAAAGCTCTCGAATACATCAACGAAAAAACAACAGCCCACTGGTCATGCGCGTTGGCGTTCACTCCGGCCCGGTCGTAGCGGGTGTCATCGGCAAGATCAAGTTCACCTACAACACCTGGGGCGATACGGTCAATGTCGCGAGCCGTATGGAGTCTTCCGGCATGCCGGGCTGAGCAGACGCAAGCCGAGCTTGATTCCCGCTTCGACCTTGCAGAGCGCGGCATGGTGGACTGCAAAGGCCTTGGACAGATGAAGACATTCTTTCTCACCGGCCGCTGTTAAGATAAATCTCGCAGCATGGAGAGCGCCCACAAAAAACTTTGTGGCGGGGTTTGACACGGAACAACAGGGCACTCAAGGTGAGAAGTTCTTAATTGATCAAGATGAAAACATTCTCAGCCAAATCCGAAGAGGTGAAGCGCAGTTGGTGGGTCATCGACGCCGCCGGCCAGCCTCTCGGCCGCGTCGCCGTGCAGGCCGCC
>NEUK01000011.1 GCA_002290555.1 Spartobacteria bacterium AMD-G4
AAGAATTGTTGCGGAGCATCCGAAGGCGTGGGTGGTGCGGATGGTGGAAGGGCGAGGGTTGAAGGTTGCGGAAAAGACGCTGTATTGGTGGAGCGTGCACTTGGAGCGGTTTCTGAAGTTCTGTCGGAGCGCGGGGGCGGAGTCAAGCGAAATTCCCGAGGTGGCGGTGAGATTGTTTCTAGAGTCGTTGCCAGTCGGCGGTTCGGCGCAGGAATTTGCGCGGGAGCAGGCGCGGATGGCTTTGGATGTTTTTATTGGGGAAATGGTGGGGTGGTCGTGGGGCGAAGATCGGTATGGGCGGGTGGGGCCGAAATTCCGGTTGAAGGCGACAAGAACGGGGTTAACCACGGAGGACACGGAGAGCACGGAGGTTTTGGTATCCACAAATCGAGTAGCGAGTTCTGATCAGGAAAACGCGGTTGTGCGAGATCGCGAGAGTTGGGTGGCAATGCAGCGGGCGTTGCGGGTGCGGCATTACGCGTTGCGCACAGAGGAGTCGTATCTGCATTGGGTGGGGCGGTTTTTAGGTTGGCTGGAGCGGTGTGGCGGGGACTTGGAGGCGGCCGGCGAGGCGGAGGTGCGGGCGTTCTTAGAGGAATTGGCGGTTGGGCGGGGGGTGGCGGCGGCGACGCAGAACCAGGCGTTTTCGGCGCTGTTGTTTTTCTTTGGTGAGGTGTTGAAGCGTCCGCTGGAAAAAGTGGATGCCCTGCGGGCGAAGCGGACGACGCGGTTGCCGGTGGTGCTCTCGCGCGAGGAGGTGCGGCGCTTGCTGGGCGGATTGGAAGGGACGATGTCGCTGATCGGGCGGCTGCTTTACGGGACGGGGATGCGGATGATGGAAGCGATCCGCCTGAGGGTGAAGGATGTGGATTTTGACCGTCAGCAGGTGATTGTGCGCGAGGGGAAGGGTTCGAAAGACCGGGTGGTCATGTTGCCGGAGACGCTCCGCGAACCGCTGCGGGAGCATTTGGAACGGGTGCGGATTCTTTTCCATGAAGATCGGGCGGCGGGCTTGCCTGGCGTGTGGTTGCCCGGTGCGTATGGGGTAAAGGATCCGAAGGCGGGCGAGCGCTGGGAGTGGCAGTGGGTTTTTCCATCGAAGAGCGTGGGCAAGGATCCGCGCAGCGAGGTGAGGCGGCGGCACCATGTGCATGACAACGGAGTCGGGAAGGCTCTTGGCGTGGCGGTGCGGCGGGCGGGGATCGCAAAAAAAATCACGGCGCATACGCTGCGGCATTCGTTTGCCACGCATTTGCTGGAGGGCGGGGCGGATATCCGGACGGTGCAGGAATTACTGGGGCATAGCGATGTGAGCACGACTATGATCTACACGCATGTGCTGAGCCGTCCCGGTGTCGGAGTGCGGAGTCCGCTGGATGGGTAGGAGATTGAAGCTGCTCCTTTTTTCCGAAAGTCAGGAGTGATACCAAACGCCGTTTGCTTTTCAGAAATCCAGAAGCAATCGGCTTTTGGTAATCGCGCCTTCCGCAGCAATTCCCGCGAATCCTTTATGTCGAGGCCGCTTGTTTGAAAATCCACCCTCGGGTTGAATGAGAAGGGCGGGATCAAGAACCTGATCCCGATTCGCTAATGGTGATTTACATGCCAGAGCGCCCCAAAATTTCTCCGAAAACCTCCCAGCAGGCTCTCGCGGTGTTCAAGTGCACGCGGACGACTTTTTCGATTTCAGGGCAGTATCCACCGGCAAGGACCCACGCGACGGGGATTTTTTCGGACTTGGCGAATTCGAAGACCATCCGGTCGCGCGTTTCCAAGTCTTCGTGTGTGAGTTGAAGCGGGGAGTAGGGATCGTCGCGCAGCGGGTCGGCGCCGGCTTGGTAGAGCAGGATGTCCGGCTTGGCGTCTTGGATCAGCCACAGCAGATGCCGATTCATCGCCCCGAGGAGAACCTCGCGGTCGCTTTTTCCAGACGGAACCAGAGGAACGGAAAAATGATTCGGGCCGTCCGTGTGATGGCATTTCGTGACATCGCGGTAGGGTTGGTTGTTCCAATAATCGTTGCCGTAAATCGATAACGCCCGCAGCCAAGGGCGGGATGCCGCGAGGGATGCCGTGCCGTTTCCGTAGTGCAGGTCCATGTCGAGGATGGCTGCGGTGCGGATTTTGCCCTCCGCGCGCAGCGCCTCCAGCGCCACCACGAGGCCATTGAAAGTGCAGAAGCCCTCGCCGTGATCCGCACAGGCGTGGTGGAATCCGCTGGCCAAGGCCGCCGAAGCGCCGCTCTCCAAAGCACTCCGCGCCGCCGCCAGCACTCCGCCGCCGGTGAGGCAGACGCTCGCATAGAGCGCTTCGCTCCAAGGAAATTTCTGTGATTCCGCCAATTCACGCGGCGCGCCGGTTCTCACCGCATCGACATATTCGGCCTTGTGGACCCTCAACAAATCCTCCCGCGTCAGCGGTTCCGGTTTTTCCATGATGACCTGCGGCAACCAGGCCCGCACCTCACCAGCGACAAGCGCAAACTTCCGCATCGGCATGATGTGCTCGCCAATCGGTGCCGCAAATCCGGGGTTATAGAAAAATTTCATGGGTAAAACTAACACTGGTAGCTATTTGGCGGATCGTCTTATGAGGTTTTTTTTAGATGTTGCTGAATCTAAAGTGGTTGTTGCTTGCAATCAACAATGGATCGAATCCACACAACACCATCCCTGTTTTGAGGAAGTAATCGCTGATACGAAAAGCCGTTTGTTTCTGGACTTCTGAAATGTAGCGCGGGTGTCTCGCCCGCGAGCGTATGGCGCTCTGTGTCAGGCGAGACGCCCGACCTACATAAATGCTTTTAAAAATTGAAGGTAATTTAAAATATTAAATTCAGCCCGTTCACTGCGGAGACCAGTGCGCGTTCGTCGCCGATGGCGAATTCCTCGCTGGCTGGCATTTCGACCGAGCGGCCGTTGGGGAGGACGAATTCCAGGATGAGGGGTCGTGCGCCGGGGTTGGCTTTCACGGCGGTGAGGATTTTTTGAAGAGCGGGTTCATCGAGCCGCTCGCGCGCGAGGCGGAGGCGCACCGGGCGCACGGAGGTTTTTTCCTTGAGCGCGGCGACAGCACCTGCTGTGGCGCGGATCGCCTCGTCGCGGCGGGTGATGCGTGTGTTGATCGAAACGGCGGTGCCGGCGACAAAGAGGGCGGCATTTTTGGAAAAGGATTCATCCCATGCGGTGATCTCGAGCGAGCCGGTGAAGTCTTCGAGGATGAGGATGCCAAAAGGTTTGCCGTCCTTTTTGGAAAAGCGCTTTTCGACGGACATGACCAAGCCTGCAAGCTTGAATGTGCCGGGTTCGGTGGCCTCGCGCGCCTGGGCGATGGTGTTGTATTTTCCGGAGTCGAAATTCCCTGCGTAGCTGTCGAGGGGGTGCCCGCTCACATAGTAGCCGAGGAGTTCCTTCTCGTGCTTGAGGGTGTCCAGATTGCTCCAAGGCTCGATCGTGGCCGCACTGGAGGATTTTTTCGGCGGGGTCAGCGGCGTGTCGCCGAAGAGCGAGAACTGCCCGCTTGCACGGTCGCGCTGGAGCGAGGCGGCTGCGGACAGCGAAGGCTCAACCTCTGCGAAGAGCGCGGCGCGGTTTTTGTCCAGGCAGTCGAAGGCGCCGCATTTCACAAGGCTCTCGAGGAATTTTTTATTCACCGCGCGCGAGTCGAGGCGCGAGCAAAAATCCTCCAGCGTGCGGAAGGGGCCCTTGTTTTCCCTGTCGGCAATGGCGGATTCCATGGCGCCTGCACCGACATTTTTGATCGATGCGAGGCCGAAGCGGATGCCGGGGCCGTCGGTCTCGGGCGCGAACTTCAATGCGCTGGCGTTGATATCCGGCGGTAGCACGGGAATCTCCATGCGGCGGCACTCGGCGATGACCACGGCGAGACGGTCGGTGTCGTTTGCGTCGAAGGTGAGCATGGCGGACATGAACTCGCGCGGGAAGTGGGCCTTCAGATAGGCGGTCTGGTAGGAAATCCAGCCATAGGCCGCGCTGTGGGATTTGTTGAATCCGTATTGAGCAAATTTCTCGATGAACCCGAAGATGGCATCGGCCACCTTGGGCGGGATGTTGTTGTGGGTGCCGCAGCCCTCGACGAAGCGTTTGCGCTCCTTCTCCATCTTCTCGGCATCCTTCTTGCCCATGGCGCGGCGGAGGAGATCGGCCTCGCCGAGCGAGTAGCCTGCAAGCACGCTGGCGGCCAACTGAACCTGTTCCTGATAGACGATGATGCCATGCGTTTCCGAGCAGACCTTTTCGAGGAGCGGATGAAGGTATTCGACTTTTTTGATGCCCTTTTTGCGCTCGATGTAATCGTCGATGAACTGCATCGGACCTGGACGATAGAGCGCGCCGATGGCGATGATGTCCTCGATGCAGCCGACATCAAATCGCTTGCAGCAATTGGTAATGCCGCCGCTCTCCATCTGGAAGACGCCGAGTGTTTCTCCCCGGTTGTAGATATCGAAGGAGGGCCTGTCGTCGCTGGGGATAAGGTCGATGTTGAAATCCGGCACCTTCGCATGGATGAGTCGCACTGCCTCCTGCATGATCGTGAGTGTGCGCAGGCCAAGGAAGTCCATCTTCAGCATTCCAAGGTCGGTGAGGGGGCCCATGGCGTATTGGGTCACAACCTCGTTCTCCTTGCCCCGGCAAAGCGGGATGAATTCATCGAGCGGGCGGTCGCCGATGACGACGCCGGCGGCGTGGATGCCGGCATTGCGGCTCAGGCCTTCGAGCACCGTGGCGTAGTCCCAGAGTTGTCGCACCGGAGCCTCGTTTTCGATGGCCGCCTGAAGTTCGGGATTTTTCTCGCGCGCCTTCTCAAGATTGATGCTCAATTCGTTGGGAATCATCTTCGCCACGCGGTCACCATCCGAGTAGCTCCAACCGAGCACACGGGCGACATCGCGGATCACACTCTTCGCGCCCAGCGTGCCGAAGGTGACGATCTGCGAGACGGCCCGCTCGCCGTATTTTTGGCGCACATATTCGATGACCTCGCCCCGGCGCTCCATGCAGAAATCGACATCGATATCTGGCGGACTGATACGCTCGGGGTTCAGGAACCTCTCAAAAATGAGCCCGTAGCGGAGAGGGTCGATATCGGTGATTCCGAGCACATACGCGATCAGGGAACCCGCCGCCGAGCCGCGGCCCGGGCCTACGGGAATGCCGCTCTCCTTCGCATGGCGGATGAAATCCCAGACGATCAAAAAATAACTGACGAACCCGGTCTTTTCGATGACCGAGAGTTCATAGTCGAGGCGCGTATTCAGCACGGCATCGGTATCCACCCGCTCGCCGAAACGCTTGCGAAGTCCTGCACCGCAGAGGTCGCGCAGGTATTGCTCGCGGCTGCGCGTGTCGGGTGAGTCGAAATTCGGGTATTTCGGCTTGTCGAACTCCATCTTGAAATCACACCGTTCGGCAATGCGCAGCGTGTTGTCGCACGCCTCGGGAAGCTCGGCAAAGAGGGCGCGCATTTCGTCGGGGGATTTGAAATACAGCTCTGGACTGTAGCGCACGCGTCTTTCATCCACCACATTCGATGCCGAGCCGATGCAGATGAGCACATCATGGGCCTCGTGGTGCGACTTCTCAAGGAAGTGGACATCATTCGCAGCAACCAATCCCAGATCCAGGTTGCGAGCGATTTTCACCAACTCGGGGTTGATTCTCCTCTGGGCATCAAGGCCAAAATCATGAATCTCGATGAAATAATTTTCAGCGCCGAAGATGTCCCGATAGGCGGCCGCAGTGGCCTGCGCCTCGTCGAAGCGTCCGGCCTGCAAGAGCGTGGCAACCTCGCCTTTCAGGCATCCGCTCAGGGCGATAATGCCCTTCGAGTGCGTAGCCAGCCTCTCCCTGTCCACGCGGGGTTTGTAGTAAAAGCCCTCCAGATACCCCGCAGTCGAGAGCTTCACGAGATTCCGATAGCCCTCGTCGTTTGTTGCGAGCAGCGTGAGGTGGAATGCGGCATCCTTCGCGGATGAGCCGCCCTTATCCGTCATCGACCCTGGCGCGACATACATCTCGCATCCGATGATCGGCTTGATCCCGTTTTTCGCGGCCTGTTGGTAAAAAGGCACCGCTGCATGAAGGTTGCCGTGATCCGTTACCGCCACCGCAGGCATGCCAAATCCAGCCGCTTTCTTCACCAGTTCATCCAGGCGCACGGCTCCGTCCAGAAGCGAAAACTCAGAGTGGCAATGCAGGTGAACGAAAGACATCCCTCAATAATACCTCAATGCACGCCACTTTGTCGATTGATCGGCTTGTGCATTCCACCGCCAGTGTAAAAAATAAACGCGGCCCCCCTTTCGGAGAGCCGCGTTGGCAATTTATGCCATTTTGAGCGCGTTACTTATTGCAGTTTTTGCACTCGGAGCACTTGCCCTTGCAGCAGGTGGCGCAGTCCTGATCCTTACAGCAGGTCGGGCACGATGACCCGGCGGCTTGGACAGAACCAACCACTGCGGCACAGGCCAGAGCGATGGCGATAATCAATGATTTCATGATGTGTCTTTCTTTATGGAATTTCTAAGAAGTGATGGCCTGTTAAAAAAACAAGCCCCAGCGCAAGGTCAGGTTCTTGGCCGTGGTGGTGGTGTAGCTGGCTCAGGGCAAAAGGCCGGAGCCGATTCATCGCAGCTAATCCAACAATGTGCAGCCACTGGTGGCGAGATTTGGGAATCCAAGAGTGGAACCAGAGCAAGCAAGTGGGGCGAGGCTGGGCAGACATGACAAGCACAAGAGGATGTGGAGGAAGAGCCTGCCTCCGACGGGGTATGAAGCCCCGAACAGCAACAGGATTCAGTCTCTAC
Source organism: Spartobacteria bacterium AMD-G4 (assembly GCA_002290555.1). GTDB lineage: Bacteria > Verrucomicrobiota > Verrucomicrobiia > Chthoniobacterales > Terrimicrobiaceae > UBA967. The sequence continues at coordinate 6,827 of NEUK01000011.1, forward strand.
CGCAGGACTCGGCAGCATTTCTATCGGCAATGCCAAGCATAGCGTCGACACGGCTATGAGAGCCAAGCAAACCGTCCAAGCTCGAAAAAAGCAGATCACACCATTAAGCTACGGCTGCAATTTGCAAATGCAAGCGGGCGTGCGGAGAAACTTGCCGAAGGGCAAATAGGGGAGTGGCTACTGTCCCGCACGTCCCGTTGGTGAGGGCTTGCACTTTCAAACAATCACATCTCGGCCTTTGATTTTGAAAGCCGCTGCGGCTTTGAGCAAATGCCTATCGTTGCTGAAAATTTCCGAAAACCCATTCCCAGATGCACAAGTAAGATGCAGCGCATCGGCGGCGCGCAGGTAGGTTGTTGGCTTCATAGAGCGAAAACGGGATGTCGCCTGCCCAATTAAGTCAGGGGAAAAGGGAAGCCAGGTCCAAATGTGGTGCGACTCATCGAGATCGATTTGAGCGAAAATGATGCGACTTTGTGAGGGTGTTATTTTGCCCTCCCGAAGGTTTCGGTGAATGGTCGCAGCCAACTCCAGACGGCCAAAGCCACAGCATGCAGCGCGTCCGGCATCTCTCACGAGCGCACGCACCTCATCGCTCCCCCGTTCGTTGAGGTAGCATTTGGCAATGTAGGCTGTGTCGCAATAAATCATACCCTGTCGCGGTCTTCGGAAAGAAAGACGGTCGAATCATGAGGAAGTTTGGGAAGGCTCGAAAAACCTTTCACCAAAGGCCGGTCCGAGAACGGCATTTCTTGATCCTCTGCTGTAAAGGGCACCAATTTTGCAACCGGACGGCGCCGATCCATAACCACGATGCTCTCACTATGCGCCGCCTTCCTCACCCATTCACCGGTTTTCATATGCAACTCCCGAATGGTAATCTGAACCATGTGCACAATGTGACACTTCTTCCGCTACCGGGCAATTCCGTTCTGTTGGAACTGACAAACGGCGGCCCCCTCCACAACGCAGCCGACTACAGGGCGGTCTTCTCGGGGAACTGGATTCTTGGGGCAATAGCTTCAACAAGCTTTGGCGTTATGCCCTTGACGGCCAGAAGATCGTTGATCGAGCGGATCGGCGCAGTGGCTCGAGCCTCTAAAATTCGCGCGGCGAGTTTTTTTCCGATACCGGGGAGGGATTCGAGTTCCCCTGCGGTCGCGGTGTTTGGATCGATGGCGTCAGTGGATTGGGAGTCTTTGAACACGGTTTGGAGTTCGGCGGATTCCCGGCGTTCCTCGGCACGATCTGCTGCAAGGCGTGGCCAGTCAGTCGCAGCCCAGATGCCTTTTCGGTCGGCGGCTGCTGTAAGTTCCAAGTCGGCGAGGGTCTCGCGATATTCGTTGCCGGATGTGCCGTCGGGCAATTGGCGGGCGACGCCGAAGGCTCTGGCCAGGCCTTCATAGACCAGGATGGTGGCGAGGTCTTTTCCTTCAGCTGTTGTGACAAAAGCATAGGCGCGCTCCTTCTCTCCGTTGCCGCGTGCACCGGCGAATGAGGTGTGGATTGTGAAGGGTTTTGCAAGGAGTTCGCGGGTGCGGATAGAGGCCTGTTTTCCAAAGTCGCGGGCGGTTTTCATGGATGAAGTGGCATCCGTGCTTCCAATGCCAAAGTAGCGGCGCTGCGCACGCAGGCGGCGGGCGAGCGACTCGTCGTTCACATGCCACTCGATGCAGTCGGCCCCGTAGAGTCGTGCAGTGACCTGTTTTCCATCCGGAAGTTTAACGGGAAAGCTATCGCCGTCGGCCCAGTCGGCTTCCACAAGTGTGCAGCCTGTGAATGTCTGAAGTGTTTGATCGGCGCGGAGCGCAAGCCCGGCCAGAAGGAACAGCGTGAAGGCGAGGGTTGTTCTCATCATAAATCAAAGGCGTTCCAGCGTAGGAAGCGCATAGTGTTTTTTCAGGTTTTCCGCGTTGGATTGGACCGACGCAGCGTCGAGGAAGAGAATCTTCGGGTCTTCCTCAAACTCGATTTTCTGGAATCCATCGATCGGCTTTGCCGCCGCTTCTGAGAGATCGGTGAGGCTCTTAATGGGGTGCCCGTTCACTTTGGTGACGACGATATTTTCGAGATCTTCATAGCCGAGCGTATCTGGTGTGGGGAGCACCTGGGAGAGAATGATAATGCGTCCCCGGTCGGCTGGGAGTTCGTTTTGGAAGGTGTCGTAGTAAACAAGACGCTGCGGCGCGTTGGATGCCCATTTGCCTCCCCATTCCTTCAGGTAGGGCCGAGAAAGCTCGATGAACACAAGTCCGCCCAGGATCACATATTTTGGGGCCTCCTCGGAAAGGTGCGTCTCGCTGATCGCTTGCTCGCGGTCTGCGACTCGCATCGTGACAGGAATCTCAAGCACTTGGCCGTTGCGCAGGATTTTGAGCGGCACAACGGCTCCGGGGTGTTTGATCGTATTTGTAAAATGGCTGAAAAGGATGCGTCCGTAGTCCGCGTCCTCGTAGTTGCCATCCTGGTCGAGTGGCACTCCGTCCACCGCGAGGATGGTATCGCCTTTCTGGATGCCTGCCATATCGGCGGAGCCGCGTGGTGCAATGTCCGTGACATAGATGCCGCCGGGTTCCTCGAGGCCGATGTAGCGGCGAAGTTGCGGATCTCGCAGCGGGGCGAAGACGATGCCGAGTCGGGCAAAACCTTGGTATGTGGGAGAGTCAAGCTCAGCCAAAAAATGGCGAATCACCGCGGTCGGAACGATGTCGGCGGATTGGTTGCGAGCATCGTAGCGCATGACCATGCCGATGAGTCGCCCGTCGCGCACCGCTGGCAAAGTGAAGCTGCCGTCCCTCTGCTGGAGGGGCGCACCGAGTTTGAAGAGGAGGAGGGATCCTGATTCCGAGGGGTAACCTCCCACGCTAATGGATGTGATGCGGCCGGAGGTTTCGGCGATGTCTCCGTTGGGCTCGAGTTGCAGGACAGTGGCTTCCTCGCCAACCTTCAGCGGGCCGTTTAAGGCCAGAGGTTTCATACCTTCGAGGAAATTCGGATCGGTGGGGCGAAGGACGGCGAGGTTGCAATCGTAATCAATGCGCTCAACGGTCGCTGTGGATTTTCTGGCGCTGGTGGGCTTTTCAAGTTCGATGAATGTCGAGTTGGCAACCAGCTCGGCTGTCACCAAAATACGGTTGCCCTCGATCAGCGCACCGAGGCCGCGTCGGCTGAACGGGGGCTTTTTGATCCATGGCTGGAAAAGCTCGTAAACCTGATTTGTTGAGTTCACGCGCAGTAAGGATTGGGGCGTGGAGTCTGCCTCGGGTATCGCACTCTCGGCATGGATACTGCCCACTGCGAGCAGGAGAGAGAGGGCGATCCGGACGAATCGTGTAGGATGGGTCATTTTCATTTTTCGAGGTTCTTCTCTGCCGTCACAGCGTAGCGTTCGCGGATGCGGGGACGGGCTTCTTCGACAGCTTTGCGCTCCAGCACGATCGGGCGATTCCCGCCGGCAAGCTTGATAACATGGTATTCCACCGGCTCTTCGAAGGCCGCGGCAATGTCCTCGATGCGTTTGATCTTGTGGCCATTCACCTCGTCCACCACGGAATAGCGGAACTCCTCGGCATAGGCGTTCACTGGGTCGGGGAGGATGTTGCTCAAAACGACGATCTCCGGGCGGTTGGCGTGCAGGCCGTCCGCGATGAAAAATTCGAAAAGGTAGTTCAGCCGCTGGTCGGACGGGTCGTGTGCCTCCATGAAGTTTTGATCCACCGGCTGAAAAACCAGACCGCCTGCCATCACAAAACGAGGCCTCTCATCATAGAGATTGCTCTGGAGTTTAAATGGCCAGGGTTCCTTGAGTGGGACTGTAAGAGCCACGGGCTTCTCATCGCGGAGGATATCAAGCCGCACGCTTTCGCCTCGGAATTTTCGCTCCACAACCTCCTCCAAAGGCACCGCCTCGTCTTCCATTGGGATCGTGCCATCGCTCGACACAGGGTGTCCGTCGATTTTCAAAATCACATCCCCTGACTTTACAATCCCGTCCGATGCCCCACCGCTGTAAACGCTGCACACCTGCACACCCGTGGAATCATCCTTGAGGCCAAGAGCAAGGCGGGCTGCGGGATTGAAGAGACTGCGGTAGGTCAGTGCAAGGTCCACATAGCTGTCGTAGCGGCCATCCTCCACATCCTTCAGAAACCGATCAATCACCGGGGTGGGAATCATGTAACCGACATTCTGTGCGACATCCCCTCTGTAGCCCTGGAAGGCCACTCCCACAACCTTGCCCTTTTGCATCACCGGCCCGCCGCTGTTTCCAGGATTGATGGCTGCGTCTATCTGTATCGCGAGGTGCGAGTCCATGCCGGAGTGCGAGTAGGGTTGGAAGTCGATGCGAGACACAATGCCGCGCGTCACCGAGAGGCGCGTGCCGCCGAGTGGGTATCCGTAGGCCGAAACGACCGACTCGATTTCCGGGATACCACCGAATTCCAGAGGCAAAGTGCCTTTGAAGAAATTCGGGTTTTCGACGCTCAAGAGAGCCAGGTCGCAGTCGTGAGCGACATGGAGGACTTTAGCAAGATAGGGGTTGGGATCGCCTTCCTTGGTGATGGTGAGAAAGCGGGCATTGCTTACGACATGCGCGTTTGTCATGACGCGTTTGCCCTCGACCACAAATCCAGCTCCGACCCCAGATGCCACATCTCCTGGATTCCACGGGGTTTTATAGTCCGGTTCCTGTGAAGTCGCTTCGATCCGGATGAGGCTTCGGGAAATCTCCACAGCCTGGAGCGATACAAGCGTGGCGAGGAGGACAAGCGGGGTTGATAAATAACGGAGCATGGACCTCGAATTTAGCAAAGGAACCCCGCCGCGCAATGACCAGTCTTTCACCGGCAGAGACAAAATCCTCCGGGCGCGC
>NEUK01000012.1 GCA_002290555.1 Spartobacteria bacterium AMD-G4
AAAACTCCGCTCCGCTCCGTCTTCCGCAAGTCAGGAATGATTCGGTGATGTTGGCAATTTACAGACGAATTGTTGCACTACCCGACCAATCCGCCCGAATACTCGGCCAACGCAATGGGAGCGTCTCAATTTTTGAGAGGCGATTGCATATATTTTCTTCGCTTTATGTTTTTTCACATAGACTTATTGGTAAGCATTAAGCAGACTACGCTGTTCTGATGAAGTGGCAAGTATCCAATCCTATTCCGTCCACATTCTATCCAGATGGGCGGGTGTCCGATCCTGCAAATCTTTCAGGAGAGAGCCCAAGAGCCACGAACTTCCCCCCCATGGCTGGCGGGCGTTTGTTTTTGCATCAAGAATTTTCGAGACCGCCCCTCTTGACTCGAAGCGAAGCGCCCATGCAGGTCTTGACCGAGGGAAGCAAAATTGTTCTATGAATCGCATGCCAGTAAACAAGAAGACCCTTCCCTCCAACGGGCCATTGGAGAGCCTTAACGAGACGGATCGGGAGCTACTGAGCTCTTTTGGGAGTTTTGAAACCGCCAACCCGGGAAAAATACTGATTCAGCAGGGCAAGCCCCACGGTGTGCTCATTTTTACGATGAGCGGATTATTTTGCGCAAAGCGTTTGAAGGGTGGCAAAACGGATGTTCTTGGTTCTATACACCCCGGGGAGTGGGTCGGAGAGATCAACCTTTTTAACCCATCCAGTGCCGTCTGCTCGGTAGAGGCTGTGGAGACTTCGGATTACTGGATCATCACGCGGGACAGTTTCGAGAATTTCATCAACAAACACCACGCCGCAGGGAGTGTTCTGCTCATTGGTCTTGCCATGACCCTCGGCCAGCGCGTGAGGGAACTCACGGAAAATCGCTCCCCTGCGACTAAGTCCAAAGGAAACCCTTTGCTTCCGGCAGGAATTGCCGCTATCGCGGCTGCCGGAATCGTGGCAGGGCTAAGCTGGGTGATTGGCGAAAGCCATATCGCGGAGGTGCGAAAGGCAGGCCAAGCGCGTGTCGAGCAAGCCGAGCAATCGATGAGTGATTCGGAGATTAAAATCCGAACGCTCGAGCTCGAAGTCCAGCGGCTTCAGGGTGAGCTGGACTGGGTCATGGGCGATGCCGAGAGGAAGCTGGCGCAACCGGCTCCCGTGACGAGCCCCGAACCAAGCGCCTCCACGCCAGTGAATCCAGAGGATGCCCAAGATCACTCTCCAGCGCCTGCAAGTTCGCAGGATCAAAATCAAGCCTCCGAGCAGGCTCCGAGCATTCCTGTGGAAAACAACGAAGTGCGCTCTGGTCTGGAATACCCGCCGGAAATTGTTCTCACCAAGGAAACAACGGTGCCACTCAGCGTGGCGGGGAGAGTATCGGGTAGCGCGACTCTTGCCACAGGCAAGACATTCAAGGTTCTGGGAGTCGATGGTGCCGATGTGATCGTCGCTATGGGCGCCTCGAGCGTTCGGGTTCCCATGGAAAATTCCAATTTCGAGGAAGCGCTGGTCGCAGCCAACTTGGCGGCTAAAAAGGAAGCCAAGCGTCTGGATGCGTCGCGGGCTCTAGCAGCGAAGCCCTCCCCGTCCGCAACGCCTACTCCCAAGAAAGTGGTGGCCTCAAAAGCTGAGACAACTACCGCCACCGCCGGCTCGCCTTTTGAACAGGTCGAGAAGATCGTCACTATGGTCGAGCCTCTGAAAGCGCTTGAGGAGATGAAGGAATTGCAAAAGTCGGGCAAGGAAAACGCGAGGTTGGCATTCATGAGAGCCAAGGCCAACACCTGGAAAAAAGCCGCCGAGGTCGCCAAAGAAAGCCTTCTGGGTCAAGATTTGGATCAACGTTCCAGCAAGTGGATGAGGGATGTTATGTTGACCTCGGAGTTATTTGCAAACGAGAGGTTTGAAGGCGTCCAAGCCAAACTTAAAGATTTGGACTCGGGGTGGATCAATCTCAAGATAGATTTTAATATCTACGGCCCTGAGGGCGCTCCGAAAGAACGGTGATTCGCTGGTGCAGTTTTTTTGAATCCCGCAAGCCAAGCGCCCATGATACATGCCAGTTTTTCGTGCGGCATCAGACCGGTGCGTTTTTGGAAGACAGGAAATTTTTCCCTCTCCATTCGATCGAGTATCCGCTGGTAAACGGCGCTCATAATGCGAGCTGGCAGGAGTCGCTCGAAGTCTTTTTCGGGAGGCACGGCTGCGGCAAATCGCGTGCGGGCCTGTGAAGCGGTGTAGCGCAGAAGGGCAAAAATTCCCGGCCCGGGCTGAAGGCTCAGGATTTCCTCCTCCGTGACTTTGAAGCGCGCCAAGTCCTCCAAGGGAAGATAGATTCTGCCTTGGCGTGCATCCTCGCCGATGTCGCGCAGGATATTTGTGAGCTGCAGGGCGTGGCCGAGATGAACCGCGTAGGCTTCGCTGCAGGAGTCATGACAGCCAAAGATTTTTAGGGAGACGAGACCGACCGCGCAGGCGACTTGCCAACAATACCGCTCCAGAGCGGTAGCGGAATCAAAGCGCCTCGGCTCGATGTCGGAGGCACAGCCTTGGATAATCTCGCCAAGAAGCGCCCGGTCGATGGAGTGGCGCTCCACGAGAGCCTCCAGCGGAGACGGGAGACCGGTTTCGATCGCCAAGAACCATGCAGCGAGGGTGGCTTTTTTTTCTTCAAGCCCGAGGCTCGGCCGATCCGCGATATCGTCGATCGTGCGGCAGAATCGGTAAAAAAGTATGGCGTCCGCACGCCTCCCGCGCGGCAAACAGAGGAGCGCGAAGGCCAGATTAGACGACCGGGCACTGGAGGCGGGAAGAATCTCCAAGGCGCTCATGGGAGCGCACATCGACTGGAGGGCGGATTCAACGCGATCATGCAATCCGCCATCGGAAGCATACCATTACCTGTGGCATTCCACGCTGCCGAAAAATCTTCCACCCCAACATGCCGCTGAGGATTCGCAGCACTGCGGCGACAACAAATATTGATGCAGCGGAGAGGAGTCATGAGGCGGCGGATTTCAAACTGACACCGGAGCACGGTGGCAGCAATAGCGAAATCCACCATAGGCAGCGGATTGGCGGGTCATTTCAAATCTTGCTGGATGAGGTGGGTGGGCGGGCTTAATGTGCTTGGGTGAGTTACCGAGTTTTCGCCCGCAAGTATCGTCCGCAAACCTTCGCCGAAGTGGTCGGACAAGAACACATCACACGCACGCTTCAGAATGCCGTCAACTCAAGCCGACTCGCCCAGGCCTATCTCTTCGTCGGTCCGCGGGGCATCGGCAAAACATCGACCGCCCGCATTCTGGCAAAGGCGCTGAACTGCGAGGCGGGGCCCACTTCGGAGCCCTGTGGCAAGTGTCCCGCTTGCCTCGAAATCGCGGAAGGCAACAGCTTGGATGTGATCGAAATCGACGGGGCCAGTAACAACGGAGTGGACAATATCCGCGACCTCAGAGAGAGCACTGCCTACGCGCCCACGCGCGGGAAATTCAAAATCTACCTCATCGACGAAGTGCACATGCTCAGCACGGGAGCGTTCAACGCCCTTCTCAAAACGCTCGAGGAACCTCCGCCGCATGTGAAATTCATCTTTGCCACGACCGAGGCGCAAAAAGTTCCCGCCACCATCACGAGCCGCTGCCAGCGCTTCGACCTGCGCCGTATTCCCGCGCCCCTCATCAAAAAACATCTTCTGTTCATCGCGGAAAACGAAAAAATCCTACTCGACGGGGATGCGGCGGATGCCATCGCGCGCGGAGCCGAGGGCGGTCTGCGCGACGCCGAGAGCATGCTCGATCAGATGGTCGCCTTCTGCGGTGACCATATCCGGGCGAGTGATGTGATGGATGTCTTCGGCTTCACTCCGCATGAGGTCGTCGTCCGCCTCGCGGACAGTCTCTTCGCGGGAGATGCCAGCACGGCCCTGGACTCTGTGGCGGAACAGTCCGGCCTCGGCAAGGATCTCTCACGCCTCACGGCCGAACTCGTCTCCCACCTGCGCGACCTTCTTGTCAGTCAGGCGACGGGCGGCGAGTGCGCTGTTCCCCAAGGGAAGCTACTGGATCTGGTCGATCATTTTAGCGCGGCGGAAGCCGCAATGAAGTGGGTCTCCGACAAAAAACTTCAGCTCGATGTCGCAGTCATCAAGGGCCTCCACCTGCTGGATGAAACAAGCCTCACCGATGTGATCGACGCCCTATCCGGGCTCTACAACGGCGAAGCGCCTGCACCACGGATGGAGCGCGCACCACGGAGCGTAGCACCACAAACAGCGGCGCCCACGCTGGCCGCGGTGCCTGTTTCAATGCCGAGCCCTGTCCTTGAGCCCAAAGCCCCCATCGCAAGCCCGCCAGTCGAGCCTGTGCTGGAGCCTCTGCTGGAGCCTGTGCTGGAGCCAGAGATTTCCAAGCCTGCACCTGTGGTTGTTCGCACCCCGCCGCCTGTTGTGCCAAAGGCCACGCCTGCTCCGACTTCCTCACCCGCTGCGCCGGTGGATGCCGCCCTCTGTTGGGAGCGGATCGCCGCAGAGTTTTCAAAGAACTCGGTCATCCGTTTTGGCTGGTTTCGCGAAGGTGTTTTCGACCGCATCGAGAATGGGCGGATGACCGTTCGTTTTCCCGCAGTCCTGCGCGAGGCGGGCAGCTCGATGTTCATGGAAAAAGGCATCAAGGACATCGAAGCCCGACTCCTTCAGGATTTGGGCCAACCGACAAAGATCGTGTTGGAATTTGACGAGGCCCTCCAGGCGGCAACACCGGAGCCTGATCCCGCGCCGGAGGCTCCACAGCCAGTCGAACCCGTGGAGGAGACGCCTGCGGAAGATCCCATGGCGGAGTTCCTCAACGACCCACTCATCGAAAAAGCCCTCGAAATCTTCAAGGGCACTCTCCAAACTCAAAAAACATGAATATTGCAAAAATGATGAAGGAAGCGCAGCGCATGCAGGAACGCATGGCGGAAGCGCAAGTGGCACTGGCCGGCCGCACAATCGAAGCCAGCACCGGCGGCGGCAAGGTAAAGGTCACAGCCACCGGAACAGGTGAGGTGACATCCATCAAAATCGACCCGCAAGTCGTCGACCCGACCGATGTCGAAATGCTCGAGGATCTCGTGCTCTCCGCCGTGCAGCAGGCACTCGAGGATGCGAAGAAACTGGGTAGTGATGAAATGGGCAAACTCACAGGCGGGATGAAAATTCCAGGCCTTTCGATGTAATGTCTGTTTGCTCCGACCAATGGATTCGCCGCATGGCGGTCGAGCGAGGCATGATCGAACCGTTCGTGGACGGTCAGATCAAAGAAAACGCATCAGGGGGACGAGTTATCAGCTACGGCCTCTCGAGCTACGGGTATGACCTGCGCGTCTCCGACGAGTTCAAGGTTTTCACGAATGTTTTCAGCAGCGTTGTCGACCCGAAAGCTTTCGACGCCCGCTCGTTTGTGGATATGAAGACCGATGTGTGCGTCGTGCCGCCAAACTCCTTCGCCCTCGCACGCAGCGTCGAATATTTCCGCATACCCCGCGAGGTGCTCACCATATGCGTCGGCAAATCCACCTACGCCCGCTGCGGTATCATTGTAAATGTGACGCCCTTTGAGCCCGAGTGGGAAGGGCATGTGACCCTGGAAATCTCAAACACTACGCCGCTGCCCGCACGCATCTATGCCAATGAAGGCCTCGCGCAGGTGGTCTTCTTCGAAGCCAAAGAGACCTGCGAGACCAGTTACGCCGATCGCGCCGGAAAATACATGGGCCAGCGCGGCATCACGATTCCAAGGATGTAGAAACCTCCTGCGGCAACGCGGAGAGGTAGGCGGTTTTTTTCAATATGGAATACGATTTTATCGTCGTCGGTGGAGGCAGCGCGGGGTATGCCGGCGCGAGAACCGCTGCGGGCCACGGATTGCGTGTCGCGGTAATCGAAGGCGGCCGTGAGGTCGGCGGGTTGTGCATCCTGCGAGGGTGTATGCCGAGCAAGACGCTACTTGAATCCGCACGGCGTTTCCGTGTCTTAACCCGTGCGGCTGAATTTGGCCTCGCATGCGACAACCCCCGGTTTGACGCCTCCGCCATCATTGCCAGAAAACGACGCCTCATCGCCGAATTTGCAGACTACCGCAAAGGCCAACTGGAATCCGGCCGGTTCGATTTTTTCAGGGGCCGAGCCGAATTTTCGAGTGCCGACGAGATCCGCATTTCCGCAGCCGACGGATCGTTGACGACCCTGCGAGGAAAATCCTTTCTCATCGCCACGGGATCTCACATTTCCAAGCCGCCCGTGCCGGGTCTCGACCATTGCCTGACGAGTGACGACCTTCTTGATCTCGAAGCCATTCCGCAGTCGATCATCGTCCTTGGTGCGGGTCCGGTTGCACTCGAGATGGCCTCCTACTGCCGGGCTTTCGGAGCGGAGACGACGATCGTGCAGCGAAGCCCGCAGATTCTGAGTGGCAGCGACCTCGACGCAGCGGCCGCATTGGACGAGGGGTTGCGGGCGGATGGGATTACGGTCCACACTGGCACCCGGCTTGTGCAGATCGAAAAAACAGGCGATGGCATGTGTGTCCTTTTTGAAAAGGACGGGTCTGCGATCACTCTGCATGCAGACTGCGTGCTCAACGCCTTGGGGCGCACGCCGGCTTCAGAGGGCCTCGAAGCGCTTGGATTGGAAACCGCGAACGGCCGCATTCAAGTCGATGCCACCCAGGCGACATCCATCCCGCATATTTTCGCGGCGGGCGATGTGTGCGGCGGTCTCGAAGTCGTCCATGTAGCCATCCAACAGGGAGAGATCGCGGCCACAAATGCCGCAGCCCGTATCGGCCGTTATTCGGGCAAGCTGCCGAGGATGGATTACCGCCTGAAACTCTTTGCTGTTTTCTCCAACCCGGAATTTGCGAGCGTCGGCGCCACCGAGGCCGAATTGAATGCCACGGGCGTTCCCTTCTATACAGCGACCTACCCATTCAACGACCATGGAAAATCGCTCCTCATGGGGGAGATGCACGGATTTGTGAAGCTCACGGCATCACGAACAGACGGGTCGATTCTCGGCGGCGTGGTGATCGGCCCTCATGCCTCAGAGCTTATTCATGAGATCGTTGTGGCGATGCGCTACGGAGCCACTGTGTCGGAATTCGCCGCCATCCCGCATTACCACCCCACACTTTCCGAGATCTGGACCTACCCGGCCGAGGAGATAGCGGAGCGACTCGTCACAGTCCGTTGAGCAAGCCGAGCAAGTGCCGGGGGATGGATTGCAGGCCGCGCGAGTAGCGATTGTTCTGAATGCCGTCCAGCTGGGCGGTGGCTTCGCCAATGAACCTGCGGGCGATTGCCTTGGCATTTTCAATCGTGCCAGCGTCTTGCAAAATGGCTGCCAGAGCGCTTGGAGCCGTTGGCCCATCCTGAAGCAACATATCCCGCAGCGCGTTCACATCCTTACCGGATTGGAGCATAAGCAACACGGGAAGTGTGAATTTTCCTTTTTGAAGATCCGTGCCAAGGGTTTTGCCGGTCTCTTCTTCATTTCCGGCCAAGTCTAAAATGTCGTCGTAGATCTGATAAGCCACGCCGAGCTTGGTTCCAAAGGTCTTCAAGGATCCAATGATAGCGGGGCTGGCTTCGCTGATGAAGGCCCCGAGCTCGCAGGCGGCCGTGAAGAGTGCGGCCGTCTTCATCTCAATGATACGATAGTAGTCTGCCGTGGTGAGTTTGAGATCAAAACGACGCTGGGTCTGAATAATCTCGCCCGAACAGACCTCGGCGGCGGCATCTGCGATGCGACGGCAGATGTCGCTGTTGCTAAAATTTGTGGAGAGCTTGAGCGCGTGGGCGAAGAGCACATCGCCGAGGAGGACGCTAATGGAGTTCCCCCACTTGGCGTTTGCCGAGGGCTGGTCGCGCCGGAGATCCGCCCCATCGATAATATCGTCGTGCACCAATGTCGCGATGTGGATGAGTTCCAAGATGACCGCGAGATCCACATGCGAAGGAGTGATTTTGCCCGTGGCGCCGGCAGAGAGTAGCGCCAAGGCAGGCCTCAGGCGCTTGCCGCCTGCTCCACAGATATAGGCGATGTATCCTTCCACCGCAGGATCGAACGACTTTGCCTGCGCGCGGATGCGTTCCTCAACAGTGTAGAGGTGAGGGTTGATGAGTTCAAACGCCTCGGCAAAGCTGAGGGATTCGGTGTGGCTCGTGGTGGATGTGGGCATCGGGCTGATTTTCTAAAAGGAAGAGGCTTTCGCAGCAAGGATGCGGCGGATGATGAAAAAGGGAACGACTAGGGCGACGGAAACCGCCACCGCAAGCAAGGGGTTCGGAATCACGCGGGCACGATCACTTGCAACGGCACGCAGGCCCTCCCGCACGGCTTCTGTGGCAGAGACCACAAAGGCGGGGAAGGTTTTAAAATGGGACTCCCGATCTGCCTCGCCGGGGCGCGTCGCAATATCGAAAAATTCTGTAGGAACCGGGCCGGGGCAAAGCGCCGTGACGGTAATGCCTCTGGGGCGCAACTCCATAGCAAGCGCCTCCGAAAAGCTCGTGACATAGGCTTTCGTAGCCGAGTAAACCGCCATGTTGGGTAGCGGGAAAAACCCGGCCACGCTGCTGACATTCAGAATGGCGGCTCGGCCTCCGACGATCATTTTTCCGACAAGAAGATGGGTGAGATGCGTGAGGGCGGAGATATTGACATCGATCATCGACTGCACGCGGCTCCACTCGCTGGATTCAAAGGGCCCGTGGTCTCCCAGGCCGGCATTGTTCACCAGAAAATCGACATCGATTTTTTCGTTCAGCAGCCAGCCAGCCAGCGCATCGCGTCGAGATGGATCGGCGAGGTCGGCTGGAAAGATTCGGACATCGAGCTTCGGGTGGACACCGCGCAGAGTGGCGGCGAGTTCCTCAAGACGGTCCGTGCGTCGTGCCACGAGAACGAGGCGGGAAGCCACGGGCGCGAGTTGGCGCGCAAATTCCGATCCCAGCCCTGAGGACGCGCCTGTGATCAATGCCGTGCAGCCGGTGAAAAATTTCATTTTTGGTGGGAAGATGGTTTGTCTTCGAGCGTACGTGTCAGATGATATACGCTTCGGCTTCGAATTGGGTTTCTAAGTAATGCGAAAGGGTGGCCGAGGTGCTTGCTCAGCCAACTTTCTCCACCGAGATCGTTGTGGCGAGGCTACTGGCCACAGTGGCGTTGCTGTAGTAGGCGCCGCTGATCGGTGCCACATCTTCATGCCGACGGCCGACTGCGGTGGCGACAAAGTGGTGGTCCGTGAGCACACCGTTGGTGGGGTCGATACCGACCCATCCAGCGCCCGGCAGGCAAGCTTCCACCCACAGGTGCATGGCGCTGGAGGCGCGTCTTTCCGACTCCGCCTTGTCGCCCTCCCACACAAATCCACTCACAAGGCGAGCGGCCACACCGTTCCGCCGAAGCGCCTCGGTGAGAAGCGCCGCAAAATCGCGACATGAGCCGGAGCCCCGTTGCAGGGTTTCTTCCGCAGTGTGCGGCAAACCATCCGGCCGCACCTCATATTCCATATTGTCGTGGATCCAGTGGTTGAAATTCAAGATCGTCTCGACCGTGGGGCGCGGGCCACAGGGGGCGAGTGGTGGCGGTAGCGCGCAATCGCCCACGGGTGTGAGGTAGGGGGAAAGAATGATGCGTTCATTTTCGGTATATTGCAGAGGAATCTGCAGCCCATGTGGTTCCAAAAGAAAATGGAAGGGATTTTTCTCGATCACCTCGAGTTCGAGTTCCAGCCGAAAAGGCAAAACGGACGACATTTCCGGATAGAAACAATACGCGATGTGGTTGTTGAACAAGTCTTGGCGGAATTGAACATCTGCGGAGGCTTGCGTTTCAAAGCGCATGCTTGCGACTTTAACGAGGAGGTCGATGCGAGGAAAAATCCGCGCGTGGTGGGGTGAGAACGACACCTTGCCCTCGTAGGTGTAAACCGATTCCTTGGTGATTTTGAGTTTCATAGTTTTTCAGGAATTCTTTGCATGCTCACACGCGCTTTGAGTTTTTGCGAGGCCGAACCTTTGAATGTTCCCCGCACGGGTGCTGCATCGAGGAAGTCGCGGCCTACGGCAACCGTGATGTGCTGCTCCCCGCACCACTGGTTGTTTGTGGGGTCGAGGGCCACCCATGCCATGCCGGGAACGAGCACCTCCACCCAAGCATGCGTGGCGAGGGATCCGACAAGAGGTCTCTGGGCGGGATGAGCGGGAACGGCAGGCTCGGATTCGATATAACCACACACATAGCGGCAAGGGAGGTGTGCCGCGCGAAGGATGCCGAGCATCACATGGGCGAAATCCTGGCAGACACCCTCTCGGGTTTTCCAAATATGGGAGAGCGGAGTCTCAATCTCGGTCGAGCCGGAGCGGTATTTGAACTCGCGATGGATTGTTGCATTGAGCGCCTCCAGACACTCACGCAAGGGACAGTTCTCACGAAGAATTTCGCGCGCCCAAGCGGTGGACTCGGACGCCGACGGAATGGCTTCGGTGGGTTGCAGATAGTCAAAGACGCCTGTGCCGGCCGTCTTCAAAATCTGCCGCGCCTCGGCCACGCTGAGTGAAAGACCGACCTCGGGCAAAACGCGGGGTCGCGTCCGAACAGTCAATCGGTTCGTGACCTTGAGCTGACGGTGGCGCAGCGTCATCGAATAGAATGTTGTTTGGTTTCCAAAATAATCGAGGTAGTCGGAAACCTGGGCGGCCGGCAGGAATTCGATGCGATGACGCACGATCTCCTGCTCCGCGCGCACCGGCGGCGTAAGCCTCACCTCGAGGTAAGCTTCCATGGCCGTGTCCACATAGTGGTAGCCGGTGGTGTGCACGACATGGAAAAGCATAATCAGTCTTTGAAAAGGGGCTTCGTTTCGCTGTGCATGAGAACTTGGTGGTTCAGAAAACTGTCACAAATCACCGTATGCAGGCCGAGCAGACTTTGAAGAAGGATTTCCGAGTGGGTCTGAAGCGGAGATTTGGTGTTCGGCCGTTTCCTGGCGCCAAGCAAGCTCTCCCAATCACTCGAGCGGATGGCCTGAATGAGATTTTCCATGGTGGCCAAGGCGCGGTCGGTCGCGGGAGATATCACACTGCCTCTCTCCCGGATGCGGGCCGCACAGCCCTCCAAACAACGCACCACCGAGCGCGGGGCCACGGGATTCGTCCAGAGGAGATCCAGCAGCGGAAGCGGCTCGATGCGCATCTGATAAACCCGCCGGTAGATGTCCCGGCTGTTTAAGAGGCGGAGGAAAGCGGAAAGCCTAATCTCGACAGCATGCGGGCCGAGGCTTTTTCCGGAGGATTGCATGAGAGGTCCGGCAATCGAGGCGACCGCATTGGCGGTGATCGCGGCGCGCTCCAACAACTGGCCGATCTCACAAAAGTTCCACCCATCATCGGCCAACATCGTGCACTTCGCTGTGCCAAAAAACCGGGGAATCATCTCACGGGCCAAGAGGCAAAACTCGCGGCTGGCATTGGCAAGCACCTCGGCGGGGGCATCGGGCTGGAAAAGCACGGCATCGAAGCGTTCGCGCAATCCACTCATGACGGCCCACGCGTCGAGACTCAGGGTTTCCAAGACGGACTCCGCATTGCCAAAGGCGCGGTGGATGGTGCTGACGATGGATCCAGCCTCGGCGGGATCGAAGGCCAGGCGGTAGCGGCCCTCGGGACTCGATATCGTGCGGCGGGAGCTTGAGCCCGCGCCCTCAAGCATGGGAAGAATGCGGTTCCAGACGGGCCGGTAGTTCATGCGCTCGGTCGGGTTCAGCTCCTCCAACTCAAGCGACTCGATGGCCCCCACCATTCCGGCCAGGTCGTAAGCGCGCTGCAGATAGCGACCGAGCCAGTAGTAGGCCTCCGCCACGCGGCTGGTGACGCCGTGGAGCGCGACTTTGGAGTCCACTTGGCGCGTGGCATCCCACTGCTCGGCTTCCTTGTTCAGGCCGACGCCCACCCAAGTGTCCTTACTTCCACCGCCAAGCTCGGAGGAGGTGTATTCAGAGCTTTTCGTGGAGACGCGGGTGAGGGCGCCGGGAAAGACCTCAATGTCGCCACCGCTTTTTCTAAGGGCAAAAAGAATATGGTCTTGGCGGCTCTTACGGCGCTCGCCGTCCTGAAAGGTAATCGTCTGGGCATCGCATTCCTGCGGTTGGGCGACAAAGCGTCCGGGCGACTTGAGGATTTCCCTGCGGACTTCAGCAATCGATGCCTCCGAGGGCAGCCGGCCATCGCCGCCCAGGTAAATTTTTTCACCGTAGAGGCCGCGAATTGTGAAATTTTCGATGTCGGCAAGCACATGCTCGCGCTGATCGTGATCACCCAGCCAGTGGGTGGCGAGCGTGGGCAAAAGCGGTTGCTCACCCAGATAGTATCGAATGATCTGTCCGGAGAACGGCAGCAGGGAGCGGTCGTCGGAGAGCTGTGAGCCGATCGCATTGACCACAGCCACGCTTTTTTTTCGGATGCAGTGGACGAGGCCGGGCACTCCCAGCATGGAATCGCGGCGGAAGACCAGGGGATCCAACCAGCGGTCGGTGAGACGGGAGTAGATCACATCCACCTTGCTTAGGCCGGAAACGGTTTTGAGATAGACCTCGTCGTTGAGCACGAGCAGATCACCACCCTGCACGAGGGGAATGCCCATGCGCCGGCCGAGAAAGCTGTGCTCGGAATAGGCCGGACTCAACGGACCGGGAGTCAGAAGCACGACCATGGGGTCGGGCTCGCTGGAGTGGGCGCGGAGCATTTCCAGGATGCCCGTGGGAACATCCGATATCGAGTGGATGCCGGTGTCATGGAAAGATTGGGGAATGATCCGCGTGAGGGCGCGACGGTTCTGGATCATGTAGGACATGCCGGAAGCGTGGCTGAAATAGTGGTGCTTCACGGCAAGCGCTCCATCCGGCAGGCGGCAAACGGCGACTCCGCTCAAATGCAGAAAGGCCTCGCCCGGCAAAGGCAGGCCCGCCGCGGAGCGCTGGAAAAATTCACTGCCAAGGACGAGTGGGACCGGCAGCACGCCATCAAGAAGGATTTGCTTCGAGCCGTAGATGTCTTTGAGAAAACACTCAAACGCGCGCATGCGTTGGCGAACCCCTTCTTCCAAGGGTCTCCACTCGGCCGGGGTGAAAATTTGGGGGAGAAGATCACAGAACCACGCGCGTGAGCCCCAAGGGCGGTCGCGGTCGATGTCGAAGGTGACGCCCATCTCGCGCATGGTGGCCTCGAGTCGATCGTCGAGGCTGCGCACTTGGGCGAGGGGCATTTTGTTAAGCCGCTCGAAGAGGGACTTGTAAACTTCGCGCGGGCGGCTATCCGGACCGGACATTTCGTCGTAGGCGCGGAAATGCCATGCCGAGCTCATACCTCAGCTTTGCTGTTTTGGAGCCGTGCGCGCACCAGGCCGATATCATGGTGAATTTGCGCGCAGAGGGCATCCTGATTCTCAAATTTTTGCTCTGGCCTCATGAACTGGAGGAAGGAAACTTCCATTTCAGAACCATAGAGATCTTCGCAAAAATCCAGAAGATGGATCTCAAGCACGCGGCGGCCGTCTCCCGACACGGTCGGTCGAACGCCTATGTTTGCAACGCCGGGACGCTTGTTCCCGTTCCATCCTGCTTCGATGGCGTAAACTCCATCCGGCGGATACTGCTCATTTCCTGTCGCGATATTCGCAGTGGGGAAGCCCATTTGCCTGCCCCTGCCGGCACCGTGCACCACATGGCCGCGAATCGAAAAATCCCGGCCGAGGAGTCGCGCGGCCTTGGCAAGATTGCCCATTGCGAGGGACTCCCGAATGAGCGTGCTGCTGACAACTTCGCCATCGACGAGAACGGGAGCGATAGCACTCGTAAAGAAACCGTTTTTCATCCCAAGGGTCTGAAGCAAGCGGGCATTTCCCCTGCGGGCGTGGCCAAAAACCCAGCCTTCACCGATACAAATCCCCTCCAACTGAGGGGCCGTGCGGCAAAGTTTCAACACAAATTCCTCGGCCTCAATCGCGGCGAAGGCGCTATCGAAAGAAATGACAAGGGCGTGCTGGATGCCCTGCCGCTCCATCAGGCAGAGCTTGAAGTCGAGAGGTGTCAGGAGGCGGGGGGCATTTTCCGGGCGCAGAATGCAAGCGGGGTGAGGATCAAAGGTGAGAGCAACGGGAATACCACCGATGCGCACGGCGGAGTCCACCGCAGCCTGCAAGACGGCCTGATGGCCGAGGTGCATTCCGTCAAAGACTCCAATAGCCAACACCAAGGGCGCGTCGATTTTCGCGAGGGCGTCGATGGCGTGCAGAGTTTTCATCAGGCACCACGCAGCCTCGAGACGGCTGGAAGAGAAAGGATGCGCTGGGCGATGGCTTCAATCGGTCCGGTCTTCAGTTCCGCCACGGTCACAGCACCGTCCACACTAAAGCGTCCGGATTTTGTGCGCCGCAGGGACTTGAGATGTGCGCCGCAGCCGAGCTCTTCGCCAATATCGTTGGCGTAGGTGCGGACATAAAATCCCTTGCTGCAAACAACACGGAAATCGATTTCGGGTATTCTCACACCTTGGATTTCATGAGCGTAAACATGAACAAAGCGGGGCTCGCGCTCGACGGTTTTGCCTTGGCGCGCGAGCTTGTAGAGCGGCACGCCGTCTTTCTTGATAGCACTGACCATTGGCGGCATCTGATAAAAATCGCCATGGTATTTTGCAAAAGCTGCGTCGATTTGTTCCCGAGTTAAATCAGGAACCAAGCGCGTCTCGGTGATCTGTCCATCCGAGTCCTGGCTGTCCGTGACTTCGCCCAAACGCAGCGTGCCGACATACTCCTTGTCTTCGCTCATGAGGAGATCTTGGATTTTTGTTCCTCGCCCGATTGTAATAATCAGGAGACCGGTGGCCAGCGGGTCGAGCGTGCCGCAGTGGCCGACTTTTTTCGTGTTGAGTGCCCGACGCGTGATCGCCACGACATCGTGCGATGTCATGCCAGCGGCTTTGTCCACGAGCAGGACGCCATCAATTTCAGTTCCGGATTTCATCAGAGAGAGCTTTCAGAAAGTCGTTTTTTACTTGTTCGAGCGTGCCATCCACGCGAGCGCCAGAGGCCATGGGATGTCCGCCGCCATGGAATTTTTTGCAAACCTTGCAGACATCGATTCTGGGAAATTTGGAGCGGGCGCTCACGCGCACCTTACCTTCGGGGAGTTCCTCAAAAAATACAGCGGCCTCGACGCCCTCGACAGAGCGCAGGTGATCAATAATGCCTTCGTTGTCCTCCGGAAGGACTTTGAGTTTTTCAACCAAATCCAGCGGGAGGGAAAAAGTGGCGATGCGGTCGGCGCAGTGGAACTCGGCCGAGTTAAGCGCGTGCCGGAGAAGCTCGAAGCGACGGCGCGGCTGATTGTCGTAAATCGCACGGGAGAGCCCAGGCACATCCACACCACAACTGATGAGATGCGAGGCGGCGGCGAAGGTGCGCTCATTAGTGCCAGCATACTGGAACGAACCGGTGTCCGTGGAAATGGCCGCAAAGAGATTGGTCGCCATCTCGGGAGAAATACGCGCGCCAACACGCTGGAAAAATTCCAGCAGAATCTGCCCCGTCGCAGGCGCCGAGGGATCGATGTAGTTCACATCCCCAAAGTTTTCGTTGCTGATGTGATGGTCGATATTAAGGATCGGCGTGCCAGGCGCGATGGCCTCGAGGACGCTGCCAAGGCGATTTTTCACCGAAGTGTCGAGCGCGACAAAGGCATCGAATTTTTGCGGTGCGGTGGGGGGAAGGCTGATGATTTCGTGGCACGGCAGATAATGGAATTTTGAAGTGGATCCCTCTTCGTTATAGGCCACGACTTCCTTGCCGCAATCGCGCAGCCACAGGGCAAACGCAATGGTCGACCCGAGTGCGTCGGCATCGGGGCGAAGATGGCTGGCGACGCCCACAGTGCGCGCATCGCGAAGTGCATCGGAGATGGTGTCAAAGTTCAGATTCATCATCAGGTAATTCCTCCTTGAGACCCAGTTCGTCCATAATATCGATCACCCGTGTGCCTCGCTGTATGGCATCGTCGAGACGAAAATTCAAATGCGGCGTGTGTTTCATGTGGACCCGTCGGGCAACCTCATTCTGAAAAGTGACCCGGTGCTCCTCGAGCGCCTCCATGGCCTTGCGGCGCCCAGCCGGCGAGCCCAACGCGGAAATGAAAACATGGGCTTGTTTGAGGTCGGGAGTGATGTCCACTCCGCTCACGGTAATGAGGGTATCCTCAAATTCCATCTCGCGGCGGATGATCATGCCGAGTTCCCTTTTGAGAACTTCGCATACCCTGACAAGTCTGTTTTTCATGGAGCGTGTGGTCTGAGCAGGCGTTAGGCTTCCCTGCGAGCGAAGTTTCTAAGTTTTACGAGATTCGAGAGATAAAGGTTCGACAAAACTCACTGACGGCAGGTTGATTACCGGGCGCTGCCGATGTTGGAGCAAGAACTTTTTACAATTGCTGGGCGATTTTTTCCAATGTGTAGCACTCGATAATGTCCTCGGGCAGGTATTCCGTGAAGTCACCGAGCTTAATACCGCACTCCAGACCTGAGCGCACTTCCTTAACCTCATCGGCGAAGCGGCGCAGGGTGGCCATGCCTCCGTCGTAAATGGGTTGGCGGCGGCGCAGCACACGGGCGCGGGCGCTGCGGGCAATGCGGCCGTCCGTAACGATACAACCCGCGACTTTACCCTTCGTGAGGTCGAACACTTGCTTGACCTCCGCATGGCCGATAATGGCCTCACGAAGTTCAGGTGCGAGCAATCCGCTCATGGATTCACGGACCTGATCGAGCAATTCATAAATAATGCTAAACAGCTTAATCTGAACGCCCTCGCGCTTGGCAGCTTGCGCCGCGCTATTCTCGGTTTTCGTGCCAAAACCAATAATGACGGTATTTGAGGCGCTGGCGAGCATGACATCGGATTCCGTGATCGGACCGACAGCACTGTGAATGATATCGAGAGAGATTTTCTTCTGCGGAATTTCCTTGAGCGAAGAAACAACAGCCTCGAGCGAACCTTGAACATCGCATTTGATGATTGCTTTCAGGGTCGGCTTTGCATCGGAAGCAATACTGGCAAAAAGGTTCTCCAGCGTGGTGCGCTGCGGCGAGGAAAGTTTGGTGTCGCGCAGGTCGGCCAACCGCTCCTCGCTCAGAAAACGGGCGGATTTCTCGCAATCCATCACCACAAGCTCGTCGCCTGCATTTGGAATACCGCTCAGGCCAAGAATTTTTACGGGCGTTGAGGGACCTGCTTCCTTGATGGGTTTCCCAAGATCGTTGGTGAGTTGCTTCACCTTGCCCCACTGGCTGCCGCAGATAAAAATATCGCCCGTTTTCAATGTGCCCATCCGAACGATGACTGTGGCTGTGGGGCCTCGGCCCTGCTCGACTTGAGCTTCGATAACTGTGCACCGTGCATCCAGCGTCGAGCTTGTCTTCAACTCCAGCATCTCAGCTTCAAGAAGCATAGAGTCGAGAAGGTCGCTGATGCCAGTTCCCTTCGTGGCGCTCACCGGAATACAGATGGTATCTCCTCCCCAATCCTCGGGTGTGAGGCCTTTCTCCTGCAGCTGCGTGCGAACACGGTCGGGGTTTGCCGAGGGCATATCGATCTTGTTGATGGCCACCATGATTTTTACCTTGGCAGCCTTGGCATGCGAGATCGCTTCGAGCGTCTGCGGCATGAGTCCGTCATCCGCCGCCACAACAATGACAACGATGTCCGTGATATTTGCTCCACGGGCGCGCATGGCCGTGAAGGCGGCGTGGCCGGGGGTGTCGAGGAAAGTGATTTTTTGGCCGTTACGCTCCACGCTGTAAGCCCCGATATGCTGCGTGATGCCGCCAGCTTCACCGGCTGCGACGCGGGCCTTGCGAATCGCATCAAGAAGAGAGGTTTTGCCGTGGTCGACATGGCCCATGAAAGTGATAATCGGAGCGCGCAGCTTGAGTTCATCGATCTTGGCAGGCTCGGGTGCCTTGGGAACCTCCACTTTGGCTTCGACCTTGTGGTGCCCCTTGGAGGTGTCCTTGCGCTCGCGTTCGAACACAAATCCATGCATTTCACAGATTTTCGCAACGACATCGGATTCCACCGATTGGTTCAGATTTGCAAATATCTGAAGCGACATGAGGTCTTTGATCAGCTGGAAGGGCTTCAAGCCAAGCTCTTCAGCAAGAACCCTCACGGCGATCGGAGGCTTGATATTGATGACTTTTTTTCCTGAGTTCTCGTGAACTTCAGCGTCTTGCTCCATGGCCTCGGGCGTTTCCTCCTGCGGAGCAGGTTCCAGAACAGGCTCCGGTGGAGGTGGTAGTGGCGTCTTTGAAGCCGGTGGAGCTACAAGGGGCTTAATGAAAGGCTGTATCCCCGGACGATCCGAGGTTTTTCTGACTTTTTTAACCGGTTCGAGCAGATCCACCGTCGGAGCTTGGACTTTAGGCTCGGGGGGTGGTGTGGCTGGCGGAGCAGGAGATTCAGCTGTGGGACGTAAATTGCGCGTGGAGCGCGAGGTTCCTACCGGACGTCGTGTCGCGGTCGGCTTCTCCTCGATTGTTTTTTTCTTTGTTTTCTCTGCCATGGTGAATTACGAGCCGGGGGAACGTTTTCATACCCCTCAGGCGGCGGGAGTTTTTTGTGTAGCCTGTGCTGCCTCGAGGATTCGCTGTCCGGTCTCGATATCGGAACCAAGCGCGTCGGCAATATCCTCGGCTCCCGCTAATTGGACGACCTCGATGGAATTCATGCCGCCGGCCGTGAGTTTGAGAGCGTCATCTTCGGAGATTCCAAGAACCTCAGCAAGCGAGTGGGCGGCCTCGTCGGTCTTGTTTTTGAGAGCCTTTTCTTCGCGCTTGTCTTCTTGGATATCCACTTCCCAACCACACATTTTGGCCGTGAGGCGGGCATTTTGCCCTTTGCGTCCGATGGCGATGGAAAGATCCTCCTTCGGAACAAGAACCTGAATGGTTTTTCTCGCCTCGTCAGCTGTGATGGCTTTGATATTTGCGGGCTTGAGTGCAGCGCTTACGAACTTCAGCGGATCAGCATCCCAGCGGATGATGTCGACTTTTTCGTTATTGAGTTCGCGGACGATGTTTTTCACACGGGCACCTCGCATGCCGACACAGGCACCCACAGGATCAACCTTCGGGTCAGCACTGTGCACGGCGACTTTCGTGCGGAAACCAGCCTCTCGGGCAAGAACTTTAAGTTCAACCGTGTGGTCTGCGATCTCACTGACCTCGAGTTCGAAAAGGCGGCGGACGAAATTGGGGTGGCTGCGGGAAAGAATAATCTCCGGACCGCGGCTACCGCTCTCCACGGCCACAACGTAAGCGCGCAGCCGGTCTCCGATATTGTATTCTTCGGTGAGCACCCGCTCGCGAGATGGCATGATGCCTTCGAACTTGCCAAGATCGATAATAACATCCGAACGCTCAAATCGACGAACAGTGCCGGTCACGATCTCGCCGGCCCGATCTTTGAACTCATCGTAAATCATTTCGCGCTCGATCTGGCGGAGGCGCTGGTTGATGGCTTGGCGCGCCGCTTGGGCAGCAATGCGGCCGAAATCACGCGGCGTGACTTCGACTTCTATCTCCTCACCAGGGAGCACATCCGGTTTGATGGCTTTCGCTTTAGAAAGTTGTATTTCTTCATGAGGGCAGGTCACTTTTTCTGCAACAATGAGCTTTGCCATGGCGCGAATGGCGCCACTCTGAGGATTGATTTCGATGCGAAGCTCTCGGGTGCCCGAGGTGAAACTTTTCTTTGAAGCCGTCAGGATGGATGTGGATATAGCATCCACCAAGACATCGCGTTTGATGCCCTTCTCACGCTCCAGCAGGTCTAGCATTGTGATGAGTTCGGAATTCATAAAGTCGTTTCTGCCGAAACAGAAAGCAACGAGCTGTAGCCGCAGCGCTTTCCTTCCGGAACCGAGCACTATGGCGACACATCCAAGTCGGGTCAAGCGGCAAGGGCTTTTAATTTGCTCAAAATCCCGATCTCGTAAATCAGGCGGCCCGGGAGTTTGCATTCGAGCGTTCGCCGAGTATAGGATTCTCAACATGCGACCCAGTTGGCATGTGTCATTTTTTTTCTTTCTCACTACCTGCCTCCTGACATCAAACGCTTGCCGAAAAGTTCCCCCGCCGCCGGAACCTGACATTTCCCCAGTCATCCCAATTCCCAACACGGCACCAGTGCCAGATGTTGCTTGGCAAACTATCGAAATCCACCGCGCATCCCAGAAAATGGCACTGGATGGTTTCCAATACGGAAAAACCACGCTGGGCTGGCCCTTTGAAATCCGCGCCACTTCGTCGCAGGCCTATCTGGACCATCTTATCCACGAGAACTTCCTCCCGCCTGAAGCCGTCCGATGGATTGATCACCACTGGCGCATCGCCAACCTGAGCGACTCAGATCCAGGGGAAACTGTATTCCTCAAAGTCACGCAGCAGGATAAGAGTGTGGTCCTTGTCCGGAAGGACGGGCAACGAGCTGTTTTTCAAGATGAAGCTGCTGCCTCCTCCGTTAAGGCACCTCCCCGCGAGCCCGCTTGGCTGCCCTGATGAGTCGAAAAATCCGCATAGCCACAGTGCTGACGCTTCTTGCACTCACTGCCTGCACAGGCCAGCGGGAGAAGAGAGCGCCCGCACCGAGCGTTTCCTGGCTCGGCAACTTAGGTAAATTTCTCCCAAAAAAGAAGCCCGCCCCTCCCGTGGCCACGCCCGTCAATTGGGGGGGCACGATTCGCATGGTCAACAAAAACGAGAATTTTGCCCTTGTTGAGGCCGAATCGGCGACGCCTTGCGTAGTCGGAGAAAAATACCTTTGCGTTCGGAATGGGCGCGAGTCCGGAACCCTGATGATCACCTCGCTGAGAGCCCATCCCTTTATCATAGCCGATATTTTAGGAGGCGATCCGTGCGATGGAGACAAGATTTACCTCCCGCGCCCATCGCCCCCAGGAGGAGCACCTATCGTTTCGGATTTGTCTCCCGCAGATACATCGGCGGCGCCCATCCCAGAATAAATCCAGCCATGATCGATTCGATTTTCTTTTCAGCGGCTGTTTCTCGCCTAAAATGCCCGTCTTGTTCAAATTGCCTGCCCTTGCCATGAAACCCAAATTCTCCACCTTTCTTTCCGCCGCCTTGCTTCTCCTTTCAGCTCTCCGACTTGGTGCACAGACCCCAACACCCACTCCGAGTCCTCAGTTCCAAGATTTGCCGCCACCGCCGCCACTTCCTCAATTCACCCCGCTGCCGCTTCCCTCGATCAGCCCGACCCCCACAGGCACACCTCTTCCAGACGGCACCCTGCCTCTTCCACTGCCCGTGATGCCTGCCGCTCCACCCCTGTCGTCGCCGAGCCAGATTTCCAGCGAGCTCGCCGCGCCACTGCCCGCACAATCCGCCGAGCCGCTTGCGCCAAGCCCCGCCACCCCTGTGCTGGAGCAAAGCTCCCGCGCCGCAGTGACAAAGGAAATGGCCACCACCGACTTCTACAAAGCCCTTAACGAACTCATCGCCAGGCAAAGAAATCCCAAGGTCCCCGACTTGAAAATCGAGGACGCCCTCCAAACAGCCATCAAGCAAAACCCGGAAATCCTCGCTGCCGCCCAAGAGCTGAATTCCTCTTCCGGTCGCTTCATCAGCATCCGCTCAAAACTCATCCCCCAGGTTTCCTTGAATTCCAACTACGGCTTCACGAGCCGCGAGATCAACGATGTGAGCTTCGGGGGGGGGAATATCAACAGTGAGGCTTGGAGCGTCAGCATAGAGTTTTCTCAGCTCATCTACGACGGCGGCGCTGTTGTCTCCGGCATACGCGCAGCCCTCTCGGATGAGCAAGAGGCCTACTATCGCCTGCGCAGCGTCATTGATACGGTCATCTCAAAAGTGAAGACCAACTTCTTCGAAGTCGTCCTGAATCGCGCCCTCATCATCGCCAACCAACAATCTGTCGATCTCCTTACAGAGCAATTGAAAGACCAGCAGAACCGCTACGAGGCCGGCACCGTGCCGCGCTTCAATGTTCTCCAAGCCGAAGTCGCACTTGCAAACGCAAAACCCCCGCTCATCCAAGCCCAGAACAACTACCGCGTTTCCATGTTTCGACTCGTGCGCCTGCTGGGCATGGACTACCCACCCGGCTTCCCGAGCGAGGTTCCGTTCAACATTGTTGGCAAACTCGACTATAAACCCCGCACCTTGAATTCCGACGAGTCCGTGCGCATCGCCGTCGCGCGCAACCCCGACCTCAAAGCCCAGCGCCAGCTCATCCTTGGCGAGGCCGCACGCGTCAACCAACAGGTCGCCGGCTACCTGCCTCAAATCAGCGCCAGTGCAAGACAGACAAACGAAAGCGACTTCCTCACAAACAACCTCACCGACATGGTCAACGGTTGGTTTTTCGGAGTCAGGGGCTCCTGGGCCATCTGGGACGGGCTCCTCACCTACGGCAATGTGAAAACCGCCAAGGCCCGCATGGAGCAGGGAAAAATCAATTACGACAACGGCGTGCGAGAAGTTATCCTTCAAGTCCAAGAGGCCATCTCAAAACTCCTCGAGGCCCGCGAAACCGTGGACAGCCAAGAGGCCAGCGTGGTGCAGGGAGTGGAAGCCCTTCGCCTCGCGCAGGAACGCCTCGATGCCGGCGCAGGCACGCAGCTCGATGTGTTGAACCAACAGACCTCACTCCTTCAGTCGCAGACATTCCTCCTCCAGGCCTACTATAGCTACATCCAAGGCATGGCGGAATACGACCGCGCCCTCTCGCTGGACACGCGCTTCCAAGATATCTTCGACGATCCGCTCACCAAGCCGCAGGCCAAGCGCTTCAACAAACTCAACGATCCCGAGCGCCCACAAGCGAAGCTCCCACGCCAATACCGCAAGCAAGACCCGATCAAACCGATCCTCGAAAAAGCTCCAGCTCCATCGCCGACCCCAACAGCGACCAAGAAAAAATCCAACTGACAGCCGCCAGCGGGGGAATTCGCACAGCCAGATGATTCGACAACTTCTAACGGCCACACTTGCATTGTCCTCCCTCGCGGCCCTGGCGTCCCCTGCCGAACTCAGCGATGCGCAGGCACTCGAAATCGGCCGCCGCATCTGGAAAAACGAGTGCGCCGGCACAGTCAGCGGCCTCACCTCGTGGAACAAAGGCGAGGAGTTCCCATCCCTCGGCATCGCCCATTTCATTTGGTATCCCGCCGGACGCAGCGGACCGTTTGAAGAAAGCTGGCCCGGCCTCGCACGGTTCCTGAAAACACAAAACGCGCCGGTCGAAAATTGGATGCTTGGCGCCTGCCCTTGGAAAACCCGCGATGCGTTCATGGCCGATCTCAATGGCCCCCGCCTCACCGCCCTCCGCGCCATGCTTTCCCAAACAGTCGCCCCACAGGCGCGCTACGCCGCGATGCGCATGGAGGCCGCACTGCCGAAAATGCTCGCCGCCACACCGTCCGCCCAGCGTGCAAAAATCGAAGCCAACTTCCGCCGCGTCGCCGCAGAGCCCCTCGGCTTCTACGCGCTCATGGATTATGTGAACTTTAAAGGCGAGGGCGTGAACCCCGCCGAGCGCTACAACGGCCAGGGCTGGGGACTCCTGCAGGTTCTCGAAACCATGCCATCCGCTGGAAACGCCCTGCCGGAGTTCGCCCGGGCCGCCGATGCCGTCCTGACCCGCCGCGTTCGCAATGCCCCGCCCGCCCGCAACGAGGCCAAGTGGCTTCCCGGGTGGCGGAACAGGCTTCAAACCTACCTTCAATGAACAAAGACGAAATTGCCGGTGTCTTCGAAAACATCGCCCGCCTGCTGGAACTCAAAGGCGAGAATCCCTTCAAAGTCCGAGCCTACACGCACGCCGCCCGCGCGCTGGAGGCCCTCTCCGAGCCACTCGAGACGCTCATCGCCGAAGAACGCCTCACAGCAGTTGACGGCATCGGCAAAGCCACTGGAGAAAAAATCACCGAGCTTTCCACCCACAACCGTCTCGACTACTACGACCACCTCCGCGAAGAATTTCCGCCCGACATTCTCACGCTTTTCGAGATTCAGGGCCTCGGCGCAAAAAAAATCAAAGCGCTCTGGGACACCTTGAAAGTCCACTCCGTGACAAGCCTCGAGCGCGCCTGCAAGGACGGATCCGTCGCCGCACTGCCGGGCTTCGGCGAGAAGACGGCCGCAAACATCCTCAAGGGCATCGAGCACATGCGCAGCCACGCCGGGGAATTCCTCTTCGGCGATGTCGCCCACATCGCCGAGGGTCTCCTGGACGACTTGCGCGGACATCCGGATGTCAACCTCGCCCAGATCGCCGGCAGCTTCCGCCGGAAAAAAGAAATCGTCCGCGACCTCGACTTCATCGTTTCCACCAAACAACCGGAAGCCGTCATGGCATTCTTCACCACCCATCCCTTGGTGGAAAATGTGCTCGCCCACGGCGCGACAAAATCCAGCGTCATCCTCAAGAGCGGCATCCAATGCGATCTCCGCGCCGTCACAGGCCCCGAGTTTCCCTTCGCCTTGAATTATTTCACCGGCAGCAAAGAGCACAATGTGCGTATGCGCTCCCGCGCGCTCTCGCGGGGCTGGTCGCTGAACGAATACCGCTTCAGTGCCGCCGAGGGACGCGAGCTCCGCGAACCTCTGCCCGAGGTTCACGAGGAGGCCGACATCTACCGCGCACTCGGCCTCGATCCCGTGGAGCCCGAGCTCCGCGAAGACCGGGGGGAAATCGATGCTGCCGAAAAACACAAACTCCCCCACCTCATCGAGTGGACGAACCTTCGCGGCACCTTTCACAATCACACGACCGCCAGCGACGGCCGAGCCACTCTGGAAAACATGGTCGCCGCCGCGAAGGAACTCGGGCTCGAATATCTCGGCATCGCCGACCACTCGAAGGCGTCATTTCAGGCAAATGGCCTCGACGAAACACGCCTCGCCGCCCAAGTCGCCCGCATCGCGGAACTCAATGCTGCCGACAAGGAATTCCGCATTTTCGCCGGCACCGAGTGCGACATTCTCAAGGACGGCTCGCTGGATTTTGCGGATGAAGTCCTCGCCACGCTCGATTATGTCGTGGCGAGCGTCCACTCGTCCTTCACCATGCCGGAGGCCGAGATGACTAACCGCATCATTCGCGCCATGGAAAATCCCCATGTCACCATGCTCGGCCACCTCACCGGCCGCCTCCTCCTCAGCCGCGAACCCTACCAACTGAATATTCCCGCCATCCTCGATGCCGCTGCCGCCACGGGCACGATCATCGAACTCAACGCCAATCCCCGCCGCCTCGATCTCGACTGGCGCTGGTGGCCTCTCGCCAAAGAGAAAGGCGTGAAATGCGCCATCAATCCCGATGCCCACACGACCGCCGGCCTGCAGGATCTCCTCTTCGGCGTCGGCGTCGCCCGTAAAGGCTGGCTCACAAAAAACGATGTCATCAATACGCTTCCGCTCACCCGCATTGAGTCCATCCTCAAAGCCAAACGCTCTGCTTGATCCCATGCGTCACCGGTTTGCCATTTTTTCCACTGCGATTCTCCTACTGGCCCCCGTCTTTTTCCCTGCCCTCGCGCAGACGGTCGAGCCCGGCCTCGAGCGTGCGGTGAAATGGAAGTGGAATGTCGCCCCACCGACCTCGGCCGCATGGGGACTGCCCACCCGCGAGATTCCCGTGCTCCAGCAACGGCCCTCCACCCAGTCCGGCAGCGCCGCCGCACTCCTGTCGGCGCAAGATATCTACACGGTTAAAAAAGGCGATGTCCTCATCCACATCGCCAAGCGGCTCCAACTCTCTGTCGCCCAACTCAAGGAATTCAACGCCCTAGAAACCGACTTTCTGAAAATCGGGCAACAACTGCGCATCCCCAGTCCAGAAGAAAAGCGCCTTCTGAAAAGCACACCCAAGTCTTCAGCAGCCCAAACCACCGCACCACCGCCAGCGGATATCGCATTGTCAGAAGTCCTCCTCCTCCGCGTTTTCTTGGACAACCAAGGCTTCGGCACTGGCCCGATCAGCGACATGCCAGACCCACTTTTCGGTAAGACGCTCCACCTCTACCAGACCGCCCGGGGCGAAACGCTCGATCACCCGACCCTGGTTGAGCGTGCCAAGGAATACACGCGCGATACGCTTGGCACATACACTCTGCGCGCGGACGACTTCCGCTTCATCGCCCCGCCGAAAGCCGCCCGCGCCGTAAGCGAACCCGCCGACAAGCCGAACCCGAAAGCCAAGCCCGCCCCCACTCCTCCCCCGACCTATCAGGAAATGGTCACAGCCGACTTCCTCGCCTACCGCTCCCCGTGGGAATTCGTCGCCGAGCGCTTCCATTGCGACGAGGCCTTCCTGCGAAAGCTCAACCCGTCGCTCGGCACCCAACCCGTTGCTGGGTCACTCTTCCGCGTGCCGAATGTGATGCCGTTTGAAATCGAAAAAATTCCTGCGACCGGTCTGCAACCCTCGGCAGATCCATCCCAGCCCCTCTCCGCAACGATCACCGATGTCTCGACGCTCGAAATCTTCCGTTCCGGCCGGCTCATTGCCGTCATGCCCGTCGGTCGCGCCCGTCCCGGCCTGCGTGGCCGCGGCGAGTGGACGGTTCTCGATGTCATCGCCCACCCCAGACTCGCCACACTGCAGGAGGACCGCGTCGTCCAAGTCGAAAAACGGAGCCCCTTCTACACCAATCCCAACCCCACCCCCGCCACGGTTCGCCCAGTGCTCGCGCAGGAACAATACCTGCCGCCAGGCCCCAATAACCCCGTCGGTGTCGTCTGGATCAATCTTGCCAAGGCCTCCGAGACCACTCCCCAATCTTTCGGCCTCCACGGATCCAGCGTGCCCGCCGCCATGCAAACGCTCGAGGGAATCGGCGGCTTCCGTCTCACCAATTGGGACGCCCTCCGCGCCGCCCGACTTCTCCCCACCGGCACAAAAATCCAGTGGAAACCCTGAGCGAACCCTGAACAACCTACGGCAAAAGTTGCTTTTTTTTCCACTGACCCGTGCCATCTTCACCCATCCACCTTCGTATGAGAATTCCGATGAAATCCGCATTCGCCCGCACCTTTCTTTTTTTCACAGTCGCTATCTGCCTAACATCTCACGCACCTGCCAAGGCCCAAATTCCCTCGCGCCCAGCTCCCCAAGCGCCTGTCGTGGTGGAGCCACAGCCAGTCATTAACCCTACGAACACCCCCTTGCTTGCGGTAGCCGCCCCCATGCCCGCTCCAGCCCCGACCACCCCGCGCAAGCCGGCCTACAACAGTTGCAATGTCGAGAGCAACACGGTGGCCATGACCTTCGACGACGGCCCTCACCCGAAGCTTACCCCCCGTCTCCTCGACATCCTCAAAGAGCGCGGCATCAAGGCCACATTTTTCGTCATTGGAAAATGTGTCGCCGAGTATCCCGACATCGCCAAGCGCATCGTCGCCGAGGGCCACGAGATCGCCAACCATACCTGGAACCACCCTCAACTCCCAAAGCTCAGCCCGACAGCCTTCGCCGCTGAAATCACCCAGACCAATGACGCCATCCAACAGGCCACCGGCATCCTCCCCGTGACCATGCGCCCGCCCTACGGAGCCATCAACGCGGGCATCACCAAACGCCTCAACGAGGAATACGGCCTCAGCGTCATCCTCTGGTCAGTCGATCCCCAAGACTGGAAAATCCGCAAATCTGATCATGTCTCCAGCCACATCATCAAAAATGCCGCCCCAGGCGCCATCATCCTCGCCCACGACATCCACGCCTCCACCATCGACGCCATGCCCGCCGCCCTCGATGCCCTCCAAGCAAAGGGCTACAAATTCGCCACCGTCTCCGAGTTGATCGCGATGGACCGCCCCGCCGCTCCGAAAGCCACTCCCTGAGCCGGTTCCGGGTGTTTTTGGACGCCGTCGAAATCAAAAACCATCTGGGCGCTCGGCGGCACGAGTCCAGACACGCCAAGCCCGATCAGGCGCAGAGGGCGGTCGACCACCCCCTCCCTCCGCAGGATTGCACAAGCGATCGCGTAGATCGTTTCCGCCGCCTCAAAAGGCTCCTCCACACTTGTCTGTCTGGTCACTGTCTTAAAGTCGCTGTAGCGGACCTTCACTTGAACAGTGCGGCCAGCAAGCCGCTCCTTGCCGAGCTTCGCGGCGATATCACGGGCCTGCTCCTTGAGCGCGGGGATGAGAATCCGGCGGTCGTCGGTATCGCGCTCAAATGTTTCCTCGGCACTGATGCTTTTCACCTCGCCATCGAGATCGAGGGCGCGTGCGTCGTCCCCGAACGCGTAGGCTTTGAGTTTCGTCGCGAACGAGCCGGCGACGGCCCGCAGGTCGCCACCATAATCCTGGATGTCGCCAATCGTGCGCAGTTCCATTCTTGCGAGCGCCTCGGCCGTCACCTTCCCGACCCCGTGAATGGCGGATGCCGGAAGCGGCCGCAGGAAGGCCACCTTCTCCTCCTCGGTGATGCAGAAGAGGCCGTTCGGCTTTCCATGGTCGCTGGCGATCTTTGCCAGCAGCTTGTTCGCCCCGATCCCGATGCTCGCCGTGAGCTGCCTCTCCGCGCGGATCAACTCCTTCATTTGCCTGCCCAGCTCGACCACGGCCTCCCGTGTGAACACTTCAAAGGCGTGGCTCATATCAAGGTAAGCCTCATCCACGGAAACCTGCTCCACCTGCCCGCCAAATGTGGCGAGCCTCGCCATAATTTCTCGCGACTCGGCGCGGTAGACATCCATGCGCGGGCGAATGAACACGCCATCGGGACACAGCCGCTGGGCCGTGCGCGACGGCATGGCGGACCGCACACCATACGCGCGCGCCTCGTAACTTGCCGCACACACCACCCCGCGACGCTCGGGGGACGCTCCAACAATCACAGGCTTGCCCGCCAACCGCGGATCGTCGCGCTGTTCGACCGAGGCGTAAAACGCATCCATATCGAGGTGGAAAATAACTCGCGGCATTGTGGATCAGGATATGGAGATTTGCTGCCCCTCCACGAGTTCGCGGAAGCGGCCCGGGATTGTGACGAGCGAGTCGTAGCTGCCAGCCTGTTGGATTTGGCCGTTGCGAAGGAAAAGGCTGCGCGGGCAGTTGCGGTCGGTGGCGAGGCGCGGGCCGCCGTTACGGTTTGATCCGCCCTCGCCGACACGCGTATCAAGCCCCTCGGCGAGCTTTGGGATGAATTCCCACGCCTTCGCTCGGCGGCAGGCGGACTCGATCTCAGCGTCGGTCAGCAGCGGCATGTGGGGACGGACAATCGGCCACAGGATTTCGCGGGTTGCTGTCTTGCTGGTGGGATTTAGGTTCACGGGACCTCTGCACGAGGCGCGTAAGATTTGGAGATTTTCCGGTTTCTTACGATCATTTTTCCAGCACGGGCCGGATCAATGAGCGAGTGTCTTTGAAACGCTTCTCCTCCCGCTTGCTCCCACCACGGAAGCACCGTGAAAATTTCATCGCTGGATCTTGAACTCCCCTGAAAGACTACCCGTGTGAACTTCAAACGCATTCTTGGAACGACTGTCGCGCTTTTCCCTGTGTGGATCATCCTCGGCTGCGTCTGGGCTTGGAACCAACCGGCGGCGTGGACCTGGTTTCAACCGCACATCGAAGTCGGCCTCGGCGCGATCATGCTTGGCATGGGGCTCACATTGCGCTTTGCAGACTTCGCGGCCGTGGCGCGGGATCCGAAAAATGTCGCCATGGGCGTGGCGGCCCAGTTCCTCATCATGCCCGCTTCCGGATGGCTCGTAGCCCGCATGTTTCAGCTCGAAACCGGTCTGGCCATCGGCCTCATCCTTGTCGCCTGCTGCCCCGGTGGCACGGCTTCCAATGTGATCTGCTACCTGGCCAAGGCCAATGTGCCTCTGAGCGTTTTACTGACGATGTGTTCCACCCTCGTCGCCATTTTCGCCACGCCACTGCTCACCCATTGGCTTGCCGGGGCGTGGTTGCCCGTCGATGCCGCCGCGCTTTTCCAATCGATGCTGATTGTTGTCATGCTGCCCCTCCTGTGCGGCGTGGCGGCAAACACGCTTCTGGGGAAAATGCGCGACCCTGAAAGAATCCGCTCTTGGGTGGATACCATCGGCCCTCTGCTGAGCGCCGCGGTCATCGTTTTGATTGTCGGCTGCATCGTGGCCTCGAAGAAGGCGGAAATTGCCCGCGCCGCCCTGCCTCTTTTTGTCTCGGTCTTTTTGCTGCACGCCTTGGGGTTCGGAGTGGGTTACCTTTTCGCCCTGGCCAGCGGCTGCAAGGAGTCCCTCCGCCGCACCATCTCCATCGAAGTGGGCATGCAGAACAGCGGCCTCGGCGCCGCGCTCGCCACGCGCCACTTTTCCCAATTCGCGCTCGCCCCGGTTCCTGCAGCCATCTCCGCCGTTTACCATTGTCTGATCGGCAGCCTGCTTGCGGCTTGGTGGCGATCCTGCCCGCCGGCCTCCGAAAAATAAAATTCAATTTGAATTGAATTATCACGCTGATTGTGAAACGCTGATTTCCGATGAGCCTCGCCGCACCACTTCTTCCTGAAACGCAAGCCCCCGATACGGCTTCCCGCGAGCACTTTGAAAACACGCTCGTCGAGGTCTTTTCCGAGCTGGCTGATCTCTTCGGCAACCCCCGCTCCCACGGCCAGATCTACGGCATTCTCTTCGCCTCCCCCGAGCCGCTGACGATGGATGACATCGCCGCGCGACTCGACATCAGCAAAGGCTCCGCAAGCCAGGGCCTCCGCGCCTTGGAGACGCTCGGCGCCATCGAGCGCGACGCCAGCACGCGCACTGCCACCTACGCCGCAAAGCTTGAGCTGAAGCTCCTCATTTCCGGCTTTGTCCGCCAGCGCCTCATTCCCCGCATCGACTCGAGCAAAACCCAGCTCGCCGGCCTCAAGCCCCTCCTTGCCAGCCTACCCTCCGAGCACAACGCCGACTACCAACTCCGCCTCAAGCGCGTCACCCAATGGCACGACCGCGCCCTCCGCTTCCTCCCGCTCGCCCAAAAACTCCTCGATACCGCCTCGAAGTTCCCTACCTCTATCAGTTAACGAAAACCGCGTGCTGGAAACGCCACCACCTGACTCCTCTCGCCATGGAACGGCCACAAAAGCCGTAACCAAAGGCGGCAGCATGGGTTGAAATAGTCAGCCGCCCTTCCTGAATGATTTTGCTGTCCATGGTTTTACCAAACCGCTCCCCTCGAAACCTCTTGATTGTAACGCCGGCGTCCCGTCTGCGAGAGTAAAGACCTCGCTGACAGGCCAGACACCCTCGCCCCTCGCCCCTTCCCTGCATGCCCACAACCCGCCGCGTCCTCTCCACCGACCTCGCCTGCACCGATTACGAGGCCCTCGGCGCGCACCTCTTAGCCCGCTGTCGTGAACCCGGCTCCTACGCCGTTGATTTTTCTAATACCCACATCGTTACGATGCGGCGGCATGAGCCAACATTCGCTGCCACCACAGCCAGCATCGACATCTTCATACCCGATGGCATGCCCCTCATTTGGTGCCTGAACCGCCAAGGTGCCGCGCTCCGAGACCGCGTTTATGGCCCCACCTTCCTGCGAAAATTCCTCGCAACCTGCCCCTCCAGTTTCTCGCACTACTTCCTCGGCGGCAGTCCAGAATGCGGAAAAAAACTCCGAGAACGCCTGCTCGAAAAAAATCCGCAACTGAATATCGTTGGCTCACAGCATGGCTATTTCACAAGCGAGGAGGAGCCTAGTGTTTTTAACACAATCATCGCCAGTCGTCCCGACTTCATCTGGATCGGCCTTGGCACACCAAAGCAGCAGGAACTCCTCCAACGCCTCAAGCCCCTCCTCCCCAGCGGCATCCTCCTTGCCGTCGGCTTCGCCTTCGATGTCAATGCCGGCACAAAACCCGATGCCCCCGCTTGGATGCAACGCGCAGGCCTCACATGGACCTACCGTCTTGCCACCGAACCCCGCCGTCTCGCAGGCCGCTACTTCTATTGGAACTCGCTCTTCCTGTATTACTTGCTGAAAACCAAACGCCCATAGCGTGATACGAGGAGATAGAACCGCGGAGGACAAGGAGGTTAAGAAACCTTTGCAACATCCCGTGCCTTCTGGACACTCAACCTGCTCTTCCAAATCAAGATTTCCTCGACGACGCCATAAAAACTCACGCCCTCACAGACATCTGGTCCACAAACCAACAGCCACAATAGCGGCGCGTCTATGACCGCCGAAAGTCGCTCCAACCCCGGCGGTCACAGACCGCCGCTACAAAAACCAGCCGCCAGTAACCCGCTACGGCTTTTCCGCTTCCTCCCACAAATTGACTCGCCCTGCTCACCCTGCGGGCAAACTTCGTTTGTCGTTCTCCGCTACGCTCCGG
>NEUK01000013.1 GCA_002290555.1 Spartobacteria bacterium AMD-G4
AAAAGCGGCACTACGAACCATTCCCATGCGCTTGCTACCACTATTTCCTTACCTTTCGATAAG
Organism: Spartobacteria bacterium AMD-G4; assembly: GCA_002290555.1. Lineage (GTDB taxonomy): Bacteria > Verrucomicrobiota > Verrucomicrobiia > Chthoniobacterales > Terrimicrobiaceae > UBA967. The sequence goes on from NEUK01000013.1 coordinate 64, forward strand.
AATGCTTCCGGCGCTCATTGGGGGATTCTGCGTGAGCCTCGCACTTTTAGGAGCCAACCCCACGCACTCGTTCCGGGCGAAGGCGTTCCCCGAACCGGATTCTGACGGGGACGGGCTGAGCGATGTCTTAGAACTGCGCTTCGGCAGCGACCCCTTCGTGGCCGACACCGATGCCGATGGAGCCAACGACCTCGCGGAGTTCACAGCCAACACGCTGCCCCGCGACAAGACCAGCATCCCCCTGTTTCAGACCGTCGACCGGGATCGACAGTTGCTCAGCGGCGATTTGTTGCGACTGCGCCCGCTTTCACTCAAACCCCTCTCGCTCAAGACCAACATCACGATCGTCACCAACGATCCCCCGCCGGACGGAGGCGACCCGACCTACACCACCAACAACACCATCGTCACCAATTACACCACCTACCAGTGGTATCGGGATGGCAAGTCCCTGACCGGCCAAACCAATGTGAACCTGGTTTTTTTCGGCGTCGAACGACCAGAATCCGGTCGTTACACGCTGGAAGCCCGATTGGAGAGCACCCTTCAGCGCGAACCCAAAGGGACCCGCATTGATGTCTTGGGAGTCCGTCCTTTGAGGGAGTTTCCGAGACTGTCCGGTGAACTCGTGATTTGGGGACGCGAAGTCGGCTCCACTCCCCCGAAATTGACCAACGCCGTCGCCATCGCCCGAGGCTTCGTCCACGGCTATGCCCTCGATGCTAATGGAAAACTTTGGGGATGGGGAACCAACACCCTCGGCCAGATCAGTACCCCCAATAGCCTGCCTCCAGTTCAGAATATCTCCGCAGGGGCCTTCCACACCCTGGCTATTTTAACCAATGGAATGGTCCGAGCCTGGGGCGACACGCGTTATGGACAAACGGCCATTCCGCCAGAATTGACGGAAGCCATCGCCGTGGCCGCGGGACATTTCCACTCGGTGGCCCTGCGCCCCGACGGCACTGTCGTCTGTTGGGGCGACAACAGCAGCCTGCAATCGGCAGTGCCGGCCGGACTTTCCGGAGTGGTGGCCATCGCCGCCGGCGCAGCCCATACCGTGGCCCTGAAATCGGATGGATCTGTGGTCTGCTGGGGATCCAACGACCGGAGACAGGCTGCAATTCCCGCCAACCTTCCTCGCATCGCCCGGATTGCCGCCGGCGACTACCATACCCTCGCCCTATCCCGGGAGGGATTCATTATGGCTTGGGGTGACACGGCCTTGAAGCAAGTCCCGGCGCCGCCCCGGATGCCGCCGGCCCTGGCGATCAGCGCCGGTGCGGGGTATTCCTTGGCGCTAACGGCCACTGACAATGCAGTCGGCTGGGGTACCCCGGCCGTGGCGGCCCAATCCACCCCCCAGACCAATCTCTTCACCTTGAGCGCCGGCTTCCATGCCGCGGCTGGAATCCGAGCCCGGATCGATGGCGACCAAGATGGCGTCGATGATTCCACCGAAGTTGCGTTGGGCCTCAATTCCGTCGTGCCGGACACCGACCAAGACGGATTGGAGGACGGTATCGAACTCCGCATGTTCCTCAATCCGCTCTCTCCCGATTCCGACGGTGATGGCGTCTCCGATTTGGCTGAACTCACTCAGAGCAGCGATTCCGATGGCGATGGCGTTCCGGACACCGAAGAACTGCGCCTTGGCCTCAACCCGTTGGACCCGGACAGCGACTCCGATGGTTCTCCGGACGGAGCGGAACTGGCGGCGGGCACCAATCCGTCTTTGGCCGAGAGTTATCCGGTCTTTGAGTTGCTCGAGCGCGATCGCCAAGTCCTTGCCGGGGACAGACTTATACTGCGTGCAGTCGCCCTGAAACCAGCCACTGCAACCGCCACTGTGGTGATACCACCGGTAGTTCTTCCGCCGACTCCGCCGGTAGATCCGAATGCAGACCCCGGCACAGATCCGGGCACAGACCCCGGAACGGGTACGGGCGGTAGCATCACAAATTCTCCTCCCACGCCCCCTGTCGTAGCCGCCAAGGCTCCCTCATTCCAATGGTTCCGCGACGGCAAGGCCCTAGCAGGCCAAACCAACGTCAACCTAGTCCTGCACGACATCCTTCCTGAAGAAGGCGGAATCTACCGTCTGGAAGCCTCTTTCGATGCAACCACCCGGATCCAAACCAGCCGAAATTTGCGGGTCGAAGTCCTGCGACTCCAGCGATCACCCTCGCCCGAGCGCATCGTGGGCACGGTAGTGGCCTGGGGCGACGACACCTTTGGCCAAACGACGCTCCCCGGTGGCATCGGCCCCGTCACCGCGGTGGCTGCGGGTTTCGGTCATTCCCTGGCGCTCCGCACCAACGGCACCGTGGTCGCCTGGGGACAAGATTCTCAGGGACAGGCTCGTATTCCCACCGACTTAGGCTCCGTGGTGGCCATCGCCGCCGGCGCGGCTCATTCGGTGGCCCTGACCTCCGCGGGTCAGGTCATTTGCTGGGGCGACAACACTTGGGGACAGGCTACCGTTCCAGCCGGACTCACCAACGCCCTAGCCATCGCCGCCGGCGACCTGCACACCCTGGCTCTCGACCGAAATGGCAAGATCTGGGCCTGGGGTGACGCCACAGTGGGTCAAACCAATTTAAATGGACGCACGGGCACCCGCATCCTAGCCGGTGCCACCGCCTCAGGCTGGACGAGTACCTCCGGCCAATTCCGTACGGTAGGTCGCCCCGGACTCACCAACCTCACGGGCATCGTCGGATTTGCCTCGCGAGAAGACCAAGGCCTCCTGCTCCACCGCAACGGCGCGGTGACAGCCACCCCTGGCTCCGCCGGAAACCCCTCACGCGAGGCCACGCCAGCACTGACCATCGCCACCACAGCCTCCATCGGAGCGGCTGTGACACCCGATGGATCGGTGACGGTCTGGGGTGACACCAATGCCTTGGCCTGGCGAGTGCCCACCGGGTTGAAACGCATCGAGCAACTGGCCGGCGGAGCGCATCACTTGGTGGCCCTTCAACGGTTGCCTGACGCAGACACCGACGGGTTGGCCGATTCCCTAGAGCGGGCCAATGGATCCGACCCTGCCGACCCGGACTCGGACAACGACGGTCTGGAGGATGGTATCGAAAATCGACTCGGCTCTAACCCGAGCCTCGCAGACACCGACGGCGACGGACTGGGCGACCGGACTGAAGTACAAAACGGTTTTGATCCAGCCATCGCCACAGAGCGACCCGATGGATGGTTAGGCCTCGAACCGTTGATCGCGCTAAAGAGCTTCGCGCTCGGCGGAGAGGGCTACCGTCTTCAGGGATCCCAGGACGGCGTGGTCTGGGGAGATTTAGAAGAACTCCATCGCGAGACCAATGGATGGTCCCGCCGCTTCACTAATACCCTCCCGACTCAGGCCTTCTACCGTCTCCAGGGGCCCGACCGCGGGAATGACATTGAGGGCCGCATCGAAGGCAGCGTTCTCGCCTGGGGCGACTCCACTCTCAGGCAGACTTCCGTGCCGAAGGGATTGGGCGTACTCCGCCAAATCAGCGCCGGAACCTGGCACACGCTGGCCTTGCAAACCAACGGCACCGTGGTGGCCTGGGGTGATTCGACCGACGGTAAGTTGTCCGTTCCCAACACCTTGCAATCTGTCGTGGCCGTCGCGGCCGGCGGCAACCATTCGCTGGCCCTCGACGCCGACGGACATGTCACCGGTTGGGGACGCAATACGTCCGGGCAGGCCACCGCACCGGTATTCAGTGCCCCGGTCACAGCCATCGCAGCCGGCGGCGACTACAGCCTTGCCTTACTGGCCGACGGCACGGTTACGGCCTGGGGCACCAACTACAACGGGCAGCTCAATGTTCCATCCGGACTTCAAAACGTGCGCGCCATCGCCGCTGGTTGGAGTCATGCCATCGCCCTCCTCGATGGCGGCACGGTGGTTTGCTGGGGCAACAACCGAGCCGGTCAATGCCTGGTTCCGGCGGGTTTGAAAAACGTCGTCGCGGTCACTGCGGGCGATTCCCACACGGTGGCACTCCGCGCCGACGGCTCGGTCGTCGCCTGGGGCGGCAACGGAGACGGTCAGTTGCGAATTCCCGCAGGACTCGAGCGGGTGGTCGCCATCCAGTCCGGCTACAATCATACGGTGGCCCTCCGCGACTCAGGTGAACTTGTTTCGTGGGGTGGAGATTCTGCCGGATCCCTGCTCATTCCCGATTCAGCCAATGGCGCCCTGCTATTCTCGGCGGGCGGATTCCACACCGTGGCATCCCTTCAACCCCGCGACACCGACGCTGACGGCCTGGACGACCGCTACGAATTGCTCATCGGCACTTCACCCGAAACTGCCGACACCGATGGCGACGGATTGCCCGATGGCCAGGAACTCCGATTCGGTTACAATCCGCTGCGTCCCACCGAGGCTGCGGATGGCACGGTGATCTTAGCCCCAGCCCTGCGTATTGTGCGCTTCACCTTGGGAACACAAACCTACCGGCTGCAAAGCTCAACCAACCTCTCCACGTGGACCAATGCCGGCGATCCCATTCGCTCTGTCAACGGCTTCAGCACCCTCACATTAGAGGTGCCGGAAGAGAGTCGGTTCTTCCGCCTCATCAGCCCGTAAGGCTCAAGCGTTAAATTTTAACCAGTTGCCGGGGACAGGGACCGAGACTCACGCGGAGGCGCGGAGAACGCGGAGGGAGAAACACCGAATTTATTTCCAGTTACGTCAATGGACCTAAATTCCAAAAACATCTCCGCTCGCTCCGCGCCTCTGCGCCTCCGCGTGAACCAATCCGAGCTCTGAGCCCCAACGAATCCATCGTCGAACGCACTTAGGGACAGGCTGCCTTGCGCCCTCTGAGAACGGATCTTGGCGACGAAAGACTGGTGGTATTTGATTTCGCTTATGATCCCTCGGTTCCATCGACATGGCTTCTCCGTGCTGTCCGCCCTGCTTTGGAGCCTGTCCCTAAGCCTCAGCGTCCTCGGCGAGATCCCTCTGGTGGATCTGGCATCCGACGCGAAGCGCCAAATCCTCGTGGACCGGGAAGAAGGACAATACCTTGGACACCCCACCACAGTACTTTTGGAAGATGGTCACACTGTCCTGTGCGCCTACCCCAAGGGCCACGGCAAGGGGGCCATTCAACTCAAACGGAGCACCGACGGCGGCCTGACCTGGAGCCCGAGGCAACCTGTGCCTGAGAACTGGGCCACTTCGCTCGAAACGCCCACCATCCACCGGGTGATCGACGCGCAAGGGCACCGTCGCTTGATCGTCTGGTCCGGACTCTGGCCGGCTCGCCTCTCTGTGTCGGAGGACGAGGGTTCTTCCTGGTCGCCCCTAAAGGCCGTCGGCGATTGGGGAGGCATCGTTGTGATGGGTTCTTTGGAACCCGTGCGGAACAAACCGGGCCACTATCTGGCATGGTTCCACGACGATGGGCGATACATCTCCAAGGGGGCCCAGCCCGCCAATCCAGCTATTTTTCGACTGTATCAAGTCCGCTCGGAGGACGGTGGGCTCACCTGGTCGCAACCGCGTGTTCTCTGGTCCGATTCTGCAATCCACCTTTGCGAACCCGGTGCGGTTCGTTCTCCGGACGGGCGCACCTTGGTGCTGTTGTTACGTGAAAACCGTCGAAAACTAAATTCCCACTTCATCGTTTCTACCGATGAAGGCGCCTCGTGGAGCCCTCCGAAAGAATTGCCGCTGAGCCTCACCGGTGACCGACACACCGCAAAGTATGCGCGCGATGGCCGACTGGTGATCTCTTTCCGGGACACAGCCAAGGGATCCGTCACCGCCGGGGATTGGATCGCCTGGGTGGGCCAGTTCTCGGACCTTCTCAGTGGCCGAGAGGGCCAGTACCGGATCCGCCTCGGTGACAACCAACATGCCTGGGATTGCGCTTACCCGGGTGTTGAGGTGCTAGGCGATGGAACCGTGTTAGCCACCACCTACGGTCACTGGGATGCAGGCAAATCGCCCTACATTATCTCGGTTCGATTCACACTAGAGGAAATCGACCGTCGGCTCTCTGTGAAACCCTGAGCGGTTGATCCAAAAAAACGTCTCTGCCTCGGGCCAATCGAGATAGTGGGCCCAAGCCACGAGAGCCTCGAGGTCGCACCCTCCGAAACGGTCCCTGCATCCATCGCCTACTTCCGCAGATGTTTAAAAATCTTCCCCGGAAAATAAGGCAGTGCAAAAACCACCTCCTTGAGCATCCGCGGGGACATTTGGGAGGGGACGGTCGCGGTCACATAGGCCCTCGGGTGAACGAGATCCTGCGGCCAAGGTCGCGACGCGTCATGAGCCTTCGGGTAATCGGCCAGACGGCTTTCGCGGACAAACAAAAACAAGTTCTGCACATACCACCAGGCCACTCGGTCATTGCCCCAAATCTGATGACGTAAACAGTCCAACGGAACAAAACCCTGTGAACGAAACCGCTCGATCCAATAGCTTTGAAATTGCTCATTCACATGGTGAGTCCCCCCTTGCCCTGGGATCGCAGCACTGAAGGCCACCGCATCCCCCAGCGAACAAAGATCCGCCACAAAACTGTCCGCGCGCGATCCGTCGAGGTGCTCGGCTACTTCCAGACAGTTGACGAGGTCGAAGCGCCGATCCAAGCGCAGCGGCTGCGCGAGATCCTTCCTGAGGAACCGATCGCCCGGAATCAGGAGTTGGTCGACCTGCACGATATCACCGTCGATACCAAGAACCTCGCAACCCGCTTGGGCATAGGCCTGCGCCCAGGTACCGGACCCGCACCCCACATCGACCACCGACTTGGCCGAGATCAGTCCCAGCAGCAACGGGACAACCTCCCGCGCCGAAACTGCGGAATCCTCCTTCAGTCCCTCGTAATACCGGGTCGAATAGGCGCTCATGCCGCAGAAGGCTAAGGGCCCTCATCACTTGGGGAAAACGGAATCTGACGCCAGTTGATCGTCAACAGGGATCCGTAAACCTCTCCGAAAGCCCATCTCTTAACAGTTGGAGCGACCCAGTGCTTTATTGCGCCGTCAAAAGGGACAACAAAAACCTTGCACTAACCTGCACGGAAACTAAATTCATCGCTCTTCGAGCGTTGCGCGGTTAGCTCAGTGGTAGAGCATTACCTTGACACGGTAGGGGTCACAGGTTCGAACCCTGTATCGCGCACCATCTCTTGTTCCGAAGTCTTTGTTTCGGATTCTGTTGGCCCTCGAATTACTAATTCCCAAATTGTTAATTCCCAGACTCCCCCCTCTCGGGACCCTCGGGACTCGGCGATCTCTTCAAGACCTTCAAGACCTGATAGGTCCAATTTCAAAGCTCGATCCACAGACTGATCTTAATCCCTGCTAATCAAAACCTGCCGGCTAGGCCCTGAAATCGCGGGCTCCCTGCAGATTTCCAACGTCATCGCAAAAAGACCGCCCGAAGGCGGTCTTTTCCATCAACCGATGATGAGTTAAACCAGAGAACTCAATCTCACCGCTCCGAAGCGGGTGTGCTGTAGGCCTCCATCCCGACGCAGGAGCAGACGAGATTTCGGTCACCAAACACATTGTCGACCCGACCCGACGCGGGCCAGAACTTGAAATCCTTCAGGCCATCCACCGGGAACGCCGCCCGTTCCCGGGTGTAGGGACGATCCCAAGCCTCGGCAGCAATCTGATCCGCGGTATGGGGCGCATTCTTGAGCAAATTGTTCTTGGCATCCACCTGACCCGATTCCACCTCCACGATTTCGGCGTGGACTGCGATCATCGCCTCGCAGAACCGATCCAATTCGGCCCGCGGTTCCGACTCGGTTGGTTCGACCATCAGCGTTCCCGCCACCGGCCAACTCAAGGTGGGTGCATGCAACCCGTAGTCCATCAATCGCTTAGCCACGTCCTCGGCGGTCACCTTCTTGAACTGACGCAAGTCCAAGATGCATTCGTGGGCAACGCACCCATTGGCCCGGTACAACGTCGGGAAATAGGGCTCCAGTCGCTGCGCGATGTAATTAGCGTTCAGGATGGCTACCTGGGTGGCTGCGGTGAGCCCCTTGTCGCCCATCATCTGGATGTACATCCACGAAATGACGCAAATCGATGCACTACCCCATGGGGCCGCACTGACCGCACCAATCGGATCCTCGCCACCCAAATTCACCACCGAATGGCCAGGCAAGAAATCCACGAGATGTGCGGCCACACAAACCGGTCCCACGCCAGGACCTCCTCCTCCGTGCGGAATGCAAAATGTCTTGTGCAAGTTCAGGTGACACACATCGGCCCCGAGCGTTCCCGGAGAGGTGAGACCCACCTGAGCATTCATGTTCGCTCCATCCATGTAGACTTGGCCACCGGCCTCGTGGACCCACTGGCAAATATCCTTCACCGCCACCTCGAACACGCCATGAGTGCTGGGGTAGGTAATCATCAGAGCGGCCAGTTCGCCCCGATGCTGATCGACCTTCTGTCGGAGATCACCGACATCGATATTGCCCTCGAGATCGCAGCCTACCGGAACCACCGTCATTCCGGCCATCACCGCTGAAGCGGGATTAGTTCCATGAGCGCTGGTCGGTATGATGCACACATTCCGGTGCCCTTCTCCCCGACTGCGGTGCCAAGCACGGATGATGAGCAGTCCGGCATATTCGCCCTGAGAACCGGAATTGGGTTGTAGCGAAACTCCGGCAAATCCGGTGCACGAGGCGAGCCACGCTTCCAGCTCTTCAAACAACTGCTGGTAACCGCGGGTTTGCGACAACGGTGCAAACGGATGAATGGCACCAAACTCCGGCCAACTGACCGGAAACATCTCCGCAGACGCGTTGAGCTTCATGGTGCAGGACCCCAGAGGGATCATGCTGTGACACAGCGATAGGTCTTTGGATTCGAGGCGCCGAAGATACCGGAGCATCTCGGTCTCGCTGCGGTGCTTCTGGAAGACTGAATGGGTCAGAAAGGTGCTGGACCGTTGCGGGAGCACCGGAGCGCATGCCACCAAGTCCTCTAATGCGAAGGGCAACATCTCGCCCCGGTGAAAGGCCCTGAGAATTTGCAGCACCTCCTCCAAACCGGTGGTTTCATCCAACGAGACTCCAATGCGCTGCGAATCCAGACGTCGCAGGTTGATGTGGAGCGCCTCAGCGGCCTTGTGCACGAGCGTCGCATCGGGCACCAGCACTGTGAGCGTGTCAAAGAAGGTGTCTGCGGCCAGTCGCAACCCCAACCGCTGGAGACCCGCCGCCAGAAGCCCCGTCAGGCCATGAACCCGGCGGGCAATGGCCATCAGTCCCTCGGGCCCATGGTAAGCCGCGTAGGCCATAGCCATGTTGGCCAAGAGTGCCTGAGCCGTGCAAATGTTCGAGGTCGCCTTCTCGCGTCGGATATGTTGTTCACGGGTCCCGAGCGACAACCGCAAGGCGGGGCGTCCACGGGAGTCCTTGGAAACGCCCACCAAGCGACCCGGCATGGATCGCTTGAATGCGTCCCGAGTCGCAAAATAGGCCGCATGCGGACCACCAAAACCCAGCGGGACACCAAAGCGCTGAGCGCTACCAACAGCAACATCGGCGCCCCATTCGCCCGGAGTTTTCAACAGCGTCAATGCTAGCAGGTCTGCAGCGAATACCACCAAAGCCCCTGCCTCGTGGGCTGCCCGGACCAATTGAGAATAATCTCCCACCTCGCCCGAACTCCCTGGGTACTGGATCAAGACACCGAACACCTCGGGCCCGAACGATGCTTGCCTCCAATCGCCCACAACAACCTGCAAGCCCAACGCCTCGGCCCGTGTCCGCACCAAATCGATATTTTGCGGATGGCAGTCCGAAGCGATCCAGAACGTGTTGCGATCGGCATCCGCTTCTTTGACTCGCCGGCACAAAGTCATCGCCTCAGCGCAGGCTGTTGCCTCGTCTAAAAGGGAAGCGTTGGAGATGTCCAACCCCGTCAGATCACACACCATTGTCTGGAAGTTCAGCAACCCCTCCAATCGGCCCTGTGAGATCTCCGCCTGGTAAGGAGTGTACTGCGTGTACCAACCCGGATTCTCCAGAATGTTTCGCTGGATCACCGGCGGCGTGATCGTGTCGTGGTAGCCCAGTCCAATGTAGGACTTGTAAACTTGGTTTTTGGCGGCGATGGACCGCAACCGAGCCAGGGCGGCGGTTTCCCCCAAAGGCTGAGGAAGACTCATTGAGTCATTCCGACGAATCAGTGCGGGGACAGCGGCCGCCACCAAAGCATCCAACGATGCGTGACCGCAAACCTGAGCCATAGCATCCCACTCCTGAGGGCGAGGGCCGATATGGCGGTGGGCGAACGAATCAGGATGCTGAGACAGCGACACAAGGCTCATGGATTAGAGAACCCCGCCAGAGCGGGGAACGCAAAGCTACGTCTGCCCCTCATCCAGGCAAGTGCGACCTTGCCCTCATCTTCCTCTTCCTTTCGAAAACCTCACGAGCCTGTCCCTGCACTTTGGACTACGTCTCACGCCCTTCAAATTAGAACCACCCCATCAAATCCCCCTACTACCATTCCCGTCCGCTATGGCCATGGCCGCTATAGCCTGTCCCTTGGAAAACCTCACGAGCCTGTCCCTCTAAGCTCTAGCCTCCATCTCGCCCTCTTTTGAATTAGGACCACCCCTTCGAATCCACCACCACCGTTCCCGTCCGCTATGGCCGTTATTGGCCTCTGTAGCCTGTCCCTTGTGTGGCTGCTGTAGCCTGTCCCTTGAGCAATGAAATTCCATCCAAACTGACCCATCGTGCCGGATCCTCGGAGATTGTCCTTTGGCAGAACGGGATCGAATGCTAAGAGCCTGTCCCTAAGCCGGCAGCTGCCGCTCAGTTGTTCCGGTTCAAATTGCTGTGTCGAAACATTCCTATCCTAACGGATCGCCAGCCAAGTTGGTTCGCCCCTTGGTTCGCAAGCTGCATGCCTATGTGCCGGGTGAACAACCCAAGGTGAAAGGGTTGATCAAACTCAATACCAACGAGAACCCCTACCCGCCGTCACCCAAGGTTTTATCGGCAATGCGGGCG
>NEUK01000014.1 GCA_002290555.1 Spartobacteria bacterium AMD-G4
TTCACTGAAGTCTCAGCCCGAAGCGGTCTCCGTATCCAAAATCCGGCCACGGGGCTGCCCATGGCCAAAACCCTCGCGGTGGCTCCGATCGATCTGAATGACGACGGTTGGATGGACCTCGTAGTGGCCAATGACACCGTCCAGAACTTCGTCTTCACCAATAAGCACGATGGAACCTTTCAAGAGGTGGGGGCCCAGAGCGGCGTGGCCTTCGACTCCTACGGGCAAACTCGCGGGGCCATGGGCATCGACGCAGCACGTTTTCGTCCTGACCGCGCGCTGGGCATCGCCATCGGCAATTTCGCCAATGAAATGAATGCCCTCTATGTGGCCCAACCGACGAAAGACACCTTGGTCTTCGCTGACGAGGCCATTACGGAAGGTCTCGGGCCGGCGAGCCGATTGCTCCTCAAGTTTGGTCTCTTCTTTTTCGACTACGACCTCGATGGCCGGCTCGATATCCTGACCACCAATGGACACATCGAAGATGACATCGAGAAGGTGCAAGCCAATGTCCACTACCGGCAACCGGCCCAACTCTTTTGGAACGGCGGAGGCAATCAAACGTTCATCAGCGCCACGGCTGCCGAAGCAGGTGAAGACCTCTTCCAACCCATCGTAGGTCGCGGATCGGCCTATGCAGATTTTGATCGGGACGGAGACCTCGACGTAGTCATGACCCAAATCCATGGGTCCCCGCTGCTGCTCCGCAATGACCAAGCCCTGGGGAACCATTGGGTCCGACTGCAAGTAATCGGGCCAGAAGGCAATCCTGAAGCCATCGGAGCCTGGATCCACCTGCGCACCGAGGATGGACGCCGCATTTCGCGTCAAGTCATGCCCACCAAGAGCTACCTCTCGCAGAGCGAACTCCCCATCAATATTGGCTTGGGACGCAGCAAGATTTCCGAGGCACGGATCCGATGGCCAGATGGCCATGAGGCCTCCTTCATGGCACAACCCGAGCAAACGACTCTCCTCCGAAGGAATTAAATCGGTTCCTCGCTCTTTCCAGTGAGTCAGTAGGTTGGCCGGTGATTTTTTCTTCAACGCCCTTCAAGGATACTTCTCGGAGGCCAAGGCCAGCATCCAACCGAAGATCCAGTTGCTCAGAAACCCAGAGCCAGAGTTCCTGGATCAGCCTGTCCATCGCACGAAAAACGGCGCGGAGTTCTCCGCGCCGTTTTATCTAAATCGAAATAAATCGATCGGATCAGGCTGATTTGGACTTTTCCGAAGCCGATTTCTTGTCGGCCGGCTCATCAGCTGACTTATTGCGATAGTGCGAGGAGTAGTACTGGTTCTGGTAGTAGTGGTAGCTGTAGTAGTACGAGTCCTTGCCCTCGAAATCGATGTCGTTGAGCACCAAGCCCACCAAGTGAATGCCTGAATCTTGGATCCGCTGCACGGACCGCAACGCATGCTCGCGACGGATCTTATTGAACTTGGTGACGAAGACCATGCCATCGGCCATGGCACCTACGATGAGCGGGTCGGAGACGGCCGATACCGGCGGGCAGTCCAGAATCACCCGATCGTAGCGCCGCGAAGCCTCTTCGAGGAAACGCACCATACGATTAGATCCGATCAACTCGGACGGGTTGGGCGGTACCGCTCCGCAGCAAATGACGTCGAGGTTGGGAACCTCGGTGGTATGGACAAATTCACTGAAGTTGTCGGTGCGTCCCGAAAGGTAAGCGGAAAGACCCACGGGGCTCTGCAGCTGGAAAGCCTTGTGAACCGACGGACGGCGGAGATCTGCGTCGACCAACAGCGTCTTGAGACCCGTTTGCGAGGTGACGATCGCGAAGTTGGAAGCCACCAACGATTTGCCCTCGGAAGGGATCGTACTGGTGAAGGCCATGACCCGGAGCTTATCAGCATTCTTGGCCAGCGAAATGGCCGCACGTAGGGTCCGGAAACCCTCGGCCGGGCTGGAGGTCGGATGCAGGTGGGACTGAAGGTCGCGCTCCACAATGCTAATCGACTTGATGTTGGGAATGTAGCCCAAGAACGGCAGGTGCAGGATATTCTCCACGTCTTCCTGGCTCTTAATCGAATCGTCGAGGAAGTTGAAGAACAGAGCCAAGCCCAGGGCCACGGCGAGTCCGCCGACGACACTACCCACAAAGATCAGGGGTTTATTGGGGCTCACTGGCTTGAGCGGCGCGAAAGCTGGATCCTGAACCTTCATATTTTGCAGGAGATCTTTGGCTCCAATATCGAAGTCCTTCGCCTTGGTCAGGATGGTCTGGTAGAAGCCCTCGACCCGCTTGAGCTGCTGCTCCATGATGTCGTAACTGATCTTGGCTTCATCCAGGGCGAACACTCGCTCCACCGACTCCGTGTATTTACGCAGGGCCTCGACCTCCCGACTCTTCTCCAACTCGGCCATCTGGAAAATACCCTGAAGGGCTCGCTCAGATTCATCGCGCAGCTTCTGAGTATCGGCCTGCAACTGGGTTGCCGGCTGGATGACCCTGGGGTGCCGCTCACGGTATTTGGTTCGGAGACCGGCCAGCTTGGAGCTGTTGTCATTGACCTGTTTGCGCAAGTAGGCCACCTGCTCGTCCTTGGCCAGAGGAGCAAAGTCGGTGATGTCTTTTCCAGCGGCCACCCACTCCTGGGCCTGCTGGGCAATTTGTTTTGCAACGTCGGCCGTTGAACGCAAGGTTTCGTAAGCGATCTTCAAGTCGCGCATCGTGGCCGCATCGATGTTTTGCGCATCTTTCAAGGAAACCATTCCCTTGTCCTTGCGGTACTTCTGGAGCTTGCCCTGGAGGGCCTCTAACTCGACCTCCTTGCCTGTGGCTTCCTGTTCCAGGATTTTGAGCCCCTGAAGCGCCTTGCTCTTCTTGTCGTCCAAGTTCTGCTGCAAGAAGACTTGGAGGATCGTATCCGCGATTCGTTGGGCCTGTTCACCCTTGGGATGCGTCACTTGAACTTCCACCAACCGACTTAAACGGATCGGAACAATTTTAATGTCCTTGGTTACGGCCGTGACCTTGTCGACCGACTTGGTGTAGCGCTCATCGTCCGTTTCGAGCTTGAGCTTGTTCATCACCGCAAGGATCAGGCTGCGACTTTCAAGATTCCGGTACTGCGTCGTCAGGTAGTTTTGATCCGAATTGCCCAGAGCCATGCTGTTCAGGTTCAGCACGCCTTGGTTCTCCGGATCGATTTGAAGCCGGGCGATGGCTCGAAACATCGGTGTCGCCTGAAACGCGTACAGCACGCCAGCGATAATACACACCGACCACGTCGCCACGATGAGCCAACGGCGCTCAAGAATGACATGCCAATACTGCCTTAGATTGATGGACGGATCTGCTCCGCTCATCGAATTCCCCTGCTGGGATTGAAATTGCTCCTCCATGGTAAATTAAATAAACAAATTAAAGGATGCTCTCCCGAACCTCTAGCGTGTCATCGGGCTCGATCATCACCCGCTCACCTTTGGCGTAGGCCTTGTCCAACTGCTTCTTAGAATAGGTGGTCACCTGCCCTTTGCGCCGGAGGATAATTGTGCCTTTGTCGGCCCGCGGGCTGAATCCCCCGCCCAGCGCGATGGCATCCATGATGTCGATTGGGCGCTCAGCAGGGATCTCTTTGCGACCCTGTAGGATGAAGCTGCCCGTGATATTGATGTAGTGCTTCACGTACTCGGAGACTTCCACCGAAATGGCCGGCTTGATGATGTAGTCTTTGTCCAGCATCGTGTAGAGAATCTGGCGTACCTCGGCCACGGACTTGTTAGTCACGATCACCGGATCGAGGAGCCAGTAGGTGATCTTCCCGTCCGTGGGTACCCGGAGGTTCTGCTTCATGTCCAATTCTTCAGCGACATTGATCACCAGCATATCTCCGGGGACAATTCGACGGACCGAATCTTGGGCCAAGGCCATTCCCCCAGTCAAAAGACAGGCCAAACACAGGTTAAAACGCCATTTCATAATCAATAACCAATCTGCACTCCCACCATCACTCGGTGGGCATCGTAAGTGGGTAAAAACACATCCTTCAACCCGGCATCTGCGAAATCGACGGAATAGTTGTCGTAGGAGTAGTTGAGGCCAAACCGCAGCCAGCGCCGCGGCATATAAGAAATACCACCGGAGAGCGACATCATGGAGTCGTCTCGCTTGTAGTCGACGGTGCGCATACTCAGCGACCTCAAGCTGGTGCCGGCAATCGGCTCGTAGGCGGCCCCGAAGCCCGTCAGGCTATCAAAAGCGCCCCCTTGGTACGACACGCCCGCCGTGGCCAACCAAGTGCCGGTGGTACCCAGCGCCTGTTGGACATTGAATGTCGTCGTAGCGTAGGTGACGCCTTGGCGCGCGATCTGGGCGGCATTGTCAGTGCGCCGTATGAAGGCCAATGAGAACTTGGTCGTCTCGCGGAACGCATAGCTCACCGAGATGTTTGCGGCCGGAATGGAGAACGACGCCCCCGGGATGTCGGGAAATTCGCGGATTTCGTAACCGCCGCCAATCGAGCCCTCCAACCGCTCCGTGAACTGGCCTCGAACTCCGACGAAGCCGCCATACACATGCGAGGTAGGAATGAAGCCCAGCGCAGGGGTTCCTCGAATGAAATCTGTCAACCCGTAGCCGCCCTCAACGAAGACCGAAAGCCGATCTGTCGGCTTGTAGCTGGCCCCCAAATTGCCACGCCAACCATCGTTGCCGTACAAATTTACCCCCTCGTAGTTCAGGTAATTCCGGGACCCGCTAAAATACACATCGGTCTTTTCAGAGCTGTCGTAAGTAACACGGCCCGCAGTCGCGTGAGTCCAGCGATCGACCAAGGTCTGCCCCAGGTTCACCCACCCACCCATGAACGAAGAGGCAAACTCGGTCGAATGGGTTCCCTCCATGCGCAACCGGCTTTGATTGTCGTACTTGCCGGCCGCCTGGATGCGGTGCATCGGCGCAGGAGCGACCCCCAAATCAAAATATCGGGTGTTGTCGCTCTGATACTCAAGGTTGAGGTAATTCTCATTCTCCGAACCCACCTGGAAACTGACACCCGGTGAGACCGTGCCAATCAAGTCGGCGACGCGCGGGTTCAACGTGAATCGATTGGTCTTGAAACCCGCCAAGATGCCCGTGGCCGTGGCCGGAGCGTTGGCAGGAGTGGCCGAAGCAGCTATCCGTTGATTCAGGGACGCATCGTTGTAGATCTGGTACTGGAGGGCCCCCGAATAGGGCTGCGAAAGCTGCCCAAACGCAGGTCGGTAAACGTACCCACCGTTGACATCAAACACATTGTAGGTGGGGGTCCGCGGATCCACGTACTCAAGGGCCCCAGCGTCGGAGGCTGAAAAAATATTGTTGTTGTACATCATGTTGATGTCCAACTGAGGCCGGATGCGCACCCCTTTGACCTCGTAGCTCATCCACTGGTCGATTTGGTAAGCTTCGATCCCCAAGGCAGCGCCCAACAAATTTCCCGACGGCAACAGCGCCAGCACCACGGCAGCACGGAGCAACGCTTCCGGTTTGGGAGTTTTTCTTGGATGCATGCCTCAATTCGTACCGGTGGTCGATGCTGTCAAGAGCCGGAGAAACAACGTAGGCACCGCCTAGGCTGAGCCCCCCCGGATGTCCTGACATCCTTTCGAACGCCGACTCATCGCTGATTTACAAAAGTCACCGAATCTCGGCAGGGTGTAAAACCCATAATTCCCTAACGAGCATTCCCCAAAGAGCTCGACGATTTTTTGTAACGATCACACCAGATTGCTTGGGGTCCTCCGCACCTGAACCAAGACTTAAATCCCTGTCCCTTTTGCACGCTCAGCCGCCACCGGGACGGTCCAGGTGATCTCCGGGAGTCAACTCATCGAATCCCTCAAAATCGCCTGGACGAAGCTCTCGACTAATTCGATGCCCCTCTTCGAACCACTGACCAAGATCTAAAAGTCGGCAGCGTTCAGAACAAAAAGGACCGCTAGGACTCTCTAACCACGGTCCGCGACGGCGGCACTGTGGACAGGCAACTTCTGGCAATGGCTTCGACGGCTTCATCGGTTCAACCAGCGGAGCCCCCAACTCAGCACAAGACTGATCACCAAGCAAGTCACCACCGGAAAGTGGAAGGCAAATCCAGGACGTTCGATGATGATGTCACCCGGCAAACCACCTCTGAAGGGTCGCCACCAGCAAAGGATCGCTCCCACTGCCAACAGGGTTCCACCAATGATCATCAACTGCTTCCCGAGTAGGGGATTCACAACGTGGAAAGTGTGATACAGGGACCACTGCTCGTCCAATGCCGAGTCTATAGACCCATGAACTCTTCAGCCGGCAATTCTAGGCGGCACACTCATTGCGATTGTTGGTTTTCTTGAAAATTCCGTGTCGCCCGGCCCCGCACTTGCTAGCTTTTGTGATCCAAAATTCATGAGCTACGACACAGATTTGCTGCGCGGAATCCTGAAAGCCGCAGTTGAAGGCGGGGCCTCGGACATTCACATCAAGGTGGGCTCCCCAGTGGTGTTCCGCATTAGCCGGCAACTCATCACCATCGATGCGCCGACTCCGACCGAGGAGTGGATGGGTAAAATCCTGACCACTATGGTTCCCCCCCATGCCCGCCGCCGCATGGACGACGACCGTGAGGTGGACTTCAGCTACTACGAACCGGGAGTGGGACGCTTCCGCACCAACGTCTTCCAACAACGGGGTACGTTTGCCTTGGCCATGCGCTATGTGAAGACCCAGGTGCCCAGCTTCGATGAACTAGGTCTCATGCCTATCATCAAGTCGATTGCAGGAGCCCCGCGCGGCATCGTTCTCGTGGCGGGCACCACCGGGTCCGGCAAGTCCACGACGCTGGCGGCGATGATCGAGCACATCAACGCCAACTTCAAAAAGCACATCGTCACCCTCGAAGACCCCATCGAGTTCGTCTTTGAAGACAACCAATCCGTCGTCGAACAGCGAGAAATCGGTTTGGATACCGGCAGCTTTCAGGCCGGCTTGAAGCACGTGCTTCGCCAAGATCCGGACATCATCATGGTCGGCGAAATGCGCGATGCCATCTCCTTCCAGGCGGCCATTAGTGCTGCCGACACAGGCCACCTAGTGCTTTCCACTCTCCACACCCAGAACGCCTCCCAGTCGATTGGTCGCATCCTCGACTTCTTCAAGCCGGAGGAACGCGAACAAATCCGGCGGCAATTGGCGGCCACGCTGCGTGCGGTCGTCTGCCAACGGATGGTGACCACCGTCAATGGAGGCGTAACCCCATCGCTGGAGATTCTCATTAACACGCCCACCGTCCGAAAAATGCTCGAAGAGAACCGACTAGAGAAACTCGGAGCAGCCATCGAGACTGGGCGCGAAGACGGCATGCAGAGCTTCAACCAGGCGCTGTACGACCTCGTCAAGGCTGGCAAGATTAGCGAGAAGGAAGCCCTTGGAAAGGCCACCAACCCGCAGGCCCTAGAGATGATGTTCAAGGGCATCTTCCTCGACGAAGGTCGACGGATCCTCTCCTAACACGCCGTCCCTCTGCACGCCCCGCCCGGCCCGAGATCTCGAGCCCGCGGGGCGTTTCTATGTCGATCCCTCACAGCATTGCGCATGGAAGGTGAAACCCCTTCAATCATCCCTCAAGCAACCTGTGCTTCTTTCACTTAAAGAAGCGGGCTTCCCGAACGTAAACCTGAACCCGCGTGGACCAGCGCTGGACTCGCCCGAAGTGAAACCCCAAACTCCAATCATGAATCCCCTCAAGATCTGTCTCCTCGCCATGACCACGGTTGCGCTTCCGATGTGGGCCGGTGATGCCAAGTCGCTCTTTGATGGAAAGACTCTCAAGGGCTGGGAAGGCGACCTGAAAGTCTGGTCGGTTCAAGAGGGAGCCATCACGGCCGGCCGCATAGACCAGCGCGCCCAACGTAATGAGTTCCTCGCCAGCACCCGCAGTTACACCAACTTCGTCCTACGCCTGCAGTTCAAGATCGAGGGGACCGAAGGATTCGTGAACTCCGGAGTCCAGATCCGCAGCGAACGCATCCCGAACCACCACGAGATGGCTGGATACCAGGCCGACATTGGAGAGGGTTGGTATGGCGCGCTGTATGACGAATCCCGACGCAACACCATCCTCGCTAAACCTGACCCGGAAACCGTGAAGAAGGCCGTGAAACCGGGGCAATGGAACCAGTACGAAATTCGCGCCACAGGCAATCGAGTGACCCTGAAAATCAACGGTGTCCAAACCGTGGACTACACAGAAAAAGATCCCAAGGTCGTGCCCCATGGCAAACTAGCAGTGCAAATCCACGGAGACGGAAAGACCCGAGTCCAATTCAAGAACCTCTCCATCGAAGAGTTGCCCTAAACCTCAGCAGTCAGGCATACCAACGAACAAGGCCGCAGGAATCCCTGCGGCCTTCGTGTTAGTGACTAAATTGATGGAGCAAATTGACTCGATCAATCCATCAATCGATCGATCAATCCTCGCTCGGTTCCAGGGGCGGACGCACACCGTACTTCTTCTTCAGCGCTTCTACTTGCGCCAAGTTCTTCATACCTCCGGTGCAGGTGGGATCTGACAACGAGGCTGCGGCCGCGCAGACACCCGTGAGCAACGACTTCTGAAGATCCCAACCCTCGTGGAGGCCCAACAGCACCCCGGCAGCAAATGCATCCCCGGCTCCCGCTGAACCGGCAATGGCCTTGACCGGAACCTTGAGCGACGGCTGCCAGTGATCCTTGCCGTCACGAGTGCGGGCGAAACAGCCCTCCGGAAAGTGGATCACTACCAGTTCCTTGACTCCAAACTGGAGAATGGCTCCCGCCGCATGGCGCAGCGAAACCGTGTCCAGAACACCTTCCTTGCGAATGCGGAAACCCGTCACCATTCCCGCCTCATACTCATTGATAATCGCGTAGTCGCAGTGCTTGAGCGCTGGCGTCACCACGGTCTTGAAGCGGTCACCTGTTTCACTGACCACGTCGATGCTGGTCTTCATGCCGGCTGCCTGAGCGGCGGCCAATAGCTTGGCTGCGGCCGTGGTGCCGTCTTTGGAAACGACATCCATCTTGTCGAGCAGCAGCAGGTAGCCCAAATGAAAGATACGAGCCTTGATCTTCGAGAAATCGAGATCCTTACCGTCCCACAGCGCATTGGCTCCGCGGTAGTGGAAGAAGGTGCGCTTACCGTTCGATTGAACGGTGAAGACATCGGTGTAACTCGTTTCAGCCTCTACGGTGGACTTCAGGTACCGGGTATCAATCTTGTGCTTGGCACAGTCTTCTTGGATGGAGGCCCCCATGGCATCTTTGCCCACGAGACCCGCACCCAGAAGCGGAAACTCCACCCCTAGCTTGGCTAGATCCAGAAGTACATTGTAGGGGGAGCCTCCAGTACCTTGGTGTTGGCTTTTGATGTTGGCCAGTTGTTCGAGCCCGGGATAGGCATCGACAATCTTGACCCGGTCGATGATCCAGTTGCCACCAGCAAGAATACCGGAGCGCTTGGAGACGGAGTTGCTCTTCATCGGAAATGGAGACGGCTAAACAAAAACAGAAAGGACGATTGGACTGCCCAACCTTACACGGATGCAGTCGCCGTTGTCTCTAAGGATTTCTGGGAGACCGAAGCAACGAAGCAACGGGCCTCCGCCAAACGCTCCGGGCTTGAGACCCTGAAGGCTCCGAGATCGCCACGAGGTTCAGAAAACCTTCACCTCACGGGAACGCCTCTTGTGTCAACGGCTGCGACCTCGTTAAGGTCTTGTTAATTCCCTTCTGCCCTATGCGTCTGCCCCTAACATTCTGGATGGCTGCCCTGTGCGTGGGGGTATCCTTGCCCTGCCCTGCCCTGCACTCCGCCGAACGTGGCTCCGACAAACCGATCCCAGCCCTTCCTTCGGTGCCGGCCATCCGTTCGCTGAAACTAGAACCCAACCGGCTCACGCTGCTCGATGGGCGAGATTCACGGAAGGTACTAGTGCTAGGGGAATGTGCCGACGGTTCCTGGATCGATCTCAGCGCGGTGGCCCGTTTGAAGCCCGAGTCGGCCGCCCTTGAAGTGGATGGCGATGGTTATTTGTTCCCCCGCCAGGCAGGGAAATCGGCCGTCACGATCACCGCTGCCGGCAAGAGCATTCGCTTGGAGGTCGAGGTCCTCAGCATCGCTTCCCCCGAAGTGGGATTCGTTCGGGACATCGAACCCATCCTGAGCCGCACCGGCTGCAACTCCGGACCCTGCCATGGTTCAGCCAAGGGGAAAAACGGCTTCAAACTGGCGCTGCGCGGCTACGATCCAGAATACGATTACCAAGCACTGATCAACGACTTGAGCGGACGACGGTTCAACCGTGTCCATGTCGATGAATCCCTCATGCTGCAGAAACCCTTGGCAGATATTCCCCACGAGGGGCGTCAGGCGCTGGTGCCCGGTTCGCGCTACCACAAGACCCTGCGTCAATGGATCTCCGAAGGAGCTCACTTCCAGCAGGTCTCCTCCAATCGGCCTACCCGCATCCAAATTCTTCCGGAGAAGGTCGAGCTCGATCTCCCCGGTCGTCGCCATCAATTCCTGGTGGTCGCCACTTATCCCGATGGTTCCACCCGCGATGTGACCCGTGAGGCCGTCCTGAGTAGCAACAATGAAGAAGTGGCCCTCGTCCAAGGCAGCACAGTAATTCCGCTGCGCCGAGGCGAGATGGCCGTGCTAGTTCGCTATGAAGGACTCTACGATGCGCGCGAGGTCACCGTCATGGGAGACCGCACCGGGTTCCGGTTCGCCGCGATGCCGGAGTACAACTTCGTCGACCGGGCGGTGAACGCGAAACTGGAGCGCCTGAAGATGAACCCCAGCGAACTGTGCAACGACGCTGAGTTTATTCGCCGGGTCTTTTTGGACATCACCGGCCAACCCCCGACCTCCGAAGCGGTAAGGGCCTTTCTGAGCGACCCCAC
>NEUK01000015.1 GCA_002290555.1 Spartobacteria bacterium AMD-G4
CAAGGGCGACACCGAGAAAGTCGAGGAGCATCCGATCGTTTGGACTCATGAATACGGCCCAAAAAATGTTCGCATCTGGTCGACCTCACTCGGCCATTTCAATGAAACAGTCGCCGATGACCGCTACCTCGACATGCTTACGAATGGCGTTGTTTGGACCCTGAACCGCAACGATCTCCGGAAGCAGCAACCGTAGATCCTCCGAGCTCAAGCGGGCCGAGGGGCTGGGGCTCATGGCGGCTGGCACGATGCAACGCGTTTGGATCGAGTGGAGCCGCCGGGGATTCCGGAAAAACGATCCCGGTGCTTGCCATTTCGTGGAGGAGCCAATGCGCTTCACGCTTCTTCTGCGGCAGGCCGTGGCCGAGAACCGCATCTCGCAAGGCAAGGCGGCCATGCTCGCTGGAAAGCCTCTCCAGGAGTTTCAAAACACCCTCGTCATCCTGCCATGAACCTCGCGCTCCATGATCTCCACACCTTCCAAACCCTCCGCCGCGAGGGACAAACCGGCGACTGGGCGGAGCGTGGGATTGTGGCTTGGGCGCCGCACGGCATGGTGTGCGAGAATGCCTGCCTGCGTGAATATGTGGGCGAGGGCGCGATCACTGTCCACTCCGCAAGCATCCCCGAGGGTGAGACGGGATTTTACGAGACCTTTCAAGAGGGCTTTTTCAGGAGCCTGGTCGAGACGGAGGTGCGCCTGCTGTTTCTTGCAAAGCGCAACGAGAGCGTGGTCTTCACCAGCGATGGTCTGGTGAGGGGCTGTGCCGAGCGCTTGGGCCTCTGTTGCTGGAGCGGCGACACCGAAGATCTCAATGTGCTCTTCCCGATTCCGCGTCAGGAGACGCCCTGCGCCACGAAACGGGAGACGCCACAACATTTTCCGACCCGCCGGCAGGTGCCGGGCCGGGACGAACCCATGGAAACAGGAGGGAGGCACGCGCGTGGTCTGAACGCGCCACTGCCCTTCTCTGCGACCATGCAATGAAATTGAACCAGAAGGAATATCGACCATGAGTTTATCTCTTATCGAAAAAACCGACGAAGTTCTCAGAGCGTGGGAAAGCCTCGCACCTGATGCCATATTTTCTGGCATGACGGTGCAGGAGTTCTGTGAAACCTCGCAACCTCTACTGGAAATCCGCCAGCGCATTGCGCTGCTGGATCAACAGCGCCAGGGCGCGAAGGCCGCACGCGACATCGCCGAGAAGGAAATGATGATCAATCTCCAGATGATCATTGATTCCATCAAAGGCACCAAGGATTACGGCAAGGACTCCGAGCTGTATGCCGCGATTGGATATGTCACACGCTCAGCAAGACAGTCCGGGCTAACCCGCAAAAAGGCCCAGCCCGAGACTGCACTTGCGAAGTGAGATACGCGTTGGTTTTTTTGAAACTCCAGCGCTGCACATCCCGGCGGGGATAAACCCGCCGAGGTGAGCGTGGTTCCTAAAAACCGCGCACTACGGAGCGGTCGCATGTAGACGCATGCGGCTATTCTTCTTTTTCTAACAAAGAGTGCCAGCCGCTCTGTGCAATCCAAAACTTGCAGGAGTGCCCGGTGGGTTTTGATAACAGCCCAAGATGCCCACTCCTCAAACCGGGACTCCTATGTTCTGCCTCTTCGTGAACTCGAAAAACGCGCCATTTTTGAAGCTCTCGACCGCGCCGCCCTCGAAGCAGGCTGGCGTTGCCGAATTCGAAATGCCACCGCCAGCGACCAATTCGACGCCCCCCTGCGCTTCAATATCGCGAGGTGATCCGCAGTCTTATTTCCGAACGCGGAATGCGCCCTTTTGTTGCTCGGCGTGGCTTTCTTTCATGCGAAAGGGAATGCCTTTGAGCCAAAGACGGAGCGCCTCCCAGTGGATGAGGAAGATGATTTTGAGGGTCACCAGCGGGAAGGCGAGGGTGAGTTGGGCGAGGTTCGAGGTGGTGAGTTCCGCTCGCTCACCGGTGAGGGTGCTGAGGAGGATTTTTTGATCGCCTTGGTATTCGTCGATCGCGATGTGGAGTCGCTCTCCGGGGTTTTTGAAATGGAAGTCGAATGCGAGGTCGAGCGGCGAGAAGGGAGAGACGTAGTAGTTTTTCGGCACCCGGATGTGGAAACCACTGCCGGATTCATCGAGGGGCACAAGGTAGGGCTTGAGTTCGCCAAAGGTATTGCCGACCTGGACCACGGATGTGAGAGGGCGGCTCTCCGAGTCGAAGCAGAAAAAAATCGAGATCGGGTTAAAGGTGTAGCCGAGCAGGCGCGGGAGTGTCAGGAGGCGGATTCGGGCCGGATGCGTGGCGATGTTTTGGGTTTGGAGATAGGTTTCGAGATTGGCACGGAGACCGCGAGAGTGGAATTGGAAGTAATCCTCGTTGCGGAGCGAGTAGAGATTCGGTTCGCCTGCGCTGAAGATGGGCACATCGCGGGTGAGCGATGGGATTTCATCAAGGTCGAGAAAGAAGAGGAAAATCCGGTAAACGAACTCGTGCTGCCTGGGCTGGAGCCTTCTGTGCATGACGCTGCACTCGTAGAGGCAGGATGCGGGAGGGTTCATCGGCCGAGGAGAGGACGCAACACGGCGGCGAGGTCCACGGCGGAGCTGTAGGCGTCCTCATGGAACCCATGCCGGAAATAGCTTCCGCAAAAGAAAATGCGCTGGTGCGGCGAGCGGGTGTTCAGCGTCGGAAGTTCGCGCTGCGCCTCCATGGCCCGCAGGGTGAAAACGGGATGGTCGTAGCCGGTCTGGTAAAGAATGGTCTCCGGACGGATTTTGTCGGCGCCATTCACCGATACGAAGTAGTCGCGCGACTTGCTCACGCCTTGGAGCGCATTCATCCAATAGTGGGTCGTCGCCTCGCGGTCACCGTGTGCGTCTTGTTCAACGCGGTAGTTCCAAGACGCCCAGGCATGGCGGATGCGTGGCATGACAGTGGCGTCGGTGTGAAGCGTGGCGGTGTTTTTCTGGTATCCGAATGCGCCAAGAAGACGGCCCTGGGCCTCATCGGGCGCTCCCAGCATGGCGAGGGCCTCATCGGCATGGGCGGCAATGATAATGCGGTCGAACTCTCTCACCGTGCCATCCTCGATGCGCACGGTGGCGGAGGCTTCGGATTCGCGCACTTCGACCGCTTTGGCCGGGAGTTGGACGGGCTGCAAATGTGCTAAAAGCTTGTCCCTGTAACTGCGGGACCCGCCACAGACCGTGAACCACGGATGGTGTGTCGTAACCCCAAGAAAGCCGTGGTTTTGAAAAAAACGGATGAGGCTCAAGGCGGGAAAATCGAGCATCTGGCGTGGATCGGTGGACCACACCGCCGAGCTCATGGGGATGAGGTAAAGATTGAGGAAATCGACGCCCAGGCCATTCCGGTGCACAAATTCGCCGACCGTGCAGTTGAGCGAGTCGGGTTTTTCCAAAAGCGCGCGGGCGACCCGGAAGAAACGCAGGATTTGGAAAACAAGGGCGTGGAAGCGCGGGTTCAGAATGTTGCGGCGCTGTGCAAAAAGCTTCTGCAGTCCCATGCCGTTGTATTCAAGACCGCTTGGAAGATGCTGGACGCTGAAAGACATTTCCGAGGGCTTGGTCTCGACGCCAAGTTCCTCAAAGAGGCGAACCAGATTGGGGTAGGTCGCATGGTTGAAAACAATGAATCCCGTGTCGATCGGGATTTCGCGTCCGTTTTCCTCGACCGTTACCGTGTTCGTATGTCCGCCAGGTCGACTCTCGCGTTCGATGAGCGTGATATCGGCATGATTGCGAAGTTGCCACGCCACGCCCATGCCAGCGATGCCCGAGCCGATGATGCCGATTCGCTCTCTCACCGCGGGGCAGATTGATCGACCTCAGGCTTGGAATAGACACGCGCAGGCACGCCTTTGATGTCCCAAACGAGACCCAGTGCGCCAAGCGCTCGAATCACATAGTAGGAGATGTCGATCTCCCACCAGTAAAAACCCTGCCGTGCGGAGGCCTGAAAGTGGTGGTGATTGTTGTGCCAGCCCTCGCCGAGGGTCAGAAGAGCCAGCAGCAGGCTGTTCCTGCTGTCGTCGCCCGTGTCGAAGCGCTTCTTGCCGAAGCAATGCGTGAGGGAGTTGATCGTGCAGGTGGCGTGGAAAAGGACGGTGGTGCTGATGAAAAAACCCCACACGATCATCTGCCAAGGCGATGTTCCCAAGCCCGGGGCAAAGGCCTCCAGCGCCGCGCCGAATCCGTAGAGCGCGCCAAATAAGAGCACCGGACCAATCAGGTCAAAGCGGTTGAGAAAAACCAGCTCGGGGTACTTCGCAAGATCCCTCACGCGGGTGTAGTCCGTCGGAAAGTTGTTGCTGCTGGTCATCCAGCCGATATGGGCCCACACGAAACCCTTCATCCCAGGCGAGTGGACATCATGCTCGTCGTCGGAGTGCCTGTGGTGGTGGCGGTGCACGGAGGCCCACCATAAGGGGCCGCGCTGCACGGCGGTGAGGCCAAAAAGCGCAAAAAGAAACTGCGTGACCCGTGAGGTGTGGTAGGCGCGGTGGCAAAAGTAGCGGTGGTAGATCGCCGTCACGGCAAACATGCGGGTGAAATACAGAACTGCAGCGGTGGCAACCGCCGCCCAGCTCCAACCCGTCCAGATGACGCCGAGGCAACCGAGGTGCAAAAAAAGAAAGGGGACGGCCCGCGAGAACTCGAAGCGCTCCGGCGTGCCCCGGACCTTCTCGGCACCGGCAGGGAAATAATCCGAGTCGATGGCGCGGATGAAAGGTGCGATCAATCTTGTGAGAGCAGGCATGGCAGTCAATTCTCTACGATCCCGAGGAGTTCAAGGATTCGATTCAGGTCATCCGTGCCGTAATATTCGATCTGGATATGGCCCTTCTTCTCGGAGTGGCTCAATTGGACGCGCGTGGCGAGTCGGTGGGTGAGGAGGTTCTGCACGCGATGAATCGCTGGAGAGGGGTCCGTCGTCACGCCGATGCCGTTGCGGCGTGGGCGCGTGCGACCAGCGTCAGCCAGCTTTTGCGCGGCCAATTTTTCAGCGATGCGCACGGAGAGGCTCCCTCGCACGATCTGGTCGGCGAGCCATTTCTGCTCGTTGTGGTTTTTCAGCGAGAGGAGCACTTTGGCATGTCCCACAGAAAGACGCCCGTGTTTGAGGAGTGATTGCGCATCCCCTTCCAGATCGAGCAACCTCATCGCATTTGCCACCGAGGCTCGGCTTTTGCCCACGCGGCGGGAAATTTCCTCTTGGGTGAGGCCGAATTCCTGGTGGAGCCTCGCGTAGGCGGCGGCTTCTTCGATGGGGTTCAGGCCCTCGCGCTGGAGGTTTTCGATGAGGGCCAACTCCAGCACTTCCCTGTCGCTCGCTTCGCGAACGATTGAGGGAACTTCTGTGAGGCCGACTTCTTTGGCAGCCCGCCAGCGGCGCTCGCCCGCGATGAGTTCGTAGACGCCATTTACTTGCCGAACGATGAGGGGTTGGATGATGCCGCGCTCTCGGATGCTCTCGACCAGTTCGTGTAATTGATCGGACGAAAAATCCACGCGGGGCTGCAACGGGCTGGGGGAAATGCTTGCAAGCGGGAGTCTTTGGATTCTCTCGCCGTGTTCTTCAATAGGAGCCGGACTGGCCACGCGCTTGTTGATGAGTGCGCTGAGGCCCTTGCCGAGTGCTTGCTTTGCCATAGGTGCGAAGCCTAAACATTGAGTATGCCGCCGACAAGGAGAAGGCGTTTATCATTTTCAAATCAGGCCGATGCCCAAAAATTTCCACCGTCTTGAGATCTGGGAGGATTCCACGCCACGGAGTCCTGCAGCGCAGATGGCCTGCGACGAAGCTTTGTTGCAAACTTGCGACGGGCCAATTTTGCGCGTGTATCGCTGGGGCACGCCTGTGATGACATTTGGCTACGCGCAGAGGCTCGCAGCCGTCGAGCTTTTGGCCCAGCGCCTGCCACTCATGAGGCGATGGAGTGGGGGAGGAATGGTTTTTCACGGCGACGATCTCACCTTGGCCCTTGCGCTTCCCGCCTCGGGGGTTTCAGCCGCAGGAAGCTCCCGGCACATTTACCAAGGAATTCACGAGGGCCTCCTTGGGGCGATTCAAAAATACTGCCCCCAAGCGCGACTCGTGCGCCCCGAGGAATGCCGCTGCGGGCCGGTTTGTTTTGAGAGTCCTGTGGCTTTTGACATCATTGCGAGCACTTCGAAAATCTGTGGCGGCGCCCTGAGGCGCTCGAAAATGGGTGTGCTTTACCAAGGCTCGCTCCACTTGCCCGGCGCGGTGCCTCTGGAAATCGCCCGCTCGCTCGCAGGGGAAGTGTGCGTGTTTGAAAAGCCCGCCGCACTTGAGTCGGCCATCGAAAGTCTCGTTCGTAAAAAATATGACACGCCCGAGTGGCTGAGGATGCGTTGAATGAATTTTCAAAAGCATCAAACAATCCAACGGCGTTTAGGGGGGCATCCATGGCTGTGATTGGTATCACCGGCGGCATTGCTTCGGGCAAATCAACTCTCTGCCGCGCTCTGGCAGCAATCAAACCCGTGCGAATCTTCGATTCCGACTTATGTGCCAGGAGCCTTCTCAATACCGATGCCGCTGTCCGCGAGGCTGTGAGCCGCGATATTCTGCCGAGTGCGTATCGAGCAGATGGCACGCCCGACCGTGCCGCGATCCGCGCTGTTGTTTTTTCGGACTCTGTGGCAAAGGCCCGACTCGAAGCCATCCTGCATCCCCTCGTTCGTAAGCAGCGACTGGTTTTGGCCATTGAAACACTGGCTGAGGGTCGGGATCTTCTTGTGGATATTCCGTTGCTTTTCGAGACCGATGCCTCGCTGGGTTTCGATTGCATAGTGACAGTCGCCTGTTCCCCCGCAATCCAGATACAGCGCGCCATGGCGAGGGGGTTAGCCTCGACCCAAGTCGAACAAATCATCGGCTCGCAGTGGTCGAATTCTCAAAAAATCGCGCAGTCGGATTTTGTGATTTGGAATGATGGCTCCCTGCGGATGCTCGAGGCGCAGGCGCTTGAGTTGGTCTGCCGCTTGGAATTGAGGCGTGAAAAATAAAGCGCCCGGTTTCTTGACATCCATCCCGCAACCTATAGCTTCTGTCCTCCTTTCACAAAATTGATCCCATGGCATTTACAGAAGTCATTCTTATAGCAAACATTCCCAATCTCGGCGCAGAGGCAGACATCGTCAAAGTTCGCCGCGGCTTCGCCCGAAACTTTCTCCTTCCTCAAGGCAAAGCCCTTGAAATCACTGCCGGATCGCTCCGTCAAGTCAACCACCTCAAAGGCAAGCGCGCTGAGCGTGAGGCCCGCGAGGTGACCGCTGCCGAGGAACTCGCCTCCAAAATCAACAAGCTCTCTGTGAGCTTCACGCTCGACGCCGGCGCCACTGGCAAAGCGTTCGGTTCTGTCACCGCCAAGGATATCCACGACCGCATCGCCGCCGATCTCAAACTCACAGATCTTCCCAAGCACGCTGTCGTCCTTGAAAAGGCCATCAAGGAAAGCGGCGAACACACCGTGGCAATCAAGCTCCACCCGGATGTCACAGCGAACCTTAAAATTCAAGTGAAGGTGAATGCTCCCGCCATTGTTGAATCTGCCGAGGCCGCTCCCGAGAGAAAATATCGCCGCAAAGTCACCACTGAGGGTTGATTTTTCGGCTTCCTACCCCCATTTCAAACTGCTTATGAGGCCGCCCGTGGAAGTTTTTTTTCCGTGCGGCCTCTTTCTTTTCTAAGGTCAGGCCCGCACCTCCGTCCATGTCTTCCACATCTGAACAAAACGCCAGCGCACCCGGTCCAAATGGCGATGTCTCGGGCAAAGGGCGAGGAAAAAAGAAGCCGGACTACCAGCAGCGTGGTGCCGCCTATCTTCCTGATGTGCGCCGTCCCCTGCCACAGAGCCTCGACGCCGAGAAGGGGCTTCTGGGCTCGATTCTCCACTCTGCCACGGCGCTGGACGACACGATGGCTCAGATGGAGCCCAGGCATTTCCACCTCCCTGCCCACCAGAAAATTTTCGAGCTTTTAGTGGAGATGCGAAATAGTGGGAAACCGATCGATCTGATCGCGCTCACCCAGACGCTTGAAGACCGGCACATGCTTGACGAGGTCGGTGGAGCCATAGCGGTCACCGAACTTTTTACCTTCGTTCCGACAGCTGCAAACGCTGACTACTACCGCGAGATCATTCTTGAAAAGTATCTTCTCCGCCGCGTCATCACGACCTGCACCGAATATGTCGCCCGCGCCCACGACGAGCAGGGGGATGTGAGAATCCTCCTCGATGAGGTCGAGGCCCGCGTGCTGGAGATCGGCGAGCAGCGTTTCCAATCCGCCCTTCCCACAATGAAACAGATGGTGAGCGATGCGATCGACAATATCGAGAAGCTCTCCCGCTCGGGTGGAGGCATCACCGGCCTCCCAACCGGCTTCCACGAACTCGATCGTATGACCAGTGGCATGCATGAGGGCGAGATGTTCGTCATCGCCGCGCGACCCTCGATGGGCAAGACTGCGCTTGCCATGAATATCGCCGAGCATGTTGCGATCGAAGCCGGCAAGCCTGTCGCGGTCTTCTCGCTCGAAATGGGCGCCCAGCAACTCGTGCAGCGTCTCCTTTGCTCACGGGCAAGGGTGAATGGCACCAAGCTCCGTGACGGCTTCATTGCGAATCGAGAGATGACGAATCTCATCAACATCGCTGGCCAGCTCTCCAAGGCGAAAATTTTCGTCGATGACACCCCGGGCCTGAGCATTTTAGAACTCCGTGCCAAGGCCCGCCGCCTGCACAATCGCGAAAAAATCCAGCTCATCGTTATCGACTATCTCCAACTCCTGCGTTCCGGTTCCCGCCGCGCCCAAGAGAACCGCCAGATTGAAATCCAGGAAATCTCCTACGGCATCAAGGCCCTCGCCAAAGAACTCAAACTTCCCGTTATTGTCCTCGCGCAGCTGAACCGCAATCCCGAGCAGCGCACCGGGGCCAGCGCCGGGCGACCCCGCCTCAGTGACCTCCGCGAATCTGGAACCATCGAGCAGGACGCCGACATCGTCGGCCTCCTCATCCGCGACAAATATTACGCCGAAGACGAGGAGGCGAAAAAAGAGGCCGCCGGCAAGGCCACTCTCATCATTGCGAAACAAAGAAACGGCCCCACAGGCGATGTGCCTCTCACTTTCCTCGAGGAATACACCCGCTTCGAGGATGCCGCTGTGGAGCGCAGCGATCCGTAGTAAAGCGGCATTGACTGCAAAGGATGCGGAGAGAGAGTGCCTCGGGATTCAGGCGCTGCGTTTTGGTTGAAAAAATGAGAATAAAGGAGCGGGTGTCCTCATCCTTCCTGTCAGTCCCCCTACCTGGCAAAAGGCACATTTTTCCGCTTCTCTCGATTCCCACCTCGCGATCCAGCAAGAGCCTGCCTAACTAATTAGGATAAACTTATAACGACCTAAGTAGTTACCCCTCAGTTCTCTTTTTGTCTTTTTTGGTCCATCATTTCCCTCGCCCTCCACGCCCCGAAGAAGTTGGTTCAGGAATTGCTCTGTAACGAGGCATCACCAAAGCCACAAGGCTGCAAACCCTTTTAACGATCCATTTTTCCGAAAAAAACATGAGCCAAGAAGACATCGCATCTCACATCGAGGAAGCTCTCGCCCTTCTCGATATCGGTCTTGAGCAGGAATCCGAAGCCATCATTCAGAAGCTCCTTGTCCAGACCCCCACGGCTGAAGTGCACTCCGCAGCCATCTTTATTTTCAACCGCCTCGGCCGATTCATACGGGCTTCCGTATCCGCAGACATCTTGCTCGATCAAAAGCGCCTCCTCTCAGCCGATGAACTCTTTCGGATTGCCCTTTCGTTCAATTTTTCCGGACGCCTCCAAGAGGCCTACGATATCGAAAAATCCATCTCACCGCAAAATAACGAGCAATCACTCGTCCGCCTCTACGGCCTCGCTTGCAAATCCAACCGCCTTGGCCTCCACGCCGAGGCTCTCATGCACCTGCTCGGCTGCTTCTCGTTTCAGAATACCGACTCTTGGGATGCCCATCGAAAAATCTTCCTCGATAGCGAGCTTTCCTCCCTTTGGGAAAAAATCCCATCTATCCCACTCTCCCTGCGTCAGGCCATGCGCTACTGCAATTTGCCCTTCGACGAAATCCTGGCGCTCAACGAGTCTCTGACCCCTCTTCGCTGCGTGGATCAGATGGATATGCACGCGATGCCGAAGAAATTCCACGAGTTACTTCATCCTGTTTACGCAACCTGCTTTGACATTTCCCCCAGCGCCGAGGCCGCTAACCCTGCATTGGCCGCAGAGTTCGCCGCTTGGCAGGGCGCTGTCGTTGCGCCCCGCCTTGATGCATTCCGGGCTCTCCGCGACCGCATTGCCGCTATGGTCCTCGAGCAACAGCTCACCTTCGCTCAATTCCAAGCCTCCAAAGGTCGCTTTGGATGCGCCCGCAACCATCTCGTGTGCCACCTCTTGCAAGCCCCTGGTGCCAACCTCGCCACGCTTCCCGACATTCCGCTCCTGCGTCCTCTCATCGAGGAGTTTCGCGCTCAAGAGGCCGAATGCCCGGATTCGTTCCGCGCCCTCATCTCGTGGGCCCATCGCGAAGAACCCGAGACATTCCTTCGCGATGTGCTTCCAGAAATGCCCACCCTAAACCGCAACTCGGGCTACGCCCTTCTTGCCGCTGGGTGCATGCACTATCGCCTTGGTGATACAGCCGCCGCCATCGAAAGTTGGTCCGCCTGTGCCCACTTGTGGCCACTCGACGACGCGCCTGTCATGAATGCCGCCATGCTCCTCAGCGGGGAAAAACGCTGGGACGAAGCCACGCTGCTTATCAATCGCCTACCACACGAGTGTATGAAATCCATGCTCTGGAAACGCGCAAACCACGCCATCCAAGAACGCCGCACCTTTTCCCTCAGCAGCAAAACAAATCCCGCACCACGCATTCCGACGCCCACCTTTGGGAATCTCTACTCCGGTGCCGATGAAGAATTTCTTGTGGAGAACAAGAAGTTCACGCCCATCGTCTGCTGACCTCCGCAGTCTCCAGCCTCGCCGGGTTTCAGCGTTGCCCGCCTGTCGCTGTTTTCGTCTTGTTTTCAAGCCGAGTTCGTCCCGCACAGCCTTTGAGAGCGCGAACACTCGTGCTTCGCGATTGACGCTTCCATTCTGTCCCTCTTAAATGCGACCGCCCCATTGGAACATCAACGCAACTCTATAAATAAATCATCATGGTTAAAATCGGTATCAACGGCTTCGGACGCATTGGGCGCATGGTCTTTCGTGCAGCGGTAAAAAATTTCAGCAACGACATCCAAGTCGTCGGCATCAACGATCTCCTTGAACCCGAGTATCTCGCCTACATGCTCAAATACGACTCGGTCCACGGCCGCTTCGAAGGCGACGTTTCTGTCGAGGGCAATCACCTCATCGTCAACGGCCACAAAATCCGC
Organism: Spartobacteria bacterium AMD-G4; assembly: GCA_002290555.1. Classification (GTDB taxonomy): domain Bacteria; phylum Verrucomicrobiota; class Verrucomicrobiia; order Chthoniobacterales; family Terrimicrobiaceae; genus UBA967. The sequence continues at coordinate 11,474 of NEUK01000015.1, forward strand.
CTCACTGCCGTCAAAGATCCCACCACTCTCAAGTGGGACGAAGTCGGCGCTGACATCGTGGTGGAATCTACCGGTCTCTTTCTCGACAAAGCCACTGCCGAAGCCCACCTCAAGGCGGGTGCCAAGAAAGTCATCATGTCCGCTCCTTCCAAGGACGAGACCCCGATGTTCGTCTATGGCGTGAACCACACCAGCTACGCCGGCGAAGCCATTATCTCAAACGCGAGCTGCACCACAAACTGCCTCGCCCCTCTTGCCAAAGTCATCAACGACACCTTCGGCATTAAACGCGGTCTCATGACCACCGTGCACGCCGCCACAGCCACGCAAAAAACCGTGGACGGCCCGAGCAGCAAGGATTGGCGCGGCGGACGCGGCATCCTCGAGAACATCATCCCGTCCTCCACAGGCGCCGCCAAGGCGGTGGGCAAGGTCATCCCGGCCCTCAACAAAAAACTCACGGGAATGGCATTCCGCGTGCCAACTTCCGATGTGTCGGTCGTTGACCTCACCGTGGAACTCGAAAAGCCAGCCTCCTACGAGGAAATCTGCGCCGCCATCAAAGCCGCCTCAGAGGGCCCGCTCAAAGGCATCCTCGGCTACACCGACCAGAAGGTCGTGAGCACCGACTTCCGTGGTGAGACCCAGACATCCGTCTTCGACGCCGAAGCCGGCATCGCTCTCGACCCGACCTTTGTCAAGCTCGTCTCCTGGTATGACAACGAGTGGGGCTACTCGAACAAAGTCCTTGAAATGGTCCGCGTCATCGCGAAGTAAAAAAACACGCGCCTCAGCGTGGTAGGGTCGGGCCTCCGGACCGACCGCTTCAGTTTCCAACAAATACTCACTCGGCGGGTCCGGAGCCCGCCTTTTCCCCCCCCTTTTTCCGCTATGAAAAAATCCATCAAAGACATTTCCGTTAAAGGCAAACGCGTCCTCATGCGCGTCGACTTCAATGTTCCCCAAGACAAAAAGACCGGCGCCATCACCAACACCCAGCGCATTTCCGCCGCGCTCCCCACGATCCAGTATGCTCTCGATGAGGGCGCTTCCGTTATCCTCATGAGCCACCTTGGCCGCCCGGATGGCCAAGTCGTGGAGAAGTTTTCTCTCAAGCCCGTCGCGGAAAAACTCTCCGAACTCCTCGGCAAGCCCGTCCAATTCCTCAGCGATTGTGTCGGCCCTGAAGTCGAAGCCGCCTGTTCGGCTCTACAGCCCGGCGAGGTCATTCTCCTCGAGAACCTCCGCTTCCACATCGAAGAAGAGGGCAAAGTCAAAAATGAGGATGGCACCTCGACAAAGGCCGACCCCGAAAAAGTCGCAGCCTTCCGTGCCAGCCTCACCAAGCTCGGAAATCTCTTCGTGAGCGACGCCTTCGGCACAGCCCACCGTGCGCATTCCTCCGTCGTCGGCGTGGATCTTCCCAAAGTCGCCGGCTTCCTCATGCAGAAGGAACTCGACGCCTTCGCCGCCGTGCTCGACAACCCCAAGCGCCCGCTCCTGGCTATTCTCGGAGGCGCCAAGATCGCCGATAAAATCCCACTCATCCGCAACCTCATCGAAACCGCCGACGAAATCATCATCGGCGGCGGCATGGCCTACACCTTCAAGAAGGTTCTCGAAAACATGCCGATTGGAAACAGCCTCTTCGACCCCGAAGGCGCCAAAATCGTTGCCGAGCTGATGGAAAAAGCCAAAGCCCGTGGCGTCCAAATCCACCTGCCCGTCGATTACATCACCGCCACAGCCTTCTCCCCCGATGCGGAAACCGGCCACGCCGATGACAAATCCGGCATCCCCGCTGGGCTCGAGGGCCTCGACTGCGGACCCCTATCCCGCGAGATTTTCGCCGCCGCCATCGCCCGCGCGAAGACCATCATCTGGAATGGCCCCGCCGGCGTCTTCGAATTTGAAAAATTCGCCGAAGGCACGAAATCCATGGCCGCAGCCGTCGCCACAGCCACTGCCGCAGGTGCCATCACCATCGTCGGCGGAGGAGACACTGCCACCGCCGCCAAAAAATTCGGCGTCGCCGACAAGGTCACCCACTGCTCCACAGGCGGCGGTGCCTCGCTCGAACTCCTCGAAGGCAAAGCCCTTCCCGGTGTCGCAGCGCTGGATGAAAAGTAGATGCCTCTCAGCGTGGGAAATTGTTGGCAGGGCGATTCCGGCCGAGAGTCGCTTGATCTCCCTGCTTTTTCCTCCGTGTTCTCCGTGGTTATTTGCCTTCTAATTACCCCGCTGCGATAGATCGATGGAAATGCTCCCGCAAATCCCAACAGGTCACACGGAGACTCCCACATCCTTCCCCAGCACCTGGCTGGAATCGTCCGCAGCTCCACTGGAGATTGATTTCGGTTGCCACCGCGGGGCATTCCTCATTGGCATGGCGGCCCTCCATCCCGGCTCGAACTTTCTCGGTATCGAAAAACAATCCGACCGCGTGGCGAGATGCAATGCGCGCGCCGGGCGGCTTGGCCTCTCCAATGCCGCAGCCGTTACGGGCCTCGGGTCGGAATCCCTCGCGGTTTTGCCTGCCGCCTGTGTGTCGGTTTTCCATCTTTATTTTCCAGATCCCTGGCCGAAGCGCAGGCACTCCAGCCGCCGGGTTTTTCAAAAAAAATTCCTCGAGGAAATCCGCCGCGTGCTTCGTTCCGACGGCATCCTCCGGATCATGACCGACGATGCTCCCTACTTCGCTGAAATGCGCGAACTCACCCGCGTGGGATGGATGGATTCCCCGTGGGACGATGGCCGAGAGACTGTGCTCACAGCGTTTGAAAAGACATTTCGCAACCGGGGACAGAGTCCCCACCAGGCCGCACTGAAGCCAATTTGATCGGCTTTTTCTACTTCGCTGAAATCCAAGGCGTATCCTGCGCACCCGTCTTCAGCGAGTTCATGACAATGTAGAGCAACCCCTCGAGCATATCGGGAGTGGTGCGGAAGACATCCGCATCGCCAGCAGCAGGCTCCCATGTCGAGGCTGGCAGGGTGGGGGAGAACGCCATTTCACGCACATCCACCACCGTGGAAAAATCGCGGCGCTTCACGTCGACGCGTCGGATTTTATACCCGGGGGCGATCCACACACGCGTTTGAAAATCCTCCGCCTTTGTGGCCTTCGCGAGTTCCGGCATGAGACCAGCTGTGATGATCCTGCAGCTTTCTCCGTTGAGTTCCTCCACCTCCGCCACATCGGCGCGGCTTACGGAGAAGAGCGCCGGCAGGAAGATCGCTTGTTGGGGAGTGATTGGTAGGAAGATCGGAGTTTTGAGCTTTGTGGTTTTTCTCGGCGCCACCTTGAATTGTGAGACGAGGTACTCCACTTTCCCGCCGGGCGTCGCCCAGACTTCATCTCCGTTGCGGCAGACTGTGAATGTCTCTCCCAGCACAGGAGCTACCAGTTTGACCTTGTCAGGAAATTGCACAGCCGCCTGCAGGGTCGCGCCCTTCATCTCATCCGGAAGCCTCCCGCTCACCTCGCTCATCTCCAGCACGATCGATGCCGCACGGTTCTCGCCATTCGACTCCGCCAAGAGTACTCCCCACAGAGGTTGGAAAATTTTAGCAATGAGATCATACGGGTTCTCGCGGGGCGCCGTCTGTTGCGCATGGAGCGGAGAGGCGAGGGCGAACAGGAAAGCGAGCATGGGAAAAAATGGGCGCATGCCGTTTTATAACTCCGCCATGCAGCCCGTGGCAAAAGAATCGTTTTGCATTTCGATGGCCATGGGTGTCTTTATGGCGGTGTTATGAACGGGTTTCTTGCAGCAACACTCCGAGATTCGGACACAATAAACAAATGATCGCAGCCGGTATTGTCTACGCTTTCACGGAGAGCACGCTGGAGGGAAAGCTGATCCTCCTCACGCTGTTCCTGGCATCGATCTTTAGCTGGTCCGTGATGGTGACCAAAATCCGCTTCCTGAGCTTCTGCAAGCGCCAGAATGATCGCTTCCAAGAGTTGTTCCACGAGGACCGCCAACCCCTTCGCGTCTTCGAGTCGCGCGTTGCCCTCCACGGATCGAATATTTTTGAAATCTACGAAGCCGGTGCCGACGAACTCTGCTTTCAAATGCTGGGCTCCACCGAGGTCGATGAGAGCTTCTCCTCACGGCTCAAATCGGCAGAAAAAATTTCGCCCGCCCAGATGCGCTCCGTCCAAGCCGCCATGGAACGCGCCGTCGGGGAATCCGCCCTCCGCCTCGAGTCCCAGATGATCGTGCTTTCGACTGCTGTCAGCGGTGCTCCATTCCTCGGCCTTCTCGGCACCGTCTGGGGCGTCATGGATGCCTTTGCCGGCATTGCCGCGTCAGGAAATGCCAACCTCGCCGCCATGGCCCCAGGCATATCCGGATCACTCATCACGACCATTGTCAGCCTGCTCGTGGCCATCCCCGCCATGTTCGGATACAATTTCCTCGTCACCACCCTGCGCTCTCTCCTCGTGCAGGCCGACAATTTTGCTGCTGAGTTTTCCTCGGAAATCGAGCACCGCTATGTGGAATTCGGCACTCGCGAATCAAGACGCCCGCTCCTCTGACCCCGCATGCGACGCTACTCTTCGAAAAACGGCCTGCATACCCTCACCGAATTGAACATCACCCCGATGCTCGATCTGGTTTTTGTGTTGTTGATTATTTTCATGATCACCACGCCGCTTCTCGAAAACAGCATGGATCTCGTCGTTCCGAAAAGCTCCACAGCTGCAGGCGCTGTGAATCCCGCCCAGACATTCAACATCTCGATTGATAAAAACAATGTCCTCAAAATCGATAATACCATCGTGACCCCAGAGGATCTTGAGTCCCGCCTCGCCACCCTCAAAGCCGACAAGCCCGATACCGCCGTCGTCGTGCGCCCCCACTTCGAGCTCCCCATCCAAAAATTTATCTCCGTCATGGATATCCTCCAGCGCGTCGGAGTCACCAAGGTCGGGGTCATGACGGTCAAGGACGGCCCCGCCGCCGCCCCAAAGGCCCGCTGACATGGAAAATCCGCACTTCCGGCGGAATCTGATTCTCGTCGCCGTCTCCCACATTTTGCTCATCGGCGGAATCCTTTACTTCACCAAGCGGGAAATCAAAAAAAACCAAGGCGACATCACTTGGGTCAACCCCGGATCGTTCGCAGAAGCAGCCGCCGCCGTCGCCAGCTCCAGTGCCGAAGAAGCCGAGGAAGAACCCACCCCTGAACCAAAATCCACGCCCACCCCGCCGCCGCCAACTCCCGAGCCAACGCCCGAACCCACGCCGCCCCCCACGCCAGAGCCAACACCCGAACCCACGCCAGAGCCAAAAAACGATCCCTCTGAAATCGTCGAGGCCACGCCAACTCCCACCCCAACCCCCAAGCCTACGCCATCTCCCACGCCCAAGCCAAAACCCTCCGCGACGCCAACACCCAAGCCTTCCCCCAAACCAACGCCCAAGGCATCGCCAAAGCCCTCTCCCAAACCATCGCCAAAACCCTCCGCCAGCCCGTCTCCAAAGCCTAAAGCCTCTCCCTCCGCCTCCCCGAAGGCTTCGCCCAAACCATCTCCCAAGGCTTCCCCGGGCGCCGCTCCCAAATCTTCGCCCTCCGCGTCTCCAGCCGCCTCCCCTGGCTCCGCCAAAGCCTCGGCATCACCCGCAGCGGGCAAGCCCTCCACTCAGGACTCAGGCAAGGCCGGCGCATCCAGCTCTGGCGGCGGTTCGTCCTCCACAGCCTCTGGTAAAGGCGGAGCGGGTGGCACCGCCAGCGAGTTCGGTTGGTATCACGAACTCATCCACGACCGATTCTTCAGCCAGTGGGAACAACCCACATCCATCTTCGAACAGGACAAATCCTTCGTCTGCACCGTCAAAGTCCAGATCAAGCGCGACGGCACCATCGCCAGCGCCGAAATCATCCGCTCCAGCGGCAACCCGCTCATGGACCAATCCGTCCTCGCCGCCCTCAACCGCGTGACCCGCATCGACGCCCTCCCCACCGGCCTCGGCAATGGCGACACCTACTCGGTCAACATCAACTTCGAGTTGCAGTAGGCCAAACACCGTCGACGGCGCAAGTGGCAGGCTCTCGACGCTCGACCCCCGACTCATCTGTGGACTCATCTGTGGGCTCATCTTGGCAAAATCATGAACAGCAAAATCATTGCGGGAGCAGGAGGAGCGCCAACGTCCTCGTTGGCTTCTCCGCGAGCGCCGCGCACTGTAGCGGCGTGTCTATGACCGCCGTGGTTGCTGGCTCTCGACGCTCGCCTCGCCTTGACAAAATCATCGGGGGAGCAGTAGGAGCGCCAACGTCCTCGTTGGCTTCTCCGTGAGCGCCGCGCACTGTAGCGGCGTGTCTATGACCGCCGTGGTTGCTGGCTCTCGACGCTGGTCGCTCGCCCCTCTCCCGAAGGCAAAATTTCCTTACAGCAGGGGATTAACGACCTTCAAACCGGATTTGCGGGCTAAAGCAGCCTGACGTCCGTCGCGTGTCACCATCTCTCGCGCTCCAAGTTGGAGGGCGCTGGCCACATGCAGGCTGTCCAATGTCCTGCAACCCGTGGCGGCGGCATGCGTGCGGGCAAGGACTTCAACCCGTTCCCAAACCTCGTCCCATTCCAAGGCGGTGTGTTTCAAAACACCCGCTGCGGCGTCCGTATCGAGATCCGCCAGTGCCGCATTCGATTGCTCCAGTCGGCACTCGCCTCGGAAGGCTTTCAGGCGCAGCGCTGAAACACACTCGGTGCGGTGCAGCGAGGTGAACACCACCGCCTCGCGCCGTCGAACGACCCAGGCCCTGACGCGATCCGATCCTTCCTCTTCCGTATACAGTTTCAGCAGGATACCCGTGTCGTAATATCTCGTCACTGTGCCCCTCGGCTTTCGTCCAGTAATTCGTCAGACCCCGCACCCTGCCAGGCTCCGCCCCAGATTTTGTGCGCACGCGCCTTGAAGTCGGGAAACACCAGAGTCTGCTTCTCAAGGGGAACGAGCCTCGCCACAGGCTTGTGCCGTCGTGTGATCACGAATTCGCCTCCCACCTCAACCCGCCGCACCAACGCTGCCAGATTGTGCTGTGCCTCCATGATCGAGCAGGTCTTCATAACGCATAAAAGTAACGCATAAGGTTTCTGCGTCAACCGAGGAATTCAAACGCCAGTGCCGCTCGTTTTTGGCTTTGAAGGCTGAGGAACCGCCGGGCTTGCTGGCCCTCGCCACTGGTCGCTCGCCCCTCGACTCATTTTAGCAAAACCATCGGGGGAGGGCATTAGGAGCGCCAACGTCCCCGTTGGCTTCTCTGCGAGCGGCTCGCACTGTAGCGGCGTGTCTATGACCGCCGAGCTTGCTCGCCTCTCGCCTTCTTTTCGACAAACCATAAACTGGGGGTCAGTTTGGACGCTGCTACAACGCCGTGCTGTCCCCGCGCTCGGGAAGCCAGTTGTAGATGGGCTTTCCGCCGGAAATGTTCTCCAGATATTTTCCGTCCACCTTATCAGGCCGCACGAATTTCCCGAGGAAGTCCACGGTGCCTTTCCTCTCGCAGCGCCAGACGGCGCCTTCCACGCCATCGACTGCGCCATGGGCGCTCGGTTCGAGTTTTTCCAGAACCTCGGCAATCGAAACAGGCGAACCTGTATGAATGATATGCGGCGTCACGAGGTCCACAGCGGCGCACCGCGGAGCCACATCCCAAGCGGGCGTGCGGTCGTGTCCGCGCAGGATGTCGAATGCGACAAAAGGCTCGTGGGGCAGCTGGTAAATGGTGCCGTGGGCCTCCATGAGCCACTCGCCGCACACGCGCTCGCCTTCGATATCGGAAGTGTTGAGTTCCCGCCCTTGCATGACCATGACGCTTGCCATGGATGCAAAAAAGAGCCTTTCTCAACATGAGTTCGGTCGAAAATTTTAGTTTTTTTCAGAGATAAATGTCGACGGGGGCTACCTGAGTAGTTACAAAAAAAAATGAAACTAAAATGGTTCATTCTCCCCCTCCTTGTATGCCTTAGCCTTCCTATCCAGGCGCAAGAGGCGACCCCAAAATATAGCATTGATGTAACAGGAGCTGGTTTAAAGCCCATTCCCGCACTCCCCAATTGGGGTGGAACCAATGCAGCAGGCGATAAGGTGACGGCAACCAATTACAATATCGAGTTGAACGGAAAACCTTTGGCATTCATCATGGGTGAATTCCACTTTCAACGTTATCCTCAATCGGAATGGGAAGATGCTATCATTGAAATAAAAGCAGGTGGAATCAATACCATCTCAAGCTATCTGTTTTGGAATATGATCGAACCATTTCCCAATCAATTTAATTTTGAAGGGAGAAATGATTTCAGGGCTTTTATAGAATTGTGTAAAAAGCACAATATGAGGTTGATCCCACGTATCGGCCCATTTGTGAATGCCGAGGTTATGCTTGGAGGCTTGCCACCCTGGTTGTTCGGCATGCCCTATGCCGAAAGAAGTAATGACCCTGAATATCTGGCTGTTGTAAAACGGCTCTATGGAAAACTCGCAGAACAGATGAAAGGTTTATACTGGCAAGAGGGTGGTCCAATTTTCTATGTCCAGCTTGAAAATGAACTTACGCAAGCTCCAA
>NEUK01000016.1 GCA_002290555.1 Spartobacteria bacterium AMD-G4
ATTTCAAAGCATCAAACAGGTCTAAATAAGCCGAAAGAGTTAGCAAATAGGGTGACGATGACAGAAATAATGTCAATAATTAATTCCTGACCCCTCTGACTCTGAGCCTCTGACCAGAGCTGAGTCTGGAGATGCCGTATGTGTGTCTGCGCGTTCCCGCGGGAGGCGGTAAAACGATGTTGGCGGCGTATGTGGTGGGCATCGTGAATCCCCCCTCGAATGTGCTGCACTGTGTCCCAACTGCCGAACTGAAAGCGGAAAACATGGTGAAGCTGCCGCTGCGCGTGAGCACGCGGCATCCGAGTCAGAAAGAACAACTCCTGTCTGATGCGCTGACCTTGCACAGTGACCTGGAAAGGCTGGCGGCTGCGGAATCCCAAGCGATGGGCGAATACCTGCGGACCATTCTTTTGATCCAAGCCGAGCGTGTGGATGCCTGCGAGCTTCTGCGGGAGCGGTTGGTGTCGGAATACGGCATCGAACGGGAACACATCAAGATTTCCACAGGCAGCAAAGAAGAGCTGGAAGACATAGCGAGCATCTTCAACACGGCGAAGTGCCAGGTGCGGCATATTATCACAGTGCAGAAGCTCAGAGAGGGCTGGGCGTGAGGAATCGTGGGATTGCGCTTGAGTGCTGGCCGGCGATTGCATGGCTGCCTACACCTTCAAGTTCCCGAGCCTTGCTGAAATGCCTTCCCAAATTGTGCAATGAATGAAGAGGAACCCATCTGACTTGTTTTTTTGACCTCAAAAAACCAATACATGAACGGAGCGACTCGTCGTTATAATGGCACCTGCATGCCTTCGGCTTCGGCGAGTTTTTTCTGGTTGACATTAAAGGTGAGGAACTGTTTCGCCTTTAGTTGGAGAGACGCAGCCACATGGAGAATGTCAAAGCTGTGATGCCCGCCTGTGAGTGAGTAGGTGGAGGGGAGCCGTTTTGCTTCATCCAGCACATCGGCAAGATTGCAGACCTGAACCTTCAACCGCCCACTGGCCCGATCCGCCTCGAATTGCGCCCAGAAGAGAGCTGCTTCTCCGTGGCCAATCCCCTTCCGGAACTCTGCAAATCGAAGCGCGTTTCCCAGCTCATACTCGTTGAGGGTGCTGAGAGTAAGCGCGGTGCGGCAGGTCTGCATCCATGCCACCGCGCAGGGAGTATTGCCATCGTTCCCGTAGAGCGAAAACAAGAAGCTGGTGTCCGCACAGATTACCATTTTCCGCCAGCCTCGTGGATGATTTCGAGGGATTCTGAAACCGTCAGGCTGTGAGCACCGGATCGGTCTCTTTTCACGGCAGGACTCTGGGACGAGTCCACACTTTGAGATGAATGATCCTGTTCAGGAATGAGTCGGGCAATGGCTTTTCCTCTCTGTGTGATCACAATTTCTTCTCCCGCTCCAATCTAACTCAATAAGCCGGTGTAGCGGTTTCTTAAGTCGCGGACGGTTGCAGTGTTCATGGTACTCCAAAATTGGCGCACACAACCCGTCTGTCAAGTTCTCGAAGGGGACATTGGCGGCGAGAATGGTTGAAGCATTTTTGAACCACTGATGGTCAGGAACTGATGGGGAAGAAGGTGTGTCGCTACCTCGCCGCTGGGGGGGGGCGTGGAAAGCTCACCGATGAGGAATCAAATGGTCCCGGGGAGTGCGCCCGCCCTCCGATCCGTAGGCTCAACGAGCCGGTGGCCCTCGGGTGCCGTCGGGTGCGCCTCGCGCCCGAGATGTCGAAAATACCACCGGCCTGCGGCCGCATTTTTTTGAACGCAGCCCGCGGGGGCGCGTGCTGGTGCACCCGAGGGCGGGCGCGCTCCCCGAGACCATGGCGCTGTCGCGCCTTTGGCGAGGCGATCGGCTTCAGCGGAGATTTACATGGCCGGTAGAATTCGTGGTCCCTCTCGAAATTCGCGGTTCAATTTTTACCACTTGGCCATCCGTTTGGGGCAAACTCATTCAATTTCCCAGCGGGTCTGAATGTCTAAATCTCAAAAAAAGACCCCACATTATTCTGTCTGAAAATTGTGCTCATGCGGGACGATGGCCCGCCAAGGCCGACTCGCGCGAGGGGTAGACCTCCATGGCCTCGAGAAAACCAGCCATTTCGAAAACCTCATGCACGGTCGGAGTCAGCGCTGCAAAGGCACAGGTGCCGCCACGGGTTTTCATGCGCTTCACTGTCGCAAGAAAGACTCTCAAACCCGCGCTGCTTGTGAAAGAAAGAGCCTCGCAGTCGAAGATGACGCGCGGGGTTTCTGTTGCCAAAATAGCGTCCAGAGCTTTTTCAAGAGCATCGACCGTGAGGGTGTTCAGATGGCCATCCAGCGCCAAAACAACGGATGTCCTGTGATACAAAACGGCGGTTTTTAATTCAGGCAGGCTCATGTGATGGGGAACTTGATAATTCCCGGGCGCCGGAGTTGCGATTTTTTTTTATGATTTGGACCGGCCTGCCTTTTACGAGGCGACTTTGCATTTGAATTTGGAAGAACCCCGGGCATGATGAGGCTCTATGAAAACACTTCTACTTTGCCTCCTCTGCGCCACGGCGCCGTTGATTGCTTCGGACCTCTGGAGCACTGACTATCAAGCCTCGATCGCCCAGGCCGCTTCTGCGAAAAAACCAATTCTTCTGGAATTCACGGGTTCGGATTGGTGCCCGCCATGTATGAAGCAAAACAAAGATGTCTTCGAGCAGGCGGACTTTGAAGCTTATGCCAAGGACAAGCTGGTGCTGGTGAAACTGGATTTTCCGCGCCGCAAGGAGCAGCCGCAGGAAATCAAGGAGAGCAACCAAAAACTTGCAGCGCAGTATCAAGTCCAAGGTTTCCCAACCATCATTCTTCTGAGCCCGGACGGCAAGGAACTCGCCCGCGAGGTGGGTTATAAAGGTGGCGGCGTGCCCGGCTTCATTGAGTGGGTGGATACAAACCTGAAGTAACCGGTCGCCCAAGAGCCAAGATTCCATGCAAGACGTCCTAGACCTCTTCAAACAAACCGGAGCCCTGCTCCACGGCCACTTTCTCCTGCGCAGCGGCCTTCACAGCCGCGAGTTTTTCCAGTGCGCACTGCTGCTGCAAGATGCCCCCATCGCTTCGCGCGTGTGCGGGATGCTCGCAGAAAAGCTCGGTGCGTATGATGCGGAAGTCGTCATCTCGCCTGCCGTAGGGGGGATTATTGTCGGGCAGGAAGTCGCTCGCCACCTCGGTAAAAAGCATATCTTCGTTGAGAAGGACGGGAATGGCGGACTCGTGCTGCGTCGTGGATTTGAAATCCACCCGGGCCAGCGCTTCGTGGTGGCGGAGGATGTGGTGACACGCGGAGGGCGCGTGCAGGAGACGATCCAGATCGTGCGGGACCACGGAGGCATTGTTGTGGCCGCGGGATCGATTGTGGATCGCAGTGGAGGAGAGATTCCCGATTTCGGTTGTCCGTTTGTTTCCCTGGTGCAAATGAATGTGGAAACCTTCACGGCGGACAACATTCCCGCCGATCTCCAAGGCATTCCTGCGATAAAGCCCGGCAGCAAGTAATCCGCAGCTGCGATTGACATGGCGGCCGTCACAGGCAGAATACGCGGCTCACATTTCAACCACACCTACCACTATGGCAATTGCAACTGGCACCAAAGCTCCTGAGTTCACACTCAAAACAATCGGCACCGAAGGTCTCACCGACTTCAGCCTCTCGTCAAACTTCGGCAAAAAAAACACCGTTCTCCTTTTTTTCCCCCTCGCCTTCACAGGCGTCTGCACACAGGAACTCTGCGATGTCACCGCAGGCCTTGCGAGCTATGAAGCCCTGAACGCAGCCGTCGTCGGCATAAGCGTGGATAGCCCATTCGCTCAGGATGCTTGGGCAAAAAAGGAAAACATCAACATCCCACTCGCGAGTGACCTGAACAAGGAGACGGCAAAGGCCTATGGCGTGCTTCTTCCAGATCTCATCGGCCTTGGCGCGGTATCGGCACGCGCGGCCTTCGTCATCGACAAGGAAGGTGTCATCCGCCACAGCGAACAAACTCCAACTCCCAAGGAACTCCCGGACTTCAACAAAATCGCTGAGGTTCTTGCGTCGCTGTAAATCTGTTTCGCGGAAAAAAACAAAATTCCTCTTGTCACCGGGGGCAAGTCATGGTGACTTTGCAACCCTTTTCCGCAAAACAAGCGGAGCACTTTTAATATGGCTAAAGAAATCGTAGGACAGATCAAATTGCAGATTCCCGCAGGCGCCGCTAACCCGGCACCTCCCGTGGGTCCAGCCCTCGGTCAACAGGGCGTGAACATCATGGCATTCTGCAAAGAATTTAACGCCGCCACTCAGAAGCAGGCCGGCGACATCCTTCCGGTGGTAATCACCGTCTATAAGGACAAAAGCTTCACCTTCATCACCAAGGCTCCCCCTGCAGCTATTCTTCTGAAAAAAGCGGCAGGACTGGCTTCGGGTTCGAAAGAGCCAAACAAGGTCAAGGTTGGCAAAATCTCCAAAAAGCAAGTCATGGATATTGTCAAGATCAAGATGAAAGACATGAACGCTCGCACGGAGGAGGCTGCGTACCGCACGCTTTGTGGAACAGCCCGCCAGATGGGTCTCGAAATAGCCGAGTAAATCACACTCGAATAAACAACTTCACAACCCGCCATCTCTTTCGGAGTGGCGGGTTGTTTTTTGTAAGCTTTGGAATTGCCGTCGTTTCACCCCTTCTGTTCGATACGGATTGTTACGCCATTGTCACAAATCTGCCTTTGACGCATCTTGGCCTTAAATTTTAATTATTCACTTCATGAAGCTCACATCAAATCTGGCCACCCTTGCCTGCATCGCAGCAGGACAAGCCCAACAAATATCAGGCGCAGGTGCCACCTTCCCCGCACCGCTTTAATGCGGATTGTTACGCCATTGTCACAAATCTGCCTTTGACGCATCTTGGCCCTCAATTTTAATCGTGGACTTCGGCGCAAGCGACGCCGCTATGTCGGATGAGGAAATCGCGAAAGTTCCGAGTGGCGTCGTCATGATCCCTGCCACGGCAGGCGAAATTGTCTTTGCCTACAACCTGCCTGGGTTCCCCGGCATCAAGCTGGCGCGTGAAGTTATGGCCGGTATCTATCTGGGAACAGTCACAAAATGGAACGACCCAGCCATCGTCAAAGCCAATCCGGACCTGAAACTTCCCAACTTGGCGATTCAGGTGGCCTACCGCTCCGATGGCAGCGGAACCACATATGTTTTCACCCAGCATCTCTCGGCAATCAGTGCCAAGTTTGACGACGAGGTCGGCACGGACAAATCCGTCACATTTCCCGTGGGTGTGGGAGGCAAAGGCAACGAAGGCGTCACAGCTCTGATTAAGCAGAGCGTCGGCACAGTAGGATATGTCGAGTATGGATATGCCAAAGACAACGGCCTTTTGATGGCATCGTTGCAAAACAAATCCGGCAACTTCGTCGCTCCTGACATCGCATCCGCACGCGAGACACTGAGCAATCTGGAACTTCCCACCAATCTCCGCATCTGGCCGGTCGATCCAGAGGGTGCGAGCGACTACCCGATTGTGAGTTTTACATGGCTTCTGCTCTACAAAAAGTATCCCAATGCCGAAAAGCTGAAAGCCCTCAAGGAATTTGTGAATTGGAGTCTTGCAGACGGCCAATCCTTCTCTGAGAGCCTCGGCTATGTTCCGCTTCCAGCCCCTGTGGTGGAGAAGGCAAAGGCCGCACTCTCAACAATCGAATAACTCGAAGAAACCCGCGCACAGTGCCAGCACCGCAACGAGACATCATCTCGCAGAGTGGATACCGAGCAGGGCCAGATCTTTTTAAGATCCTTTGCCAAGGGGCGGCGCTCGTCACGGTGCTCCTGCTCGGTTGGATCATTTACGAGATCGTGGAGTCTGCGTGGCCGTCGATTCAAAAATTTGGTTTAGATTTTATTACGACATCAGCGTGGGTTCCTAACAGAGAGCGTTTCGGAGTCCTTCCATTTATTATGGGCACGCTGGCGAGTTCGTTGCTTGCCATTCTCTTTGCTTTTCCTCTGGGCGTTTCGATTGCGATCTTTTTGAGTGAAAATTTCCTTTCGCCTTCGATCCGGCAGACCATGCGTTTTGTGGTGGAAATGCTGGCTGCCATTCCCAGTGTGGTTTACGGCCTGTGGGGAATTTTTATCATTATTCCCATCGTCAAAGCCTTTGGCGATTGGGCGGTGGCCTCGCTGGGCGGATTCCCACTCTTTTCGGGCCCTGCTTACGGGAACTCACTACTCACGGCATCCGTTGTGCTTGCTATCATGATCCTGCCAACAATCACGGCGATTTCCCGAAACGCGCTGGCAGCCGTTCCAAAAACGCTCCGCGAAGGCACCTATGCACTCGGCGCGACGCGCTGGGAGGCGATTTTCAGCGTCATTCTCCCGACAGCGGCTCCTGGCATTGTGGCAGCGACAATCCTTGGTCTTGGCCGAGCCATGGGAGAGACGATGGCTGTCGCCATGCTCATCGGAAACAGCTCGCGGCTCTCTTGGTCGGTGCTTTCGCCATCGGGCACGCTCGCAGGCCTGCTTGCAAACCAGTTTGGCGAGGCCCAAGGGCTGCAAGTGAATTCGCTCATGTATGCGGCGTTGATACTCATCGCGATTACGCTTTTTGTGAATCTCATAGGCGAAGCCGTCTTGCGACACACGCAGAAAGCAACCGCTGGCATACGCTGACCCGTTATGGATTCCATCGCCTCATATTCCCTTGGCTTTTTTAACAATGATCCGTCTGAAAACACCAAGGTCATCGCGAGATCGCTGAAAAATCGCATTCTGAGCGGCATATGCATTGCGCTTTCGCTTCTGACGATGGTGCCGTTAATTTCCATCATTTTTCTCCTCTTGAAAAAGGGCCTTCCTCTCCTTGGGTTGAATATTTTTACGGAATTGCCACCAGCAGCAGGTATGGCAGGCGGGGGCTTCGGCAATGCAATCATCGGCACGCTGGCGATGGTCGGTATCGGTCTCGCGATTTCAGGTCCAGCAGGAATCCTCTCGGCGATTTACATCAATGAATACTCGCCGGCATCCCGCCTCGCGCAGGCCGTGCGTATGGTTGCCAAACTGCTCACGGGCATTCCATCCATCATCTGCGGTGTATTTGCCTTTGCGGTGGTCGTGATGGCAACAGGCACATTCTCGGCTTACGCGGGTGGCTTGGCGCTGGCAGTTCTTATGTTGCCGACCATTATTCTAACCTCCGAACAAGCTCTCATGGGAGTCCAGAGTGCCTACCGGGAGGCCGCATACGGCTTGGGAGCCACGCGATTTCAGGCCATAGCGCGAGTCGTTCTCCCAGATGCCTTCCCCGCGATCATGACTGGGGTCATGCTTGCTGTGGCTCGTGCGGCAGGCGAGACAGCGCCGTTGATTTTCACTGCGCTTTTTAGCCAATTCTGGGCGAAATCACTCAATGAACCGACAGCGTCCCTCTCCGTTTTGATCTACAATTTTTCCACTGTTCCATTTCCACACCAGATCGCCATGGCTTGGACGGCCTCGCTCGTCCTTGTGGCCTTCGTCACGCTTGCCAACATAACAGCCCAGACCATTTTCTCGCGGAGACATTGACCGAATCCACAAAAAAGAAATCCGATGCAGACCACAAAAGAAGCACCCGTAAAAATGCCACTGGACGACAGCAATCCACTCGGCCGACCAGATTTCATCTCGGTGAAGGATTTTAATTTTTTCTATGGGAAAAAGCAGGCGCTCTACGACATCAACATGGACATCCCAGAGCGTCAGGTCACCGCATTCATAGGTCCATCCGGTTGTGGCAAATCAACGCTGCTGCGCAATTTCAATCGAATGAACGAGCTCATTGATGGCATCCACAACTCCGGAGATATCCGCATCCTTGGGAAGAGCATCTACGACAAGGGGGTCGAAGTCATTTCCCTCCGGCGCAGCATCGGAATGGTTTTCCAAAAATCCAACCCCTTTCCAAAATCGATCTACGAAAATGTCGTGTTCGCGCTGCGCATCAGCGGCAACTCGAAAAAATCCGAACTCGACGAGTGCGTCGAGCGCAGTCTGCGCGGGGCGGCATTGTGGAACGAGGTCAAAGACCGCCTCCATGAAAGTGCGCTGGGACTCTCCGGCGGACAGATGCAGCGCCTTTGCATAGCCCGGGCTATTGCGAACCGCCCGAAGGTTCTGCTGATGGACGAACCCTGTTCAGCCTTGGATCCCATTGCTACCGTGAAGGTGGAGGAACTCATCCGAGAGCTGAAGCAACAATTCACCATCGTCATCGTGACCCACAACATGCAGCAGGCGACGCGTTGCTCGGATAACACGGCCTTTTTTTATCTGGGAAAACTTGTTGAATACGCCGACACACAAAAAATATTTTCAAACCCTTCGGAAAAACAAACAGAAGACTACATCACCGGCCGCTTCGGTTGAGTGCCCACGGTTCTTCTCGTAACTTAAAAAAAATGCAAAACGCCCGACATATTCTCACCAATTTCGAAGACGCCTTGGACAACCTGCGCAAGAATGTCCTGATGATGTCGAGCCTGTCTTCGCGGAGTCTGGAAAATGCCCGCAAAGGACTCTTTGAGCGCGATGAGGATTGGTGCAATACGGTGATCGCCGATGACGAAGAAATCGACGCCTTAGAGATTCAAGTGGATGGCGAGGGCATGGAAATCATGCTTCGATTCCATCCCTTTGCTTCAGATCTACGGAATGTGATTGCCGCCATGAAGACCAGTGTAAATCTGGAGCGCGCCTCGGACCAATCAGTCGGCATCGCCCGCCGCGCGCGCAAGTTGATCGCCCTGCCTCTTATGCCCGTGACCTCGCGCATCGAACCGATCTTCAATTTGGCATCTTCGGTTTATAATGATGCTATTAAATCATACGCGGACAACGATATAGAGCTTGCACGCACGATCAAGGGTCGCGACAAAGATCTGGACGAGTTAAACCGGGAGTTTGCAGATAATATCACGGAAATGATGCCTCAGAATCCCGAACATATCCGGGGTTTTCTTGAGTTGATCTTCATCGCACGTTGTTTAGAACGCATCGGAGACCAAGCTAAAACCATCGCTGAGGACATCATATACGCCGTTTCAGTGAAGGACATCCGCCACAGCCATGCGGCGAGGTAGCTTGAGCTTGGTTTGTCCTGTTCCTGGCCCACTTCACTCTCGGAGGCAGAGCGAGGAAGCAAAGTTTGCAATTTCTTTCCCGCCCGTGGGATGGCTGAGCGGACCAGTGGCTTGGTAGCGTTGGGAGTAGAGCGCGCCGTTTTCGTTAAAGAGATTTCGCACAGCAAGTGCAATGGCCTCGGGCGTAGTGGCGATTTCGCCAGCCCCACTTTCGACGATCAGCTGTGCATTCCCCTCCTCCTGCCCTGGGACGACTTGGGTGATGATCATCGGCGTGCGAGCAGCCAAGGCTTCTTGGACAGTCGCCCCGCCGGCTTTGCTGATGAGCACATGGGCACGCCGCAACAACGACGGCATCTCGGAGGTCCAGCCGTGAAGTTCGATGGGTTTCCCCGTCTGGGCAGATAGTTGCTGGAGTTTTTCCCTGAGAGCCTCACGGCGGCCGCAGGTGACGATGAGGGCAATATCATCCAGTGCGAGCAATGCCCGAACGATATCTGGAGCAGAATCATAGCCTGAATTCACCATGTAGAGGACCTGCCAGCGGCCTTCAGGAGATGGATTTTCAGATGCTGGTGCCGGGGATGCAAAGACGATTGGCACAGGAAAGCCGGTCACCCGTATCCGCTCGCGAGAAACGCCACCCTGCTCGATCGACTTGGCGGTAGGCTCATTCGGAACGAGAAAATAATCGCTCGAGCAGCGCCACCAGATCGAATTGATCGTCAAAGAATCCGTGACGACCGTGATGTAGGTGAATGGGCGTCCGTTCCCCCTTCGCACCTTGTCGAGAAATGCTCCGTAGCCGGGAAAACAGCTCACTACCACATCCGCATTATACCGGGTGATGCGGTCAGCCAGCAAATTGACAGCGATCCAGAAAAGGCCTGCGCTGCTGGTGGCCCAAGGCGAGCGGTCGAGGAAATTGTAAAAAGTGCGCCAGAGCGAGGGATGTCGGTTGATGATCCACTTGTAGCCATTTTGCAGAAGACGGTTGAACCACCCGTAGGACTCATCAAAAATGTCATTCACCACCACCGCCACCTCGGGGTGAAATTCCCTCAATGCTTTTTCAAGATTGCGGGCAGCGGCATTGTGCCCCTCTCCAAAACCAGCGGTCAAAATAAGAACGGAGCCGGAGACCATAGGGGATCATCCTTGAGACAGAGAACCGCTGCGAGGATCCGCCTCGCCGATGCGCCGTGTGATTTCAAGCGCGAGATCCAAGGCATCAGCCGCAGCCAACCCCGTCACTTTTGGTTTGAGCCCCTCGCGGGCGCATTTCAGAAAGGATTCGAGTTCGATCTTCAGAGGCTCCCCTTTTTCCACAAGAACGGGTTCGCGGACGATGCGCTTGCCACTGAAGTCTGTGACGATTTTTGAATCTGTGGCCAATCCAATGAGCTTGCCGAGGCCAGAGCTCGTGCGTTCGCCCTCATGAGCCAGTCGCAGCAGGTAGCCGGTTTGATTTTTGTAGTCGAGGGAGAGGTAGGCATTCTCTTGAAAGACGCGGATTTTCCTCACCCGCTCTTGGCTGATCCGGCTGGCGGTGACATTGGCCACGCAGCCATTCTCAAATCGAAAGCGCACATTGGCGATATCCTCGCCGCGGCCGAGCACGGAGATGCCAACAGCATCCAGAGTCGAAAGCGGGGAGCGCACGAGATGTAAGATGATTTCGATGTCGTGAATCATGAGGTCGAGCACCACTCCAATATCGGTGCTGCGATTCGGATAAGGCGAAAGACGCGTCACCTCCAAAAAGCGCGGATTCTGAAGCTGGGCTTCCAAGGCATGGAGAACGGGATTGAAGCGCTCCACATGGCCCACTTGCAGAACGCAACCTTGCTGTGAGGCGCACTCCGCCAGCTCGCGGGCATGCGCAGGAGTGTCGGCGATGGGTTTTTCAACAAGCAGATGCTTGCCCCGACCAAGAAGCGCCATTCCCGTAGAGTGATGGGTCACGGTGGGCGTGCAGATCGTTGCGGCATCCACGAGATCGGCAAATTCCTCAAGCGAGGTGGCGGCCTGGCAATGGAAGTTTCTGGCGGCGGCAGCGGCAGCTTCAGCGTCGGTGTCATACACCGCAGTGAGACGACTCCCCGCCAACTCGCTGTAAATACGCGCGTGGTTGATACCCATATGACCAACCCCGACGACACCTGTTCGAATCAATTTCATTGTCCGTGAAGTGAGATACCAAGTCGCGCCGCCTCCGCACAGACTTTAGGTCGATCCAAAAGCAATGTCGCCCCAGCCTCGACTCCAATCGCCCGAATCCCAGACTCGGCTGCGACTTCCAAAGTCCGTGTGCCTATCACGGGCACATCGAAACGCGTGTCCTGCCCGGGCTTGGAGACCTTCACCAGCGTCGCCGACCCGCGTCCAAGTGCTCCACCACGCCGGATGGCCTCATTTGTTCCTTCAAACGCCTCAACCGCCAACACGGTGCCGTTTTTGACAACCACCGTCTGCCCGATGTCCAAGCGGCTCATTTCTTTCGCCACCCGGAAACCAAACTCCAAATCCGCCAAGTGCCGGGGTTTGAGTTTCGGACCGGCAATCGGGCCATGAGTTGCCAGATGGTCATCCAAGTAAGTCGTCGCGGAAATAAGCCCCACTCCCGCCTTGCTCAGTTCTGTCGCCACAGCGCCAAAGAGGGTTTCCGCATTCCGCTCGCGCAATTTGGCCAGAAGAACGAGCGCTTTGAAATCCGGTCGCAGGTTGAAAAGATGGCTGGGGGCGATCTGGCCAGCCATGAGGGAACGGGCCGCGCCGGATTTGCGAGCCGCTTCCAGCAGTCGACCCATCTGACCAACCCGCATCCACTCGACGGCGTCGACCATGCCAGCCAGAACGGGCAGAGTCTCCCCCTCGAAGGCCGCCATGACAATACGCGCAACACCCGCCCTCCTCGCGCCCTCGATGACAAGTCGCGGATAATCCCCCCCACCGGCGATGAGAAACAAAGGAGTCTGGTGCGCTGGATTCGTCATTCCAAACAATCAATACCCGACATCATCAAAGCGATTCACGCGAAAATTGCCACTCCTCGCAGGCGGAGACTGTTTTCTCGTTGCGCCTTTGGAATCCCCACCGCCAGCTGGAAAGACGAACCCTGACTGGTCGGTTTTGTAGGTATTTACGATGACCTGCGCCGTCTGCCCCGCTCCGGGCAGCCTTCGCCGCTGGGAGATGAACTGGGACGGGCGATAGTAGTTGGTGAAATCTTTGGCGAATGCCGAGCGATTGATGCCAATGGAAAGGTTTTTGCGGATTTCGTAGTGTAGGTGTGCAGTATACATCCCACGGTTTGTTCCGATCGTGCCCACCTGCTGGCCCCTTGAGACCTGCTGGCCTTTGCGGACCATGATTTTGTCCAAGTGGGCATACATCGAGTCCACGGTCTTGAGCTTCCCGGCTTCGACAAACGCATGTCTTACAATGACGACATTTCCCCACCCCATGCGAGCGTCCATGGCAAAGGTCACATAGCCATTTCCGATGCTGTAAACGGGAGCCCCCAGATCACTGTTGCCGCCGGCCACATCGTTCCAATCCTCGCCAGGGTGGTAGGACAAAAACCCTCTGGACATGTAGTAACCCTTGGCGTCCGGCTTGCCGACCGGCATGTCGAAACCGTCCGCAACCTTCACGGCAGCGCGATTGCCCCCTGGGACGGCAATAAGGCCTCCCACAAAAAACATAAGAAAAATCCAAAAGAGCCAGCGTCGCATGAAGGGAAAATTTACACCCGCTAACGCCGAAACCGCAAGCCGCACGACCTGTAGAGATTTTTAGAATCTTCACGTTAGGATTGCAGGCACGCGGAAAATCGACAACATCGCGGCCATGTCAAACGCCTTTCCACCGCGACTTCGAGTGCAGAGCCACTCGCCAGCTTCGTATGCGATCGTCGCCAGCAAGTTCAATGAGGTTTTTGTGCAATCCCTGGTGGACAACGCCCACTCGGAACTCAACGCTCTGGAACCAAAAGCCAATATCGTTCTGATCTGGACCCCAGGTTCCTTTGAAATACCACTTTTTGTTCAAGCGGCGGCCGAGCTGAAGCGTTTTCAAGCCATCATCGCCTTGGGCGTCATCTTGGAGGGGGAGACACTCCATGCCCACCTCATCGCAGAGCCTGTGAGCCGCGCGCTACTCGAAATTTCCCTGAAACACAAGTTACCCGTGGTTCATGGAGTGCTGCTGGTCAAAGATGAAGCCCAAGCCAGAGCACGCTGCATGGGAACAGAGCACAACCGAGGAGTCGAAGTCGCACGGGCAGCCGTGTCGGCAGCCCGCAAACTACCGGAGATCGTCTAACCATGGGAGTCCGACGCGATGCCCGCGAAGCTGCGGTGCAATATCTTTACCAACGGGAGATGCAAGGCGATCAAAGCGATCCAGTGCTTGAGGAATTTTACGAGATGCGAGGACTCAGCCCGAGCGGCAGGCGTTTCTGCGATGAGTTGCTCCAGGGGTGGATGCAACACCGCGAGGCGATAGACGAGGTGATTGCAAAAAATGCGCGCAATTTTGAATTTAAGCGCCTCTCGGCTGTTGATCGAAATGTGCTGCGCATTGCCTGCCACGAGATTCTTTTCCGCACCGATATCCCAGCTCCAGTGGCTATCAACGAAGCCATCGAAATTGCGAAAAAATATAGCACGGAGGATTCAGGGAAGTTTGTAAACGGGGTTCTCGATAATATCCGGAAACAACACGCGGCAGCAGTCTGACGCATGGCCGCAGGATTCTTTAAAACATTCATCGCCCGCTTCACTGGCGGTCCGGTCGACTGGATTGATCTCGAGGAAACTCTCATTCGCGCGGATTTCGGCGTTTCCATGACTGGCGTCGTCCTCAAGGCTATGCGCGCGCGTGGCGGAGAGGTGAGCGGCGAGACCGCTCTGCAGGTGTTGCGAGAGGAAATTCTCAAGATCCTGCCTTCCGAGTCCACTTCACTGGCGGCTTTGGCAAGCAGGCCGCATACCATCCTGATCGCCGGGGTGAACGGAACCGGCAAGACGACATCCTGCGCAAAGCTGGCCAACTGGCTGAAGTCTCAAAATCACTCATGCCTCCTCGTGGCAGCGGACACCTTCCGCGCGGCAGCCATCGAGCAACTCTGCGCTTGGGGAGCCAAGCTCGGCATCGAAGTCATGCGCAGCCAGTATCAAGGCGATGCAGCGGCTCTGTGCTACGATGCCTGGAACAGCGCCAACCGCCGCAATATCGAGTTCCTCCTCTGCGACACGGCAGGCCGCCTGCACACGAAAAGCAATCTCATGCAGGAACTCGCCAAGGTTGTTCGTATTCTCGGTAAGCAGGATCCCACTGCTCCTCATGAGAAGTGGATCGTTCTGGACGCCACCACCGGTTCAAACGCACTCGTTCAAGCCCGCGAATTCCACAAAGCCATCGGACTCACCGGCGTGATCCTCACAAAACTCGACGGCAGCGGCAAAGGCGGCATCGCCATTGCCATTCAGCACGAACTTGGAATCCCCACCCGATTCATCGGCACAGGCGAAAAAGAAACGGACTTCGCACCATTTGACCGCGAGAAGTTCGTGGATTCCCTGCTCTGATCGCAGGGCGGCCTACTCCGAGACACCCGTGATTTTTTTGATCTGCTCGGGGGAAAATCCCTGCGCTAACATCGACTTGGCTATTTCCTGGCGGGCTTGAAGATCTCCTTCGGCATGGCCCGTTTCCAGGGCGTCGGAGATCATGGATCGCTCGACCCTCACGCTGTCCCAGTAATCCTCATAGGCGGCCAGTTCCTCCTCGCTGAAGGCACTCTCGCGCATGAGTTCGATGGCTTCCCTCACCTCTGCCTGTTGAAAAAGTTCCCCGTCGACCTCCTTGGTCTCCTCCCCGATCTCAGTCAAAAAACGCAGCCAGAGAAGCATGAGCTTTGTTTGAGGAAAACTTTGCGGGGTAAATTTTGGCAACTCGACAAAAACAAACTCCAACCCGTCGATACGCTCGCCGGTGTCGGCCATATTCACGATCCGGTAGTGGTGATACCAATCTGGCGCGTTCGGACGAAAGACCGCGTTGATGAGATTCAGAGAGTAGACCGGCTGCAGGCACTTGAACTTCTGCCCTGGCCTGATCTGCCTCACATAGGCCTTGGAGGCATTGAAGAGCACACGGCGGAAAAAGCTGTCCGTCCACAGCATCTGCATCTCGACGATGAAATGCCGTCCCTCCCTGTCGCGACACCGCACATCGACAATGCTATTCCGCACCTCGGGAATCTCGGGAACCAGCTCCGTCGGCAGATATTCGATTTCCACCACCTCACGCCCCGGTTCCAATGGCAGCAAGGCATTCAGAAAACTGATGAGCAAATTCGGATGCCCACCAAAAACCTTTTTAAAAGTCAGGTCGTTCTTGGGATCCAGATAGCGCATGCAGACACCTAATGACATCGACTCCCCCGCCGCAAGCCGATCCTTCGGATCCCCGGAAGTCTTTTATCAACCCACCACCACATCGCGAGGACCTGCGGTGATCTTGCCGATCAGGATGCCCTTTGTGAGTTTCAAAGCCTCCTCCGCGCGCTTTGCGGGAACCACAAGCGTCATCCCGATGCCCATGTTGAAAACTTGGAACATCTCATCGTCTGGAATATCCGCCGCGTTTTGAATGATGTTGAAAATGATTGGCACTTTCCATGATCCCTTGTCGATCGAAGCACGGCAGCCCTCGGGAAGCACGCGCGGGAGATTATCCAGCAAGCCGCCGCCGGTGATGTGCGCAGCGCCGTGGAGCATACCTTGCGGTAAGGAGGCCATCAGTGGCTGGTAGTTCGGATGAACCTTCAAGAGTTCCTTGGCGAGCGGGATGCTCATGCCGGGAGCGGGTTTATCCAATGGCAGGCGCAGCTTTTCCAAAAGCACCTTGCGGGCGAGCGAGTAGCCGTTTGTGTGAAGGCCGTTTCCTTTCAGGCCGATGATGACATCGCCGAGTTTGATCTTCGAACCATCGAGCATTTTCGGCTTGTCCACCACACCGACAATCGTGCCGGCAACATCATACTCCCCGCTCTGATACATGCCGGGCATCTGAGCCGTCTCGCCTCCGATGAGAGCACAGCCCCCCTCTTTGCAGGCTTTTGCAAAGCCTTTGAGAATCTGGCGAAACACAACGGGGTCGAGTTTTTCGCCGCCGATGTAATCCAGAAAAAACAGCGGGCGAGCGCCGATGACTGCGATGTCGTTGATGCAGTGATTCACGAGATCCTGACCAATCGTGTCATGGCGGTTTGTGGCAAAGGCGATTTTGAGCTTCGTGCCGACACCGTCCACACTGGAGACGAGAACAGGATCCTTCATTCCCCGAAAATCGGGACGGAAGAGACCTCCGAATCCTCCGATTTTTCCCAGCACTTCAGGCCCGTGTGTGGCACTGACGAGGGCGTGGATTCCTTTTTTGACTTTGTTGCCGAGGTCCACATCGACCCCGGCGGCGGCGTAGGCTTTTTGTTTTCTTGGAGTTTTCAAAGCAATCGTTCGGAAGGAGGTTCAAGCAAGCGGGCTTTGATGGCCCGTTTTTCCATAATGAGTTTGTCGAATTGGTCATCAAAAGCGACCGGATAGTCGCCGTTGAAGCAAGCCATGCAGAAATTATTCGCGGGCTGACCAGTCGAGCGGACCATGCCCTCCACATCCAAGTAGCCGATCGAGTCAGCTCCCAAGTATTTGCAGATTTCCTCGGTGGTGCATTGGTTCGCAAGGAGCTTTTCCGGGTCTGGAAAATCAATGCCATAGTAGCAGGCATGCTTGTGCGGCGGGCAACTGATGCGCATGTGCACTTCCGTGGCACCATTCTCTCGAAGGTTGACCACACGGGAGCGGGCGGTCGTGCCGCGAACAATCGAGTCATCGACCACCACCACACGCTTTCCTTCCACGGCTGAGCGAATGAGGTTGAGCTTAACCCGCACATTGAAGTCGCGAATCATCTGGGTGGGCTGAATAAAGGTGCGGCCAATGTAGTGGTTTCTCACAAAGGCGGGGTAGTAGGGAATGCCGGTCTCCTCCGAAAAACCCAGCGCCGCAAAGATACCGGAATCCGGCACCGGGACCACCAGATCGGCCTCCACGGGATGCAACCGCGCCAACTCGCGCCCCATATTCACACGCGCCATACTCACATTGGTTCCGCCGATATTGCTGTCCGGCCTGGCAAAATAAACATGCTCGAAAATGCAAAAGGCGGTTCGCTGCTTGGGGAATGGCCACTCGCTGCGCAGACCATTTTCATCGATGATCACAACCTCTCCAGGCTCCACATCGCGAATGAACTCCGCATGGATCAAATCAAACGCGCAACTCTCGGATGCCAACACATACGCGCCGTCCAATTTTCCAAGGCAGAGCGGACGAAAGCCGTGGGGATCCCGGAAACCAATGATCTCGCGCTCGCCCATGAGAACAATCGAGAACGCCCCCTCCAGACGCCGCAGGGACGCAATGCCTCCGCCATTGGATGAGGGCTGAGCAAGAAGATGCAGCACGATCTCACTGTCCACCGTCGTTTGAAAAATCGACCCCCGCTCTTCGAGTTCAGTCCGCAGCGCTGCCGCATTCACCAAATTGCCGTTGTGCGCGATGGCAAGGCGCCCCCGTGCCGTGTCCACCACGAAGGGTTGTGCATTTTTGAGATTACTCGAACCAGTCGTGGAATAACGCACATGTCCAATCGCGCGGTTGCCCTTCAGTTTATCAAGATCACGCGGTTGAAAAACTTGGGATACGAGTCCCATGGCCTTGTGTGTGTGAAACGAGGCCACCCCGGTTTCCGCTGAAACGATTCCCGCGCTTTCCTGACCTCGGTGCTGAAGAGCAAAGAGTCCATAGTAGGTGAGCATGGAGGCATCCGGATGGTTGAAGACCGCGAAGACTCCGCATTCGTGGGTTGGCTTGTGAGATTGGGCAGATGAAGATTTCAAAGCAGGCCGGAAAGATGGACTCCCCTCTCGAAGCGTTCAAGAATTTTGAAAATGACCGCGCCGCAAGATTCCGGTTTTGATCTTAACGATTTCAAGGTTGCAACCCTCCAAAAAGAATATATTTAATATCTCCCGCTCGGGTTGGTAGCTCAATGGTAGAGCAGCGCCCTTTTAAGGCGTTGGTTGAGGGTTCGAGTCCCTCCCAACCCACTCCCCTCCCCGACTTGCAAACCCGCATGAAATCAAGCTCTGCGGGTTTTTTCGTGCCATAAATCGACTGCGAACCGAAACACACGAAAACGAACGAAAACGCATTCTAAATGGCAAGTATCTGGCAAGTAGTTTTAGACCGCTTGTGACTGCACAGCGCCGCATCAAACGACTGAACCATTCATCCTGAAAAAAATCTCGTAAACTTAGCCCCCCCGCACCCGCACCCCAAGCTCTCGCATCCAGAAAGTGGGATGATGGCATTGCCGCGATGCTCCGCTGAATTTCGTGGGACGAGTGATCGGTGGCAGAGCGAAGCGATTGCTGCCGCGAAGGAGCAAGAGTGGTCGGGTGATGCGGTGGCATTTTTGCCAGCGCGAGCCAACGATCACCCCAACGCCGGAACCGCATGTCAATGGCTGCCGATCTCCCGATGAAAACCCCAAGAATCTTCACAGCCTTCCATCTGGCGCATAAACCCGTCCTTGCTGGGATTGCGTTGCTTTTCACACTTGTGATTTTAAGTCCTGCCACCTACGCCGGCACTACATGGGATGGCGGCGGCGGAAGCGGTAACTGGTCTGAAGCCAACAACTGGAACTCAAATACTCTGCCCGGCTCTGGTACCCTGACCCTCTCCGCCGGAAATACCTACGCCGGCTCCACAACCATCAACGCCGGCACGCTGAGCATCGCGACGATCACCAATAGTGCTATGGCCGGGGCGCTGGGCAACTCGACAAACGGCGCCGGTAATCTTGTCCTTGGCGGTGGCACCCTGCAATACACAGGCAGCAACGGCTCGACCGACCGCAACTTCACGCTGCGTGTATAAGATCTGAACCTCTGACCTTCAGGTTATGAGTGGGTTTTTATATGTAGCCATCATTCAGCTATATAAAAATTTATTCCGGTGTATTCATGTCTGCTTCCCACGAAGCAGGAACAGAAAGGCATAAAATGGAACAATCGCTGTCACAGTTTGTCACGCCGGTTGAAGTTGGAAAGTGCAGGAAAAAAGAAACTATTTCACTTGAAACTTGAAGGTGCGTTGATCCGCATTTCCAGAACTTTGAGGCAATCTAAAGTTTCATCCCAAGGTAGAGGTTAACGGAAAAACATACCTCGCATTTCGGCGTCATTGCCGGCGAGAATTTGAGATCGCCGCCCAGATTTCAGGCATGGTTGGTTCACCAATAAATTCTCGGCGCGATACATGCAACGTGACGGTTAAATGGCCATTGTCCTCTCGTCTATCGCACTTTTATTCTCTACACAGATGTGACTCGCGGCCCGAATAGAAGTCCCCCCCCCTGCGACACGGCATTAGAATTTTTCAGCGTAAGGCGGATTCGATCACGGCTGGACTGTCAAGGTCAGAGGTTGTTGCTGGCGAACCACCTTCAGGGTGGTTGGCTTGTCCTTGGATTGCCCGACGGCTCTCAGCAAGTCTCTGAGACCGAAGACACGGGAACCGTTGACTTGGAGAATGACATCGCCGGTTTTCAATCCCGCGCGGGCAGCGGCGCAGCCATCCGGCACCTCAATGATTGCCACACCGCCGTCCTCTTTGGCGATGCCGTAGGCGGAGAAGCCTCCACTGCCGAGTTCCTGGAAGCGCGCTCCGAGCCATTCCCCGGTGGCGGGTCCGCGTTTCTTCGTTTCCGCTTTCATGGGCGGGATTTCCGGCGTGCGGGCGATGGCTTTGAGCGAGTTTTTTTTGACGCCAAAGCGGTCCATCGGGAAATTTTTGAAGCCCAGTTTCAACGCCGGGGAGTCCTCGCGCACACGGAAGTCGCCCTTGGCGGGGTCGATGAACATCGGATCGCCGACGAGCGAGTTAGCGTCCCACCCTTTCTCCTGCGCCTCCTTTAAGGCGAAATCGGCGACGAAAAGGTTTTTATCGCTCGTTCCGCCCCACTTGTCTTTGGGCATGCGGGCTGGTCTGTAGGCGGCCATCCAAATGTTGTTCTTCAGAGCGTCTTGGCTGTTCTTATACCACACACTGGGATAGGCGGTGCTGTTGTATCCGATGTTGTTATAGACAATGCGGCGGTAGCCCTCGCGCAGCTTGAGGCCTCCTGTGAGAAACACATTGTTATAAATTTCGTAGTTCGTGGATCCGTCGTCGAGGTCCACATCCCAGCCGTGATCACAACGCCAGCGGCTGTTGCGGATGATGTTCGGCATGGCGGCATCGAGAAAAGGCAGATCGGGGTTGAGCGCCACGGCCTTATCCGTCTTCGGGGGGCTCTTGTCCCAAAAGCGGTCGCGCCCCCAGGA
>NEUK01000017.1 GCA_002290555.1 Spartobacteria bacterium AMD-G4
ACGACCATAAGATGGAATCTCCATTGCCAAGAAAAGCCGCATCTCGCACTATCCCGCCACTTATGAAAAACAGTCTCATTGCAAGCGGCGCTGTGCTTCTCGGCCTCAACGCCGCCTCCGTTTATTTTCCGCAACAAAACCTGACACTCGCTGCACAGACGGTATCCGCAGCGATCGGCATGGTTCTCGTATTTCTCGCTATTCGGCGGCAAACACCACGAAAGCCGGAGATAGCCGCAACCTCCAAACCCACGACGCCACCGCCACGAGCCGAAGCCGAGATCGTCGCCTTCCTCGCACTCTTGCAGGAGCATGGCCGGTTGGTGGATTTTGCGAAAGAGGATATCGCTGCTGCTTCCGATGCACAAATCGGCTCCGCTGCCCGTGTCGTCCACGCTGGATGCCGGAAGGTCTTGGATGAATATTTTGACATCGCTCCCCTACAAAACGCCCCAGAGGGAAGCTCCCTCAATCTGGAATCTGGCTACGATGCCCACACATTTCGACTTCTCGGCTCCGTGCCGGAGCATCCACCCTACAAGGGAAAACTCCTCCATCCAGGCTGGATCGCACAAAGCGTGAAACTCCCGCGCCTGACTGGCACCACAGAAACACGCCCATGGCCAGTCCTCGCGCCGGCTGAAGTCGAAGTGAGCGGAAATTGATCCATCCACACCTATGAACGACTACTTTGGAATCGACCTCGGCACGAGCAACTGCGCCATTGCGAGGGCGACGGATGCCGGACTGCTGGAAATCCTGCCCATCACACAGGTGATCAACGCAAGCGCTATCGGCGAGCATCCACTGCTGCCCTCATCGCTCTACATATCTGCCGCCGGCGAGTTTCCAGAAGGCGGGCCGAAGCTCCCCTGGCAAGAGGCGGAAAGCCATTGGTTCCTTGGCACCTTCGCGCGCGACCGCGGAGCCCTGCAACCCGACCGTTTGATCGCCTCCGGAAAAAGCTGGCTCTGCCATCCGCACGCCGACCGCCGAGGCCCGATCCTTCCCTGGGGCAGCACAACGGTTGGAAAAAAACTCTCCCCTCTCGAGGTCTCGCGCGAACTCCTCGCCCACCTGCTCGCAAACATTCGCGCGGCAAGTCCCGCCGCGAAGCTTGAGCATGCGGTGATCACCGTTCCCGCCTCTTTCGATGAAGTCGCCCGCGCACTCACACTCGAAGCCGCCACACAAGCGGGCCTCGGCGTGGTCACGCTCCTCGAGGAACCTCAAGCGGCCTTCTACGCGTGGATCGAAAACCAAGGCGCTGAATGGCGTAGGCAGGTGAAATCCGGCGACCTCCTGCTCGTCTGCGATGTCGGCGGTGGCACGGCCGACTTCAGCCTCATCGCGGTGACAGGAAAAGACGGCAACCTCGCGCTGGAGCGCATTGCCGTCGGCGAGCACCTCCTTCTCGGCGGTGACAACATGGATCTCGCACTGGCCCACGCCGTCTCGGAGAAACTCATCGCAGCAGGAACCACCCTCGACGAGTGGCAATTCCTCGCTCTCGTGCATGCGGTGCGCGCCGCCAAGGAAGCCCTGCTTTCGAATCCCTCGCTGCATGAGGCGCCGATCTCGATCCCATCGCGCGGAAGCAGACTCATTGCATCCACCATCAGTGCAGTCCTCACGCGGGGTGAAGTTCAACAAATCGCCGTCGATGGCTTTTTTCCCATCGTAGGAAACGACGAAATGCCGATCCTGCGACGCGCAGGAGGTCTGCGGGAATCCGGCCTACCCTATGCGGCAGATGCCGCCATTTCCAAACACCTCGCCCGATTCCTCGCGCGCGCGAAAGCCAACGCCGCCTCCTCGCCACAACTCATCGAAGCCATTGGCGGAAGCGCACGCCTCGACCGCTCACCGCTCCTGCTGCCCGATGCCGTTCTCTTCAACGGAGGCGTCTTCAACGCCGCCCTGCTGCGCCAGCGTGTGCTTGAACAACTCAGCCAATGGGCAGGCACTCCGATCCGCGAACTCGAAGGCTCCCGACCCGACCATGCCGTGGCCCTCGGAGCCGCCGCCTATGCGCGTCTGCGCGCCACCGGCGAGGGGCTGCGCATCAAGTCCGGCACGGCGCGCTCCTACTACATCGGCATGGAATCCTCCGCCATGGCCGTGCCAGGCCGCCGTCCGGCCACGAAAGCTCTCTGCGTCGCACCTCAGGGAATGGAAGAGGGAAGCCGCCTCGAAATCTCGGGGCAGGAATTCTTCCTCTACACCGGCGAAGCCTCCGAGTTCCGCTTTTTCCAATCCGAAGTCCGCGCCGGCGATCAAGCGGGCCAAATGCTGCCCGATGCTGCGGAACTGGAAGAGTCAGCACGCCTCCAAATTGAAATCCCTCCGCCCGCCGGACACCAGCCGGGCGAGGAAATCCCCGTCCGCCTGGAAGCCCGAGTGACCGAACTCGGCAACCTCGAACTCCACTTCCTCCACCCGGCCTCGGGCGAAAGCCGGAAGCTCGAGTTCAATGTCCGCCTGCAATAGTCCGGAAGAGTGTTTCTCATCAAAAGCCGCCTGTTTCAGCGCTTCGCAGCCTCTATGATATCCACCCAGATCGGCAGGGCGAGTGCGCCGCCGTAGCCACCTGGCCTGATCGGGCGGGGCTTGTCGAAGCCGACTCCGACGAACCAAGCGTCGAGGTAGTTGTTCGTCGTTCCCGTTTTTCCACCACCTTTTCCCGTGAGGCCAAACTCTCGCGCGCGGGCTGCGGTGCCACGCGTTACGACATCCTCCAACAAGGAGGTCGTCATGCGGGCAGCCGCAGGATTCATGACCGGAATACGCCCACGCGTGGATTTATAAAGAACATTCCCCCTCGCATCAAAGACACGGTCGATCAAGTAGGGCTGCAGCTTCACCCCGCCGGTGGCGAAGACCGTGTAGGCTGAGGTGATGTCCCTGAGATTGGTCTCAAATGCTCCGAGGCAGATGGCGGGAAAACGCGGGGGATCAACGGCGATGCCTGCCTTCACAACCATATTGGCGATACGATCCAGCCCCGCCCGCATCCCGAGTCGCACGGTCATGGTGTTGCGGGAATCGATCAACCCCTCGCCCGCGGGCTGGAGTCCACGATAGGATCCATCTGAGTTTGCAGGATCATAAGAACCGAATTTGCGTGGAATTTCTCCCGGTTTGATACGGTCGTCAGAGACCGGTTCGTTGGATGCGATACCGGACTCGAAGGCGCAGGCGTAAACGAAGGGCTTGATGACGGAACCGGCTTGGCGTTTTCCGAAAAGTGCGCGGTGGAACTTGCTGTTCTGGTAATCGCGCCCACCGACGATGGCGCGGATGCCGCCGCTTTTGTTGTCGAGCGCAATGGCGGCCGCTTGCAGATAGGGCGCGGACTTTTCCCCATCGAGGATAGCACCTTCAAAATGACTCATTGGCTTGTGCGGGTATCCAGGCTGGGCCTCGACCGCCTTCAAACGATCGCTCACAGCCAACTCGGCGGCGGCTTGGAGCGGACCGTCAATCGTAGTGTAAATTTTCAGCCCGCCCTCGTTCATCTGTCCCGATTCCAACACAAGTTCCAACTCGCGGAGGATCGCATCCATCGCCCAGTTATCCTCAGGCGAGGTTTTGATGCGCGGCATGGCAAGAAGAGGACTGGCAGCGGCTTCGTCGTATTGGAGAGTCGTGATAAACCCCAGATCGCGCATGCGGCCGAGCACGGTATTCCGCTCGCGCAGGGAGCCCTCAGGATTGTTGAGGGGTGAAAAGCGGTTGGGGCTGCGGATAAGGCCAGCGAGGGTCGCCGACTCAGGGAGATTGAGCTTCGACGCCGGTTTCCCGAAGTAGGTCTGGCTTGACGCCTCGATGCCGTAGGTGCCCGAGCCGAAGTAAATGCGGTTCACATAGGCCTTGAGAATTTCCTCCTTCGTAAGCTCGGTCTCGATGCGGAAAGCCAGCGCCGCTTCGATGAGTTTACGGTGGAGATTTTTCCCCCCGAGCGGAAAGCTGTTTCTGGCGAGCTGTTGGGTGATCGTGCTGGCGCCCTCACGGAAGCCGCCAAGGAAGAGGTTGCGCACCACGGCACGGGCGATGCCGATAGGATCTATGCCGTGGTGTTTGTAAAATCGCGTGTCCTCGCGGCTGATGAGCGCATTGTAGAAATCATTCGAGACATTATCAAACGGCACAACCACGCGATTCTCCCCTGCAAGGCGGGAATAGTATTTCCCCTCGTGGTCGTAGATCACCGAGCGTTCATCCATTTCATGGATTTCCGTGAGATCGAACAAATGTGCCCAGCCGTAGTATCCGGCCCCGACGATCGACCAGAGCACCGCAGTAACAATCCCGATTTTCAGAAGGGAGACCAGCAGGACATGGCGCTTTTTGCGACGCTCTTTTATGAGCGGCTTTGCGGCGCGGCGTGGCTTTTGGCTGGATTTGGGCTTGGGCACTGGGTGCGATTAAAGCATTTTGGAGGAAGCTTCGAAACGCAATCTTCCTAACCACCTGTGAAAATTCAAATACTCACTATCTTCCCCGATGTCTGCAAAAGCGTTTTTTCAGAGAGCATTCTCATGCGGGCGCAGGAAAAAAACCTCGCCTCGCTCGAAGCGGTTGACCTCCGCAAATGGACTAAAGATCGCCACCGCACAGTGGATGATGCGCCCTACGGCGGCGGGCCCGGCATGGTGATGAAGATCGAGCCTATCGACCTCGCACTTTCTGAAATGCGCTCTCCCGCCTCCAAAGTCATCCTCCTCAGCCCACAGGGGCGACAGTTTTCCGACTCCACCGCCCGTGAACTCGCCAGGGAAACCGACCTCATTTTGCTCTGCGGCCACTACGAGGGCATCGACCAGCGCGTGGCAGACCACCTTGTCGATGACGAAATTTCCATCGGCGACTATGTTCTCACCAGCGGAGTCCTGCCGGCATTGGTCCTTACGGATGCCATTGTTCGGCTCATCCCAGGCGTCCTTGGCGACGAGGAATCCGCCCAGCAGGATTCCTTTTCTGCCGGTATACTCGACCACCCCCACTACACACGCCCCTCCGAATACAAAGGCTGGAAGGCTCCCGATGTCCTACTCGGCGGCAACCATGCGGCCATTGCGAACTGGCGTCGGGAAGCCGCGCTCGATGCCACCAAGAAAAGACGACCCGACCTGCTCAGACCGTAAGTTTTTTGGGAGATATCACGCCCCCCCCCGACAGGCAGTGGGCATCTCCGCCGAGAAATCTACGGTAACTCTCAAAACGAAAATTGTAGTTTGACATGGTTCCGCTGCGCTGGAAGACGATCCACATGGGGACATAAAACAACTTCAGAAGCTCATACCATACTCGATGAAAACACTCGTCTGGGGCGAATTCCGCCACGAAAAGAAAAACCCAAAAGTTGCCGCCCTCTACCCGAACGGCATGCATGAAACGATAGCCGCCTTTCTTCGTCAGGACAAAGACCTGTCGGTTTCCACCGCCTGGCTCGATCAGCCGGAACATGGACTCACGAACGAGGTTCTGGCTGCGACGGATGTCTTGATCTGGTGGGGCCACATGGCGCATGGCGAGGTTTCGGATGAGGTGGTCGCCCGCGTGCGGAAGCGTGTGCTCGAGGGCATGGGACTCATCGTCCTCCACTCAGGACACTACGCAAAAATCTTCAAAGCCCTCATGGGAACGACATGTTCCCTAAAATGGCGGGAATCGACCGATAAGGAACGCATCTGGAACATCGCCCCGCACCACCCGATCACAGCAGGCATCGGAGATTATTTTGAAATCCCCACCGAGGAGATGTATGGCGAGCCCTTCGGCATTCCAACGCCCGACGAGTTGATTTTCATTTCCTGGTTCACCGGCGGCGAAGTCTTCCGGAGCGGCGCGACATGGCAGCGCGGCAATGGACGCGTGTTTTACTTCCGTCCAGGCCACGAGACCTATCCGACCTACCACCACCCGCAGGTTCAACGCGTGATTTCCAATGCGGTCCACTGGGCCAAGCCAACAGTCTGCATCCCGGATGCCTGCCCGAATTCCGCCCCACTGGAACCACTCCCCATCGACCCTGAAGCCGCTGAACGCTCAACCGAAGGCCATCGCGCATGAAAAAGAAATCACCAGCTCATAAAAAAATCCGTATCGCCATTGTTGGAACCGGGGGCATGGCGAATGTCCATGCGACAGAGTTCCTAAAAATCCCTGGCGTCGAGCTTGCAGCCGTCTGCGATGTCGATGCCAAGCGGGCGGAAGAGTTTTCCGCCAAGCACGGCGGATCGGCGCCGGTATTCACCGACTTCAAGAAACTGCTCTCGGAAGGTGGAGTGGATGCCATTTCAAATGTGACCCCCGACAGCCTGCACGCGCCGCTCTCGCTTCAGGCGATTGCCGCCGGCAAGCACATCCTCTGTGAGAAGCCGCTCGCTACGAACCACGCCGATGCGCTTCGCATGGCCCGCGCAGCCAAGAAAGCGGGCGTCATCAACATGGTGAACTTCAGTTACCGCAACTCGTCAGCGCTTCAAAAGGCGGCACAACTCGTGCGCGATGGAGAACTCGGCGAGATCGTCCATGTCGAGGCCAGCTACCTGCAGAGTTGGCTTTCGAGTCAGATCTGGGGCGACTGGAAAACAACGCCAGCCTGGCTCTGGAGGCTTTCCAGCAAGCATGGCAGCAAAGGCGTGCTTGGTGATGTGGGAGTCCACATCCTTGATTTTGCATCACTCCCGGTCGGGCCGATCCGCAGCATTCAGGCCCGCCTGAAAACCTTCACCAAACTCAAAGGCAAACGCATGGGCGAATACCCGCTTGATGCAAATGACTCCGCCCTCATGCAGGTCGAATATGCAAACGGCGCACTGGGTGTCATCCACACAACCCGCTGGGCAACCGGCCATGCGAATTCCCTTTTTCTCCGCGTCCACGGCACAAAAGGCGCCCTCCGCCTCGATCTGGACAAATCCTACAACGAACTCGAAGTCTGCTTGGGTGAAGACATCCACAAGGCCAAATGGACAACGCTGAAAGCCCCGCAGACGCCAAACATCTACGAGCGCTTCATCACTGCCATCCAGACCGGTAAACAGGGAGAACCCGACTTCACCCGTGGCGCCGAGATTCAAAAGGCGCTGGATGCCTGCTTCGAATCCGACCACCTCGGACAGGCCGTGAAACTTTAGTATAGCAAATGCGAGTCAGGCTCTCTCTTACATCTCGACGCATTAGACACCACGAAGGCCGGTGAGGAGGAGCTCGGCATTGGATCGCGTGTGGAGGAGATTGGTGACAAGGATTTCCATGGCCTCGGCTGCCGGGAGCTCAGAGAGTTGGCGGCGGAGGAGGAGGATGCGCTCGTATTCGTCGGGGTGCAGAAGGAGTTCGTCGCGGCGAGTGCCGGATTTGACGATTTGGATGGCTGGAAAGACCCGCATTTCGGCGATGGAGCGGTCGAGGTGGAGCTCCATGTTGCCGGTGCCTTTGAACTCCTCAAAGATGAGGTCGTCCATGCGGCTTTTGGTTTCGATGAGGGCGGTGCCGAGGATGGTGAGGCTGCCGCCTTCTTCGGTGTTGCGTGCGGCTCCAAAGAATTTGCGGGGCTTGGCGAGCGATTTGGCATCGACGCCGCCGCTCATCGTGCGCCCCTTGCCAGGCTGGAGATTGTTGTAAGCTCGAGCCATGCGGGTGATGGAATCGAGGAGAATGATGACGTCGCGTCCGAGTTCGACAAGCCTTTGGGCCCGGTTGGCAACGCTCTCGCAGATCTGAACATGGCGGGCCACCGGCTCATCAAAAGTGGACGCGTAAATCTCGCAATCGAGTGCGCGGCGCATATCGGTGACCTCCTCCGGGCGCTCGTCCACAAGAAGAAGAATAAGGGCTGCTTTGGGATGATTGATGCGAATACTTCGGGCGAGTGTCTGGAGGAGAATTGTTTTTCCTGCGCGAGGGGGAGCAGCGATGAGTCCACGCTGACCCATCCCGAGCGGGGCTATGAGATCCACAGCGCGCGCTGCAATCTCGGGATCATTGGGGGTTTCCAAAAAGACACGGCGATTTGGAAAAAGAGGTGTGAGTTTGTCGAACTCCAAGGGAGGCTTCCACTCGGGCGCGGAAATGTTCTCGATGGATAAAATTTCATCAACAACGAGGCCATGTTCACGATCTCGCTGCAGTCGGACTTTCACTTCAAGCATGAGCCCGGACTGAAGGGAGAATTTTTTGATCAAGGCTTGGGGAACAAGAAGATCATCAATTCCTGGACGAAGGTCATAGGCGGTGAAGCGCAGGCTGGAGTCATTCTGTTCACGCTCGAGCAATCCGGTTGCCGTGACTGAAATTCCCTTTTGCAGGCTGTGGCGAACCTGATCAACGACCAGGTGACGCCGTGTGAGGTCGGGTCTGAGGCGTAGTCCGGACTGCACGGAGCGCTCGATCAACGCAGTGAGGGGGAGCTTCTGAAGGTCGTTCATCAGAAGAGCCACGCCAGAGGGTGAAGATTTTTCGTTGGAGGACATGAAATCCTAACTGCAGACGGCTCGACCCTGGAGTGGTTTTTTGATGGGCGCCATTTGACTACAACTTTGAATCACTCACCGCAGCTGTAGAAAGCTTGGGAGAGTCATTTAGAACCTACCGTAGACTCTTGTAATTTGTGAGACATGTGCCCCTGTCAACGAGCGTGAACACGAAATCAGACAAGGTCGGACTCAGTTTTTCGGAGGAAAGTAGGCCGGCGCCTGAGCATCCGCTGTTTCGCTGTGAGTCGCTTGGTTTTTGGCCGCCTCATCTTTCTTTTCCATTTTTTCCGCATAGCCGGGGATAGTTTTCGATGCGGAGTGCCTCTCGCATCCGGATTGGACGGCCACGAGGGAGAAAACAATGAGGAATGATGTCGTTAAAGATTTCATGGTTCGATAATTTCCAGTGTCACAGTCAGATTGCGCTTTTCGGCAGAGGCCATAAGAAGAGTGCGGAGGGCGCGGACAGTGTTTCCGTTTTTGCCAATGATCTTGGGAATGTCAGATGGTCGCGCAGATACAAGGATTCTCACCGCAGAAGGTGTTTCCGTTTTCTTAATGATGACATCCTCGGGAAATTCCACCAGCGGTCCGAGAGCGTAGCGCAGGAACTCCTCCATGTCAGGGCTGTTTAGGCCGCGAGCTTTTTGCGGGCCTTGTTGACCATGCTGCCGACAGTCTGACTCGGGCGGGCTCCGCACTGAATCCAGTATTCCGCGCGATCAAGCTTGATGTTAAAATTTTCACCTTCCTGCTTTGGGTCATATTTACCGATGATTTCGATAAATTTGCCATCACGCGGGCTGCGTTGATCGGCGACGACGATGGTGTAATACGGTTGGTTTTTGCC
This sequence comes from Spartobacteria bacterium AMD-G4, assembly GCA_002290555.1. Lineage (GTDB taxonomy): Bacteria > Verrucomicrobiota > Verrucomicrobiia > Chthoniobacterales > Terrimicrobiaceae > UBA967. Next base: position 9,334 of record NEUK01000017.1, read on the forward strand.
GCCTTCGCGGCGGAGTCGGATTGCTACTGCCATAATTTATTTGTGTTGTTGGAAATTCGTTTCAGTGATCGGGCTTTTGTTATGAGGCTCAGAAGGGTCGCTTAGGGCCTGCACGGCCCATGAGCTTTTTCATGGCTCCCATATTTTTCATCATTTTGCGCATCTGGTTGAAGCGCAGAATCAGGTTATTGACCTCGCTGACGGATACTCCGCTGCCTCGGGCGATCCGCTGGCGGCGGCGTGCATTCAGAATATCTGGTCGCAAGCGCTCCTGCGGAGTCATTGAGAGGATAATCGCCTCGACCCGTTTCAGTTGGTTTTCATCAACCGAGGAATTTTTTAATTTATCCATCCCCGGGATCATGCCAAGGATATTTTCAAGGGGGCCCATACGCTTGAGCATTTTGAATTGCTGGAGGAAATCTGTGAGGTCGAAGGAAGCCGTGCGGAGCTTCTGCTCCATGCGGCGGGCATCATCCTCGGATATGGCCTCGGCGGCTTTTTCCACAAGGCTCACGACATCGCCCATGCCAAGGATGCGGCCTGCGAGGCGGTCGGGATGAAAAACTTCAAACTGCTCAAGCTTTTCCCCGATGCCTGCGAATTTGATTGGCTGATTGGTGACGGAGCGGAGAGAGAGAGCGGCGCCACCGCGAGCATCACCATCGAGCTTGGTCAGAATGATGCCCGTGAGGCCAAGTGCGGCATGGAAGCGCTCGGCGACGCTTACCGCCTGCTGGCCTGTAGCGGCATCGCAGACGATGAGAATCTCCTGTGGATGGAGAAAATCCCTCAGGCGCTTGAGCTCTTCAAGGAGGGGCTCGTCGAGGTCCTGCCGGCCCGCAGTATCAAAAATCTGCACATTGCCCCCTGTGGTATCGCACCACTCCAAAGCTTTGTTGGCTACTTTAAGAACATCAGTCTCTCCTTTGTCCGGGCGAAAAACAGGGACATCGATCTGCGCACCAAGCACGACGAGTTGGTCAATGGCGGCCGGACGCTGGAGGTCACAAGCGATGAGCAGGGGTGAGCGTCCTTGGGATTTCAGTAAACGGGCCAACTTCGCGGACGAGGTGGTTTTTCCTGCTCCGTTGAGACCGACGATCAGGATGCGGGCTGGCTTGTCGAGATTGAGTTCAGCGGCATTACCCCCGAGCAGAGAGCAGAGTTCCTCATGGAAAATTTTCACGATCTGCTGGCCGGGACTGACGCTGCGCAGAACGGCCTCGCCCAAGGCCTTCTCTTTGACTCTCGCTATAAAATCCTTCGCCACTTGGAAGTGGACATCTGCATCCAAAAGGGCGAGTCGAACTTCGCGGAGGGCGTCTGTGATATTCGACTCGCTGATCTTGCCCTGACCACGGAGATTTTTGAAAACGTCCTGAAGTTTATCGGAGAGTCTGGCAAACATGGGGCGTCAATCTATGTGGAGAGTGGGCGATGGGAAGGGGATTTTTTGGTTGTGCCAACGCAGGGGCACAGTGTGCCAACGCGAATCAGGCGTTGCCGTGGCGGTTGCGCCACTTGAGGCGGTAGGCGCCCATGTTATCTACAATGCGGTCACGGATTGTAAAAACGAGCCGGCGGGCATGGTTAGCGCGGCGACGGTCGATGAGACCAGAATCGAGCAGGTTGTTCATGGCGTCGAGAGCGTCATTTGCCGCCTTGAGGGCGCGCTTGAGATACGCGATCGTCATACCGATTTCGGACGTGTCGTGACCGCAAAGGCCCGCAGCCAGCTTGGCTCCGCAGATGGCGGAGCGAGTCGCGAAGCGGAGGGCCTCGGGGTGTTCACGAAGATCTTCGCGTGTGTCGAGAAGGCGATTGATCCAGCGGTGAAGGCGGAGTGTGTCCTCGTAAACAGCGGAGTGTGTGAACTCCTCAAATTCGTCATCGTATTCCTGTTCCTCTTGGTCTGTGAGGTATTCCACGGCCTCGCTTAAAAAATTCTCGAAGTTATGGTTCTCTTCCTCGGCGGCCTCAAAGATGCTCCACCCCATTTCCTCGGCCACGATTTCGTCGCAGTCGGGGTCATCCATGTATTTCTCAAGCAGCTGGAAGTATTTTTCCGTATTTTGATCCTGCTGCTGAAGGAAGCGCTCCCATTTGTATTCGTCCCAGGCTTCTTCGTTTGAGAATTGGTTGTCGTCGGACATGACTAAATCGCTAAATTAATATGGGAGTCTGGGCAAAGGATTTTTCGACTTGGAGTCGGAGCTGTCCGCAGGCCGCAGCAATATCGTGACCTTTCTCTCGGCGGAGGGTGGCCTCCGTCCCCGCCTTCTGGAGAATTTTCAGAAACGCCTCTTGCCGCGAATCGTCTGGGCGATCCCATTCCAAGCCTTCCACGGTGTTATAGGGGATAAGGTTCACCTTGGCATTGACGCGGCGGGCTTGGCTGGCAAGGAGGCGGGCCTGCTCGAGAGAGTCATTGATATCGCGAATGAGAATGAACTCAAAGGTGAGGCGCTGCTTTTTCAAGCGCACATAGTCTTCACAAGCAGCGAGGAGTTCCTCGACGGGATATTTGTTATTCACTGGCATGATACGGCCACGGACCTCATCCGTTGCGCCGTGAAAGGAAATAGCGAGGCGCACTTGAAGGGGTTGGGTGCCAAGGTCGCGAATGCGCGGAACAAGGCCCGAGGTGGAAACAGTCATGTGGCGAGCGCCCACGCCCACGCCCCAAGGCGCGTTGAGAATGCGGATGGCGCGAAGGAGGTTGTCGTAATTCGCCATCGGCTCGCCCATTCCCATAAAGACAATGTTGTTGATTTTTTCCCCGCTCTCGGCCTCGACTTGGAGAAACTGATCCACGATCTCGCCTGCTGTGAGATTCCGTTTCCAGCCCTCGAGCCCGCTGGCGCAAAATTTGCAACCGTAGGCGCAACCCACTTGGCTCGAAATACAGATCGTGCGGCGGTCTGAAGCCTCGCCATAGAGAGCGGGCGAGGCAGGAATCAGCACACTCTCGATGAGTTGACCATCCGCCAGACGGAAGAGATATTTTCTCGTTGTGTCTTGGGCACCGGTCTCGCGAATTTTTACGAGTCGGGCGGGCGGAAACTCGGATTCAAGCTTCTGGCGGAGGACAGCCGGGAGGTTCGACATCTCACGCCACTCGCGAACACGACGCGCGTAAATCCACTCCAGCACTTGGTTGGCACGGTAGGCGGGATGGTCCCATGCCACCATAAGCTCTTCCCACTCGCATTTGTTCAACGACAGAGCCTCCATGTCACTCCCTCTTCGACCAGCGATCGCGGTCGGCAAAGAGGATGCACTCGCCATCGATCGGCAAGGGCGTAAAGACCGGCAAGGAGAACCCTTGAACATTCGGGGGTCGCGTGATCATGAAGACCCAATCGGTGTAAGCGCCTTTGTAGATATCGCTGAAGAGCGGGCGGTTTCCCGTGAGGGGCGTGAGGTAGAGACCCGAAATGGGAGCGCCAAGGACGCGGAAATCGCTGATGCGATTAAAGTCCTTGATGGTTTTTGGAAGAAGCAGGGATTTGCGTTGGGCATACCATGCGGTAGCCCAAGGCATATCGGTCGTAAGGGCTTCATCTTTTCCATACCACTCGCCCAAGATTGCGATAAAGGGCGGCACATAGGGAGGCCACTGGATGGCCATAGTCTTCCCGGCAAAGAGCGTAGCCAGCAGTGGCAGGGAAGAGAGGAAGACCAAGACGCCAAGAAAAATATTGCGCGCCATCGGCAAGGAAATTTCAAGCCGTTTCCAAAGCACAAGAAGAAACGCCAAACCAAAAAAGACAAAAAGAGGGATAAAAAGAACATGGAACTGGTTTGAAGAAACAATGTCCCCCACCCCACATAATCCCATTCCCACAAAGGCTCC
>NEUK01000018.1 GCA_002290555.1 Spartobacteria bacterium AMD-G4
CCTTGTCCTTGCGGGCCATAGACCGCAGAACCCGGTCCCTTGACGATGTCCATGGCCTCCACGCCGTTGAAGCTGGCGAGCATGGAGTTGCGGCTGTAAATCGTCCGCTGACCGTTCTGGTAAATTTCTGAAAGGTCACCGCGAATGACCGGCACATTGGCCAATCCATAGCGCGACGGCGTGTAAACACCCGGAGAGTACTGATTGAAATCCGTGGCTCGAGAAATCGCGCGAGCTTCCATCTGAGCCTTGGTCACCAGCGACACCGAGCGTGGCGTCTCCAAAATGCTGCGATCGTCTCCCATGACCGACTCGACCGGCCGTGCGGTCGGCAGAACGGTGTCCTGCAGCGAAAGGCCTTCGACAACGACCTTGTCCAAGACATTGGTTGAACCAGCACTCTGTGCCAGGGCGGAACCACTCGATGCCAGAGCAAGGGCGGCAAGGGATCCAATCCGGATCGGCAACCATAAGGAGGGTTTCATTGGGCGTGGGTACGGAGGATGAGTTGGGTTGTTTGAGTGCAGCGAGGGTCAGACGCTGCAACTCGACGCCCGCATACCTCATGCCAGCTTTGTTTTGGATCTGCCGACCCAGGGTCTTCAAGATGAGTGAGTGCTCGATCCAGGAATCCAGAGGGAGGTCGGATTTGCGGAAATTTCTTAATATAATCGCCGCTTTTTGCGACCTCCCAACCGCGCCATTTCCAAGATGGAATGAACAGGTTCACTGAATGACTTCAACGTGCATGAAGCGATTTCAGCGTGCGGGAAAACAGCGGATATTCGACCGCTGCTGAAGCAGTGTTTTGTTTTGTTCACCGTGGATAGAGAACGGACGCCAACCCCGTCGCGTCCCACCTCAGCGAGTTCGGTAAACGACGCGTCTCAGGTTGTTTTCGCTCAGTTGCCATAGGCCATCCGGGGGTGGAACACCGTGTGCTTGGTAGGACCTTACGATGGCCCCAAACCACCGAAGCTCCCGCGAGGCCGATCTGGCACAGATGCAGTCTCTCGTCGAATTCACCCGAGCCCGTCTGGGCACCGAGGCGCAGTCTCCGTTCGGTTCCTCGGTGGTCGAGACCGACTCCGGTCGCCTGGTTCTGCGTCGACTCAACGCCGTGCGCCAAGAGAACGATCCCTCCAGTCACGCCGAGGTGCGCGCTATGCGTGCTGCCTGCAAACGGCTCAAGAAACCCAGTCTTATGGGCCACACTCTCTACACGACCTGCGAGCCCTGCCCCATGTGCATGGCCATGGCACTGTGGTCGGGCGTGGACCGAGTGGTGTTTGGAGCAACCATCGCCGATGCAACCCGGCACTGCGCCCAGATCCATGTGTCGGCCCGACAACTCGAGCAGCGCTCCGACATGGATTGCCGCGTCGACGGGCCGGTGGCTCGGGCCAGTTGCGTCGCCCTCTTCGAAGACCCCCGCATGGTTACGGCCATGGCGCTCTGGCGGAAGTCACGCCGGAACCCGGCGAAGCCGTTGGCCTCCCGAGGCTGATCTCTGCAGCACCGACCTCCCTCTCCTCAGTTCCTATTCCCGCATGACTACTGCTGATTTTACCGCCCTGGCCGAACTCCTCCCCGCCGAGCGCGTCATCACCGCCGCCGAGCGACTCGAATCCTTGAGCCGGGACTTCTATTGGTACTCCCCTGTTCTCAAGCGGGACCTTTCGGACAAGCTGGCCGAAGTGGTGGTCCAGCCGACCACCCGAGACGAGGTCGTTTCCTTGGTCCGGTGGGCGCACCAGCGACGAATTCCCCTGACGCTGCGCGGAGCCGGCACCGGCAACTATGGGCAGTGCATCCCCACACACGGAGGCATGGTGATGGATTTAGCTGCGCTGGACACGATCCACTCCATTAGCTCGGACGGCATTGTGACGTGTGATCCAGCAGCCCGACTGGGAGCCATCGAACGGGTCGCGCGGCAGTCCGGCTGGGAACTGCGCTGCTACCCGAGCACTTACGTGAAGGCCAGCGTGGCCGGGTTTTGTGCCGGTGGCTCCGGCGGCATCGGCAGCATCGAATGGGGCGCGCTGCGTGAAAACGGCACCGTGCATTCACTCACCGTGCTAACACTGGAGGCCGAGCCCCGGGAGGTGCGTCTGAGTGGTCCAGACATCTTCCAGGTCCTGCATGCTTGGGGCACCAATGGCATCATCATCGAGGTGGAGCTGCGCCTGGCTCCTAAAACCAACTGGGGACAACTCGCCGTTGCCTTCGACGATTTTTCCGGGGCCTTCGATTTCACCGAAGCCATCGCTCGCAATGATTCATTCCGGAAGCGCCTGACGACGGTCTTCGAGTGGCCGATTCCCGGCTCGTTCGTCCCGTTGTTGAAGTGGCTCCCGTCGGGCAAGGCGGTGGCCTTTTTCGAGGTGGCTGACGATCAGTTGCAGCGCCTGACTGACGCCGCGCGCGCCGCCGGCGGGGATCCCTGTTTTGTCGCTCCGTTCTCTGAACCTCGACGCGGAGCACAGCTGAGCGACTACACCTGGAACCACACCACACTCTGGGCCCTGAAGCAGGACCCGTCGCTGACTTACCTTCAGTGTGGGTTCTCGGCTACGGAGGCGAGGAGTCAGTTCCGGGCCCTCAAAGCCCGCTACGGGAGCGACTTCCTGCTACACATCGAATTTGTTCGCTCCGGCGGCATCATCACTCCGGGAGCCATTCCCGTCGTCCGGTACACCGATGATCAGCGGCTCCAAGGGATGATCGAGTTCTGCGCCAGCATCGGAGTCTCCGTGGCCAATCCCCATGTCAATTTCCTGGAGGCTTCTGGGCGCTGGCGACCCGATGACGCCAAGCGCAAGGCCAAGGAAATGTACGATCCTCGGGGGCTGCTCAATCCGGGGAAGATGCGGGACTTCACACCGCAAGCCTCCGACAACCCCGGGACGCCGCTGACCCAGAAAGACTGCCTCCCGGCGGCCGGTCCCCAGACTGTTTCGGCCTGAAACCCTCCCAACTACTGCCTTGAAGACCTGGATTCCCCCCGAGCGTTTCCTTCCCTACCTGACCTGGAAGCAGGTGGATGGATTGCCGCGCGACCGGACGTTGATGGTTCTACCCACAGCGGCCATCGAACAGCACGGGCACCACCTGCCACTGGCCACCGACACCCTGATCAATAACTTGTTGCTCGGGCACGCGCTCCAGAAGCTGCCGAAAGACCTTCCGGTCTACGCGCTGGCCCCGGTGCACTATGGCAAGAGCAACGAGCATGTGGGCTATCCGGGAACCCTCAGTCTGCACCGGGACACCTTCATGGCCGTGCTGCGAGACTTGGGTCGCAGCCTCAAGGCCGCTGGATTCCAGCGACTAGTCTTCTTCAACAGCCATGGCGGAAACCATTCACTCATCGATGTCATGGCCCGAGACCTGCGCGACGAGTTGGGTCTGCGCACCTTCTGCCTGTATGGCGGCGGGCCCGCCGAGGGGGTTTGTGCTCAAGAGGCGGCTTATGGATTCCACGCGGGCGAGGTCGAGACAGCCCTGCTGCTGGCCGGAACGCCGGAGTTGGTCCACACCGATCAGTACACCTCCAACTACATCGCCCGAGTTGGGGATCCAGGCCTTCTCAAGCCTGAGTTCGCCAGCGCCACGTTTTCTTGGCTGACCCGCGATATCGCCCCGAGCGGTGTTATGGGCGATCCCTCGCCCGCCACCGCCGAGAACGGTTGGCGCTGGTGTGAGGCCATGAGTGATCGGATTGCTCGGGCGCTGGTGGAGATGCACGACTTCCAGGAGATCTTGGAACGCTGAGGAGACATCGTGGCGAATCGTTCCCCAACACGAAGTCCTCGGAGCCGAAGTCCGGCCGCCGGCCGCCGTGTGGAAGTCGGATCTGGCGTCACCGTGGAGCGAGGGGTGCGCTTCCGATTGGCCGATGGCACGCGTCTGGTGTCCGATCACTACTACCCGCCACAACCCGGTCCGGCGCCCACGATCCTGATGCGCCAACCCTACGGCCGGGCCGTGGCCAGCACGGTGGTGTATGCCCAGCCGGTTTGGTTTGCGGCCCAGGGCTACAATGTGGTCATTCAGGACGTACGCGGGCGTGGGGAAAGCACCGGTGAATTCTATCCCTTTCGGCATGAGGGGCGCGACGGCAAGGCCACCATCGAGTGGTTGGCCCGTCGCCCAGAATGCAACGGGCGCATCGGCATGTACGGGTTCAGCTATCAGGGGCTGACCCAACTCCTAGCGGCGGCCGAAAGGCCTGCGGCGCTGCAGTGCATCTCCCCGGCGCAGACGGCCGGAGATTTATTTTCCGGATGGTTCTACCATCAAGGAGCCTACCGCCTCGCTTCCAGTGTCGGCTGGGCGCTGCAACTGCTCCGCGGTGATGCCCGCACGCGGCGGCTCCAGGCGGCCAGTCGCCACCTTGAAGAGGCCGCGACTCGACTCCCGGCACTCATGGCCAGTGGACCGTACTCCCGCATCGCCTGTCTCACAGCCCGCGGTCTTCCCACCTACCACCGGGATTGGACCTCCCACCGTAAGGCCGCTCCCTGGTGGGCGCGATACGATATCAGCACACGGATGGATCGTATCCAAATCCCGGCCCTACACCTTTGGGGTTGGTACGACACCTACCTCGACGGCAGCGAGCAGCTCTACCAACGCCTGCGGGCCGAATCGAAGGCGCCGCAGTACTTGGTGGCCGGTCCCTGGAGCCACATTCCCTGGAGTCGGTATTGCGGCGAGGTGGACCACGGACCCGACGCAATTTTGGACACCGATCGGTTGCTGCTGCGCTGGTTCAACCACTGGCTGAAGGACTCCGGCGACTTCGCAGGAGAACCGCCGGTGCGTTCGTTCGCGTTGGGCGAAAACCGCTGGCATCGCATGACTTCTTGGCCTCAGCGATCGAGTGACACCCTTGCGGTCCAGCGGTGGTTCCTAGATTCCGACGGACGAGCCAACTCCATCCAAGGTGATGGGCGACTGGGTCCCGAGGTTCCGTCGGGCATGCGCCCGAGCGACGGTTTCGTCTACGAGCCGGAGGTGCCGGCCGCCGCTCCTGGACCCGGCGCGGCTCCGGGCCCCTTTTTGCAGAACCGCCAGGACTCGATGAACAACGTCTTGGCCTACACCAGCCCAGTTCTCACCGAGGCCGTGCGCGTCGCTGGACGGCCCAGAGTGTGCCTGCATGCCACGAGTCGGACCGCCTCGGCCGACCTGGTGGCCAAACTGGTTCGGGTACTCCCAGATGGACGTTCGTTCAACGTATGCCTGGGCATCGCCCGAAGTTCCTGGCTCTTCGGTGCCCAGGGCCTTGAGCCGGATCGGGTGCAGTGCTGGGAGTTCGACCTCGAACCCACACACTGCGTCTTTCTTCCTGGCGAACGCCTACGCCTGGTCATTAGCGGCAGCGCCTTCCCCCTGTATGATCGGAATCCAGGCTCGACGGTATCGCCCGAGGCCGCCAATTCCTGGGACTGGATCCAAAATCAACAGCAACTGCTTCACGATCCGGACCATCCGTCCTGCCTTCACCTGCCCTTGCAGTCCGACATCGAATTCAGAGAAGGCGGCCTGACATGATACCCACAGCCAACCCACAACCGCCCTTCATCACCCTAGATTCGGTCACCAAGCGCTGGTCCAACGGGGCGACGGTGCTGGACGGTCTCTCGCTTCAGGCCGAGCGAGGTGAGTTCATTTCTCTCATCGGACCGAGCGGCTGCGGGAAGTCCACCCTGTTGCGACTCTTGGCGGGTTTGTCCGGGCTGAGTTCCGGTTCGGTGAAACTCGACGGCATGCTGCCGGAATCCGCTCGGGAGATCATGTCGTTCATCTTCCAAGACGCGACACTGCTGCCTTGGCGAACGGTCCGCTCCAATGTCGAGCTGGGGCTGGAGCTAGAAGGCAAGACCACCGAATCGCAACGGCATAAGACCTCCACTGAGCTGCTGCAGTGGGTGGGGCTATCTGACGTGGCCGACCTCCATCCGCGCCAGTTGAGCGGCGGCATGCGCATGCGGGTTTCGATCGCGCGGGCGCTGGCCACCCGGCCGAAGATCCTGCTCATGGATGAGCCCTTTGGCGCGCTGGACGAAATGACCCGGGACTTTCTCAACGAAGAAGTGCTGCGGCTGCGAGAGAACGACCAATTCACCACCTTCTTTGTGACGCACAGCGTCGCCGAAGCAGTCTTCCTTTCGACACGCATCCTCGTCCTTCGGGCCAAACCGGGCCAAATCGCCCGGGAGATCCCCGTCCCTTTCTCCTATCCAAGAACCGCCGCTTTGCGCAGCGCCCCAGAATTCCTACGCCTGGTGGGCGAGGTCAGCGCCGCTTTGCGTTCCGTCCAAGTTCCTTCGAACCCTTCAAACCCTGGGCATCCATGAAGAAATTCCTGATACAGGCGGCGTGGCCACTGGCGGTGTTTGTGGTGGTGATCACCGCCTGGCACCTCTGCTGTCGCTGGTTGGCCATTCCTGCCTACGTGTTGCCTCAACCTTCTGCGGTGGTGCGAGTGGTGATCGAACGACACCAGACCCTCTGGAACGCCTTTTGCATCACCGCCTTAGAAGCGGGTGGGGGTTATCTCCTGAGCATCCTCGGCGGGGTGGTCATCGCACTGTTCTTCGCCCAGAGCCCGCTGATCCGGAGGTCTTTCTACCCGTATACCATTCTGCTTCAGACGGTGCCCATCGTGGCCATCGCGCCGCTCATCCTGATGTGGTTCGGCTCCGGCCTGCGCAGCGTGATGCTGGTGGCCTTTGTTATTTGTCTCTTCCCCATCATCGCCAACACCACCCAAGGGCTCATCAGCGTTCCTCGCAACTTGATCGATCTCTTCGTCATGTCCAATGCCTCCCGATCGCGACAGCTGCTCAAGTTGCGATTGCCCTATGCGCTGCCGCATCTCTTCGTTGGCCTGCGTATCTCGGCGGGAATCTCAGTGATTGGGGCGGTGACCGGCGAACTCTTCGCCAGTTCCAATGCCGTGGGTGAAGGCGGGCTGGGTTATTCGATCACTTACGCCAACAGCCAACTTCAAACCGACTACCTCTTCGCGCTCGTGCTCACTGCTAGCCTGCTTGGCTTCCTCTTCTTCTTCACCATCACAGCCCTCGAATGGCTCTGCCTGCGAAAGTGGCATGAGTCTGCCATGAAGACCGACGCCGATTAATTCGCCCCATCCTTTGCACCTATGAAACCCCACCCGATGTTCCTTTGCATGATGGCCTGGGTTCTGCGGCTCAGTGCCGCCGATCCAGTCGCCGTCACCTTCCAACTCGACTGGAAACCCACCGCCCAATTCGCCGGACTCCTGCTGGCCCGAGAGCGGGGCTGGTACCGAGAGGCAGGCATCGATCTGACACTGCGCCCCATCCCCAAGGACGAGGGGGTGGTCAGCAATGTGGTGCATCACCCGCGGTGGATCGGCAGCTCGGAGAGTGGCGTGCTGCTGCAGGCGCGGTCTTCGGGCATGCCGATCCGGGCAATCGGCACTATGCTTCAGGGCACTCCTATCTGCTTGCTCAGCCTCAAATCCGCCAACATCCGCAGTGTGAAGGACCTGATTGGCAAGCGCATCGGTGTCCATGCCGACGGCGATGAAGCGGTGAAGTATGTCCTGCATCACGCGGGCATCCGCCCTCAACAAATCGAGGTCGAGGTGGTGGGTCATGACCTAACTCCACTGCTCAGCGGACGGTATGCGGCCGTGCAAGGCTACTCCATCGACGAGGGCGTCGCTCTGAAGCAAGCGGGACACGATATCCATATCCAGTACCTCCACAACGAGGGCTACGCGGCGTATGGTCAGGTGTATTTTACCAGCGAGACGTTTCTCAAATCCGAGGGTCCTCTCCTGCGCCGTTTTCTGGAGGTGTCGCGCCGCGGTTGGGAGGCCGCAATCCTGGAGCCGGACACGATTGCCAAGATGGTGGTGGCCACGGTGCCCGGGACCGATGAACGCCATCAGCGAGGCTCGGTAGAGGCGCTGGTCCCCATGCTCACCCGCGAGGGCGGACCGGGCAGCATGGGCCGGATGCGCCGGGAAACCTGGGTGCAGGCGGTGGCCGACTTCAATAAGCTGCCCACCACCACAAAACGCCTCAAGGTGTCTGACATCGCGACCTTCGACCTTCAGCCATGACGGTGCGTGTCCTGCACTTCTCACCGGGGACCGCCACCGATCGCCACGACAGCCACCGCGCGGCCTTGGGATTCATCCACTGCCTGCGGTCCGCCGATCCGGAGTCTTTCCCGAATCTGGTTTGTGAGCTGGTGTGGGCCTTGCCATCAATCAACAACCCCGCTCGAGTGCAGTCCCTTCTCACCGGAGCCGATGTGGTCGTAGTGGCCACTCCGGTGCATGGCCAAGGTTCACCCTGGTACCTGCGGAAATTCTTCGAGCTGACGCGGGGCCTTCAACTCTGGGGTACTTTGGCAACCGCCTTCGCCACGGCCGGTGGACAGCATACCGGCGGCGAGATGGCCTTACTGGACACCTTCCGATCGCTCCAAGGATGCGGAGCGTGCACCTTCACGTTTGCCCAGAAATTGACGGTGATCGGGATGCAGCAACGCGCTCTGCCGGACGGAGAGTTTCATCCGATCGACGTCTGGTTTCTGCGGCAATTGGCTCGGACCTGCCTCGTTCAGTGGGCCGCACGGCCGGATCGGGCCAGTGGCGAGCGCTGGGCTCGCCAGCTGGGCATCGATTCGGCCTATTATTTAGAGTTTCCCGATGCGGCACGTCTGGAAGCTCAGGTGGGCGAAGTGTGCCGATGGATGAACGAACCTTTGAGCGACCCCGGTTTGGCTTATGAGCACTGGACGCGTCGCCTGGGTTTCACGGCCCATCCGCCGGACGCACGCTCACTACCCTTTGCCGCGCTGTTCCCCGAACCGCTGGTTTAAGGCTTGGAAGCAAACTGCGACTCGTAGCGTCGTCGCCGCTCCAGGATTTGCTCCACATACTGTCGGGTGCCGGGATAGGTCATCACCGCCAGAAACTGGGTACTGTTGGTGCGGGCATGGGGAGCGTTGGTGGCCGACATCCACCGCAGAACATTCCGTCGGCCGGCATTGTAATCGGCGAGCGCATAGGCTGTGGGATTGTCCGTGGCCGCATACCGCTGGAGGACCTTTGACAAGTAGAAGGATCCCGCGTGCAAGTTGGTGGATGGATTCAGAAGTTGCTCATGAGAGTAGCGGGTCAGTTTTAGGGCATCCGCCCATTCTTGAGCGGCGACCGCCGTCACCTGCATGAGGCCTATCTCGCCAGCGCGTCCTCGGACCAAAGGGTCAAAACGGCTTTCCTTCCAGATCACCGCCTTCACCAACGAGGGCGGCAAGCGATAGTGCTGGGCGACTCGTCGGATTTGCGGATCAAACCGATCTTCGTACCGTGACAGCCAAAACCAGACGATGCCTCCAGCACCGATCAGGAACAACAAGATGACAGTCCACCGTTTCAAGGTTTGGCTCTGAGCGACTTTAGCCATTGGGCTGAAGACGGGAAGCTGCGGTTGCGACCTGGGTCATTTTTCTATCGTTCTCTCACCGACCTCCAAGAGGTGCTTCAGCGGTTGATCATTCGCGATCCAGCGCGAGAATCTAGCTCATGAAGGAAGCGTACATCGCCGCCAAGGAACGGTGGGCCCGCAAAATGGCAGGCACGGCGGCGCCCAAAATCCGCTCTGAAGACCGGTTGCCTCCCGGGCAACGTCAGGTCCACAACTTTCCAGTCTTGGATTTGGGGGTGAAGCCCGAGATTCCCTTGGATCGGTGGCAACTAAAGATTGGGGGGCATGTCGAGAATCCGTTGGTCCTCGACTGGAAGGCCTTCTTGGAACTGCCTCAATTTACCGACACGAGCGACTTTCATTGCGTCACCACCTGGAGTCAGTTCGACATGCTTTGGCAGGGAGTGGCCTTCTTTACGCTAGCCGATTTGGTCCGTCCCAAAGCCAGCGTCACCCATGTCTTCTTCAAGAGTCACGACGGCTACTCGACCAACAATCCCATCGACGCCTGCCTCGATGATGATGTGCTCATTGCCCATCAATGGAATGGTCAACCACTGGCCGTGGAACATGGCGGGCCGGCGCGAGTCATTCTGCCCAAGCGCTACGCCTGGAAGGGAGCCAAGTGGATTCGGGAGATCACCTTCATGGACCAGGATATTCTGGGATTCTGGGAACTCCGCGGTTACTCCAACACCGCCGATCCGTGGACAGACGACCGTTTTTCGGGCGGAAATCCCACCGAGTAAGGTCTCCGTGTCGAAGATTGAAATTTTAAGTTTGCTTCGTATGTGACGTATTTGTTACAAAACAAAGACGTTTATGAAACGGATCTCCCAATCCTTAGATAAAGTTGCCTTGAATTGCCTCTTAGGTGGCCTTGTCGCCCTATTAGTGGGCTTGGTCGCCATTGGCGGCGGCATCTGGGTGAGTGGCGCCTACTATGCGACTCTGGGGATGGCCTTGGCTGCCGGCGGCTTGCTGACGGCATTCCTTTCAGCCTGCTGGGTCCATCGGGATTTTTGATCGCGGCCTCCCAAGTTTCTAAAGAAGATTCGCTCCGAGAAATTCCGTGCATCTAGGATGCTTCCAGGGAGGACTGCTCACAAGGCCTACACTTCCACGCCATCCCCTTTCAACGCGGACTGGTGTCCGTGACGGTGTGAAAACCGATGCCACCTGCTGGTGTGAAATCTACTGAGCCCAGAAACTCAACGGATCATCGATCCGGCCTGAGCTTTTCAGTTGCCCCAACGAATTCTGATCAACTCTGGTGAGCCCCGAAGGACTCGGCCTCATCTGGAAGAAGGAAGAAACCCATAGCGCTCATCCTAGAAGAAATTGGAATCGAGGATCCGGCAGAACCTCGGATTTCAAACCGGCAACTTTCCGTGGATTTCGAAACGTTGCTAAGAGACGGGGTCTCTTGGGGGGGAAGTAATTCTACCAGGAGAGGTTTATGGGACCGGTTCGTTTGGAGAAGTACTGAGCTGATAAGAAAAACGCCGCCCCTCAGGGCGGCGTTTTTGATAAAATTGAAAATCGCAGCTTCGGTCAGCCAACGATATCGATGCCCATGTTGCGGGCGGTACCAGCGATGGTGCGGAAGGCCGCCTCTTCGCTGTTGCAGTTCATATCAGATCCCTTGGCCTTGATGATCTCCAAGACCTGCTTACGGGTTACTTTGCCAACCTTTTCCTTGTTGGGAACCTTCGATCCCGAGGCGATTCCAGCAGCCTTCTTGAGCAGCACGGAAGCCGGAGGGGACTTCAGAATGAAGGTGAAGGACTTATCCTGATAAACGGTGATGATCACGGGGATCACCAGACCAGGACGGTCTTTGGTGGCAGCATTGAACTCCTTACAGAAGCCCATGATGTTGATGCCCTGCGAACCCAGTGCAGGACCCACGGGAGGGGCCGGATTGGCCTGACCGCCGGGGATTTGCAGTTTGACGATGCCTGTAACTTTCTTTGCCATGTTCTATCCAGTTTGTTTGCGGCGGGGTGTACGACGTCGCTTGAGAGGCATCACGACTTCTCTACCTGCCAGTATTCAAGTTCGACGGGCGTTTTCCGCCCGAAGATATCTACGGTCACCTTGAGCTTGCCCTTTTCAGGCTCCAACTCTTCGATGACGCCAGTGAAGTTGAGGAATGGACCGTCGTTGATCTTGACGGTCTCGCCGATGTCGAAGTTGACCTTCGGACGCTCGGTGTCTTCACTGTCAGAAATTTGCTCCTTGATGGTGGCGATCTCATCATCAGTGACGGTCATGGGGCGCTCGCCGCCCACGAAACCGATCACACCTTGGATATCCTTAATGAAGTACCAAGGCTTTTCCATCGGGCGCTTGCCTTCGTCGAGCAATGCCATGTCGACGTAGACGTAACCCGGATGAAGTTTGCGATTGGTGATGGTTTTTTTGCCACCACGAACCTCAACCACCTTCTCCATCGGGAGAAGAACCTCACGGATATACTCTTCCATCTCGTCGCTCTTGATTCGACGGTTGATGGTGTCCCGGACCTTCTGCTCCTGACCGGCTAGGGTGTGCAGGACAAACCACTGGGTGTTCATGGGCAGAATCGGGATCGAAAGGGGTTTGGACGAAAACGTTTAACTCAGGAGACCTTGATGAGCGCCTTCACGAAGCTCAGCACGACAAAATCGGAGGCCATCGTAAAGAACCCCAGAAGACCAATGACGACGAAGATCAGCACCGTGGACTGAATCAACTCATCGCGAGAAGGCCAGTTGCACTTCTTAAGTTCCTGCTGTGTGGCCGACACATAAGCGGTGAGCCGCGCCAAATGCCCCTGCTTCCAAGCAAAGGCGAAGATCGCGCCCATCACGGCGAACCAGATGAGGAACGGAAGATATTCTTTCACGGTATTTTATATTGGCGGAGGGGGAGGGATTCGAACCCCCGGTGAGCGTCAGCCCACAGCGGTTTTCAAGACCGCCGCATTAGACCACTCTGCCACCCCTCCGGGAGACTGGCAGGGCGTGAAGGACTTGAACCTTCAACCAACGGTTTTGGAGACCGCTACTCTACCAATTGAGCTAACGCCCTGTTCACCGACACCGACTACTATTACAGAAGAGAAAGCGGAAGGGAAGGATCAAACACCAAGGATTGATCCTTCCCTCACCGTTGAAAACCTTAGGCAGCCAACACTTCAGCGACGCGGCCGGCACCGATGGTGCGACCACCTTCGCGGATGGCGAAACGGAGACCCTTCTCCATGGCGACCGGTGCGAACAACTCGACATCAACCGACACGTTGTCACCCGGCATGACCATCTCAACACCTTCAGGCAACGTGATAGAACCGGTCACGTCGGAGGTGCGGAAGTAAAACTGCGGGCGGTACTTGGTGAAGAACGGGGTATGGCGACCACCCTCGTCCTTGGTGAGGACGTACACCTCGGCCTTGAACTTAGTGTGGGCCTTGATAGAGCCCGGCTTGGCGAGAACCATGCCGCGCTCGACGTCTTCTTTCTTGGTGCCGCGGAGCAGCACGCCGACGTTGTCGCCGGCTTGGGCGCTGTCCAGCAGCTTGCGGAACATTTCGATGTCGGTCGCCGTGGTCTTGCGGGTATCCTTAAGGCCCACGATTTCGACTTCGGACATCTTGTTGATGACACCGCGCTCCACACGACCGGTCACGACAGTGCCGCGACCTTCAATGTTGAACACGTCTTCGATGCACATCAGGAAGGGCTTGTCCTGCTCGCGCGGAGGCTCCGGGATGAAGGTATCCAGGGCGTTGAGCAAGTTGGCAATGGCGGCTTCGCCTTCCGGAGTTCCGGCGATGGCGGCGGTGGCGGAACCGCGAACGATCGGGGTCTTGTCGCCAGGGAAGCTATACTTGTTGAGGAGGTCGACGATTTCCATCTCGATGAGCTCGAGGAGATCGGCATCGGCCAAGTCAACCTTGTTCAGGAACACCACAATGCTCGGAACACCCACCTGGCGGGCCAAGAGGATGTGCTCGCGGGTCTGGGGCATCGGACCGTCGGCAGCGCTAACCACCAGAATTGCACCGTCCATCTGGGCGGCACCGGTGATCATGTTCTTCACGTAGTCAGCGTGTCCAGGGCAGTCCACGTGAGCGTAGTGACGGTTCGGGCTCTCGTACTCGACGTGCGACACAGCGATGGTCACGGTCTTGGTATCATCACGGACGGTGCCGCCCTTGGTGATGTCTTTGTACTCGATCATAGGGGCCAACCCCTTGCGATGCTGTACTGCGACGATTGCGGCGGTGAGGGTGGACTTGCCGTGGTCGACGTGACCGATGGTACCCACGTTCATGTGGGGCTTCGTCCGGTTGAAGGTTTCTTTAGCCATGTGTCGTATCGTTTTCTATTCTTCGTTTCTGAAAGCCGTATCTAAAAGTGTGTCCTAAAAGTCGTGTCGGATTTTTGTCTCGTTCGCGACTTTTGTCTTTTCTGTCTCTTCTGTCTCTTCTGTCTCTTCGTCTTTTGAACGCGTTTTTTAAAAACGAGCCCTCTTCTTTCGAGCGATCGAATCTGTTCTCGAGTCCGTTCTGAACCTCAGTTGGATCCGCTGCGGTCGGAGTCACTGGGATTTAGCCAGAACTTCAAACCAGCAAGCCAGCAAACCAAAAGAACTTCTTCCTGAACCCTACTAAACGAACTCTGACTCCAAAACAAACTTCGACTCCGAATGGAGCCCGCGATCGGGCTTGAACCGATGACCTCGTCCTTACCAAGGACGTGCTCTGCCAACTGAGCTACGCGGGCCCTGTTCGTTTGCCAACTCCTCCAACCCAGTATCGCGGCAATGACCCCTTTCGGATTCTTCGCTTCGTCTATCGGCTGGCTGCCATCTTCCGACGGCAAAAAGTCCGATCTCCAGTCCGACACGGACCGGAAACCGAACACGGTGCATGCAACGCTTCGATTGAGCCGGAATAGATAGAAACGCTGATGGAGGGTGTCAACAGTGTTCTGCAAAAATTCGATTTGAAAACGTGCTTGTCCGGATCGAGGAACAGACTTTTAGCAGCACTTTGGAGGCATGTTTGATTCGGAGGCCTACCTTCGCCCAACGGATGTCTCCGGAGGGTTCCTGCATCGATTTTTACTGACAGGCGAAGGCGAATTGCTCGGTCTTGCCCGGATTATCCAATCCCGGGCCATCGTTGAAAACGACGGGGAAAGAACTTCGATGGACTTCTGCGGCAGGACGGCGGGCAAAGGAGCCCTGCAGCTCAAACGCTGTAGATCGTGCTCCCGTCACTGACGGCCGGCTTGGGAATCTGGACGATCACTTTGAGAATGTCTGCGAGGACAAGGATCGGTTCCTGGGTCGAATCAATTTGGTGAATCAACGAGTCTGGATAGCACTCCAAAACGGCTCGAGTCTCCCGCTTGTAGGTTTCCAGACGGCTGCGGATGGTCTCCACATTGGCGTCGTCGAGCCGGTTCTCCTTCAAGGCGCGTCGCTGGAGCCGCACGATCAGCTTGTCCATCACCGGACAGAACAAGTTGAAGATGGCTTTCACGTCGATCATGTCGCGCATGATTTCAGCTTGAAGGGGGTTTCGCGGAATCCCGTCCAATAGGAGCGTATCGGCCTCGGGATTGAAACGACCGGTCGCAGCAAGTCCGTCCATGGATTGCTTCCAGAGTTGGATGGTGGGCTCGTCAGGAACCAGTCGGCCGTTCGACGCGTATTCTACAAACACTCGGCCGA
>NEUK01000019.1 GCA_002290555.1 Spartobacteria bacterium AMD-G4
GCTGCGCTTCGAGTTAGAATTTTTCATGATTTTTTACGCCACATTTTTTGTTGGCTACTCGATCCTGGCGATTGCCCGCTGCTATATTGTGAGCCCGGCGAATGCGATTCCGCAGGTGAAAATGTTCTGCATCGGCAGCATTGCGGTCGTCATTTTTTCCTTCGGCTACTTCCTGCGTTCGCCGAGCCTTCAGATCGTCGGCTCGCTCCTGCCGCTGGGCTATGTGATCTGGCTTTTGCTCAAGCCAAGCTCGTCGGAGGAATTCGTGAGCGACGCGGCGGAGTTGGACACCACAGCACCTTCGGCCCTTGCGTCGCGCCCTGAGAGCGCGGTGAGCGTAGCCAGCCCGATCACTGTGCTCGACTCGGGAGCCTCGCAACACAGCCTGGCAGGGCATTTTGAAAACAAGTGGTTTGTTTACACACTCATCGCGACCTATGCGGATACCAACTCGGTCGGCAATGTTTACTTCGGCATGTATGCCATGTGGGTCGGCAAGGCTCGTGAACTGTTCTTCAACCGCGTCATGCCGAAATTTAATCTCAAGAACACGCCATTCTACATCCTGACCCGCTCGTTCGAACACAAGTTCGTTCGCGAAACCCGGGAGTTTGAAACCGTGCAGGTAAAAATCCGCGTCGCCAGCTACAACCGCAAGTTTGCAACGCTCGAGCACGAAATCTACGACTCGCTCGGCCAACTCCTCGGCAAGGGCAAGCAAAGCCTGCTCTTCGTTTCCTCCAGCGATTACAAGATGCTCGACATCCCGCCGGATGTTTACTCGGCCTTCATCGCGCACACCTGAGGAATGAAAACGGGCGCGACGGCAGACGGGTGGCGCAGGAGATTTGCCATTCTCGGGGTATGCGTCGCCGCACTCGGTCTCACGGCCTGCCCGAAGCCGCCACCTCCTCCTCCCCCACCGACGCCCTCCCCGACACCCACACCGGTTCCTACACCCACCCCCGTTCCGACGCCGAAGCCGATCCCCTCACTGGTTCGCAAGCCACTGCCGACCGCCACTCTTTTCAGCGGCATCTCGCTCGAATCTGCCGCAGTGGCTTTCGAATCCTCCGAACTGGCATCCCAGGACCGCGTTGACCCGGACGCCTACAAGATCGAACTGACCCTCCGCGCCCGCCTGCCCCGCCCTGCCATCACGCTTGAGGATTTGGAATCGAGCGATCCCTCGCTGCCCTGTGTTTTCAAGGATTTTTCCGTCCTACTGACCAGTGCTTCAGTGTCTCCGTTTTTCAAAAAAATCTACGAACTCAAGACAAACGACCTCAGCCGCAAGCTCGCCAACCTCGACACTGTGCTCACACGGCACAATTTCTACGACTGCGAGACGATGCTCGAACTCGAGAACCCTACCACATCCCGCCGCGCTCTGCTCGTCACCGCAGACATGGATGTCAACACCGACGGCTCGGATGGCGACCGCAATGTTCAAGTCGATTCGTCATCCATTTTCTTCCTGCCCCAGACGAGCTACCGCTGGCCGAAGCAGACTGAGCGGGCGAATCCCATGCTGGCGATCGAGGAGAAGCGGCTCGCCGATTTCAAGGCCGAAAAACTCAAACCCGACCTCAAGCCAGCGCGCGTGACCCAGGTCAATGACGGCATCGACCTCGCCACCCGCCGCATCCACGACCTCAAAAAATGGAGTTTCTTGGTTTCCTCGGTGGACCCCTTCATCGTCCTGCCGGGATTCATCATGCGCGACCACAGCGGCCCCTTCGTTCCGAAAATCGGGGACTACGCCATCGTGATCCACGAGGGCCGCGCGTATCCGGCCATTCTTGGCGATTCCGGCCCCTCCCACAAAGTCGGCGAGGCCTCGCTGCTGCTCTGCCGCGAGCTCAGCCAGCGCTCCTCCCAAATCATCCGGGCGGCCAGTGACCTGAATGTGACCTACCTCATCTTCCCAGGTTCCGCCGACGAGGCCCCCGCCCCACCTGACCTCGCGAAATGGCGGGAAAAATGCACCCAGCTCGCGGAAGAACTCGGAGGCCTCACCGTGCCATTGCACGAATGGCCGAACCTTGTGCCCCCGTGGCCCACTCCGACCCCCTCGCCCACTCCAAGCCAATCCCCTTCGCCTGGCCCCTTGAGCACGCCGGTGCCACAGGGCACCCTGCCCGCTTCCGAATAACGGCGCGCTTGCGTTCGTTTTCGGGGAGGCTAAAAAAGCGCTTTTCCACCACCGAATTCCATGATCCAGCAATCCGCACTCGCCCAAGCCCGTTCAGCATACCGCCCCAAGCTCCCTGCCTCGCTCAGCGCGGCATCCACCGCGAAGCAGACTCCGTTGCCGACATCCAGCAACAGCGAAATTCGCGCCCTCTTTTCCAACACCTTCGACCTGCCCGCCGTGACCTTTGAAAAAGGCTCCGCACCAGCCGCAGCCTCGCCGATCCGCGTTGGCGTGATCCTCTCCGGCGGCCCCGCCCCCGGTGGACACAATGTCATCGCAGGACTCTTCGACGCCATCAAAAGCATCCATCCCGAAAGCTCGCTCATCGGCTTCCTGAATGGTCCGGACGGCCTTCTCACGAACAAGGGCATCGAAATCGACGCCAAGCTCCTCGAGAGCTACCGCAATACCGGCGGGTTCGACATCATCGGCTCGGGCCGCACGAAACTCGAATCTCACGAGGATTTTTTGAAAGCCCTCGAAACGGCGAAATCTCGCAATCTCACCTCGCTGGTGGTTATCGGCGGCGACGACTCGAATTCCAACGCCTCAAAGCTAGCGGAGTTTGCAAAAGCCAACGACGCCCCGCTTTGCGTGGTCGGCGTTCCGAAGACGATTGATGGCGACCTGCGCGGCGAGCACATCGAGACGAGCTTTGGCTTCGACACGGCCAGCAAGGTTTACTCCGACCTCATCGGAAACATCCAGCGCGACGCCATCTCGGCCCGCAAATACTGGCACTTCATCAAGCTCATGGGCCGCTCGGCATCGCACATCGCGCTGGAGTGCGCGCTGCAGACGCATCCGAATATCACGCTCATCTCCGAGGAAGTCGCCGAGCGCGGTCTCACACTCAAGCAGATCGTCGACCAGATCGCCGAGACCGTCGCCCACCGCGCGGCGAACGGCGAAAAGTTCGGCACCGTCCTCATCCCCGAGGGCCTCATCGAATTCGTTCCCGAAATGGGCGCGCTCATCGGCGAACTCAACGACACCCTTGCCCACCACGGCGACGCCTTCAACGCCCTGGAAACACTTCCGCAAAAGCGCGAATTCGTCGCCGCCAAGCTCACCGCAGCCGCCGCTTCGCTCTACCGCAGCCTGCCGGATGACATCGCCAACCAACTCATCCTCGACCGCGATCCCCACGGCAATGTGCAAGTCGCCCGCATCGACACCCAGCGCCTCCTCATCGACCTCGTCGAAGCGCGCCTGAAGGAAATGAAGGCCGCCGGGACCTACAAGGCCAGCTTCTCGCCCCAGCCGCACTATTTTGGCTACGAGGGTCGCTGCGCCGTGCCGTCGAACTTCGATGCCGACTACACCTACACCCTTGGATTCACCGCCGCCCTTCTCCTCCGCGAAGGCCTCACAGGCTACATCTGCTCGGTTCGCGGCCTCACAAAACCCGCCGCCGATTGGCAAGCGGGGGGCATTCCCATGGCCCAGATGATGAATATGGAGCGCCGCCACGGCAAAATGGTGCCCGTCATCAAAAAAGCCCTCGTCGAACTCGACGGCCCCGCCTTCAAGGAATTCGAAAAACACCGCGCCTCCTGGGCCAAGGAAACCCAATACGCATTCCCCGGCCCGATCCAATACTTCGGCCCCCCCGAAGTCTGCGACCGCCCGACCACCACACTCGAGCTCGAAAGCGCAAAATAGTCCACTAAATGACAAAGACATGGCTCGCGGAAGTTGACCCTTGCCCGAGTCTCTGTTTTAACTTCTGACTCTAAAAAATACAATGCCCAGCCCTGAAAAACCCGGCAATTCTCTCTTCATAGAAACGATCAACAGATACGTGCCAGAAGTCATGCAGACGATGGTCGGGCTTACGGCCACTCCCGAGCTCGGAATCGAGAATTATCCTCAACCATCCAAGCTCAAAGGCGTGACAGGCGCTATCGGTCTGAGCGGCAAGGTCAATGGCATTGTTTACACCGCCTATTCCGAATCTTTGAGCAAGCATGTTGCCGAAAAAATTCTCGGCGGAGCCGCCGGGGAGCAAGATATCTCGGATGTCGTTGCGGAACTGACAAACATGATCACAGGCAACCTGAAATCCTGTCTCTGCGACATGGGTTTCAACTGCGCTCTCAGTATCCCCAGCGTGATGCGGGGCGAAGAAATCACCGTTTCCGCCAAAAATGCCACCATCTGTGTCGGCAACGACTACGCCATCGAGGGGTCTCCGGATAAGTTGCGGGTTATCGTCTTTGCGGCTTTGGAAAATTAAGAAAAAATGAAATGAGCTCACCTAAAATTCTCAGCGTCGACGACAGTCGAATGATCCACACCTTGATCAATAAAGGTTTTGCCCCTTACGACGTCCAGATGTTCTTCGCTAGTAATGGAGCCGAAGGGCTCGAGGCCGCTGCCAAAGAGAAACCGGATGTCATTCTGCTCGATGTCACCATGCCCGTGATGGATGGCGTGGAATGCCTCGGAAAACTAAAGGCCGATCCAGCACTCAAAGACATTCCCGTCATTATGCTCACCGCCGAAGCGGGCAAGGAGAATGTTCTCAAAATCGCCAAGATGGGCGTTCGCGACTACATCGTGAAGCCATTCACCGAGGCAAATGTGATCGACCGCGTCTCGCGCCTCGTCACTCTGAAGCCAAAATCCGCAGCAGCGGCACCTGCGCCGGCAGCGGCCGCACCTGCGGCCAAAAAGGCCCGCATTGCCACCGATGCCATCAAAATTCTCGTCGTTGACGAGCACCCCGCCATCGCGGAATCCATCGCCAAGGCGGTCTCCAAACGCGGCTGGAAAGTTGTGCCCTGCGCAGGCCCCGCCGAGGCCCAGCCCCACATCGCCTCCACGGTGTCCAGCGAGGAGACGCCGGATGTCATTCTCGTGAGTCTCGCCTTCCCCGGCAAGGGCGCGCTGAAATTTTACCAGTCCGTCCGCATGAACCCTACTCTCAAGGGCATTCCCATGGTCGGCCTCTCGGTGAAAACCGCCATCTTCGACCAAAACGAGGCCAAGGAAACCGGTTATATCGCCATCTTCACCAAGCCTTTGGAACTCGGCGAACTCCCCGACCGCATCGCGCGCGCCATGGATCTCGACATCACTCCTATTTTCTACAGCAGCGAAGGCGATTGCCAGGTGGTATCCATCCCGCAAGACCTCTCCGAGACGGGCAGCATCGACCTCACACGCCAGTCACGCAAGAAAGTGGCTGACTTCGTGAACGCAGGTTTCTCCAAGCTCATCATCGACCTCACCGGCGTGACGAAATTTGAAATCCCGCTCATCCGCGCCGTGGCATCGATCATCCATGAGTGCAACGGCCTCGATATCAAATGGAGGATCGTTGGGGACGATGCGGACAACCTCCCGAACCTGCCGACTGTCATTTCCACAAATCTCAAAGTGGCCGCGCTAAAGGAGCTGCCAAATCCTTTCACCAATACAGCACCATTGGATATTTACCCGACCAGGGCAGCCGCAGCGGCGGCCTTTTAATTCTCTAAAAAGTCCGAAGGAAGCGGAGCCCCATCCGCCTCATGACCCGAAGCCTCGCAAAAACAACTACTACTCAAGGAGAATCCCAACTACTGGGATTCAGCTCCCGCGGGCGACACTACGCCTGCGACCTGCTTTGGGTGAAAGAGGTTTTGCGCAGTCCGACCGTTTCTCCCGTCAATCTGGTTCCATCCTATGTGAGGGGTGTCGTTCATTTGAGAGGGCAAATCCTGACCGCACTCGATCTCGAGGCGAGGTTGGGCCACACGAAGGAAGAACCGCTGCCAACGGATCGGTGCATTGTTTTTAAAACCGCCAACGACCTTGCCAGGCTCTCTCGTCCGCCAGAGGATTGTGAGATGGCGGATTCCGACCCCACCGGAGTTCTTGTGGACTCCATCGGCGACATCCTACCCTCGGGCGTAATCATTCTCCCCGCCCCTCCAGAGGCCCTCAGTGGCCTCGATACCCGGTTCATTTCAGGAGTCATCAGCAGCAACGAGGGGCTCATCACCGTGCTGCGGATCGGCGCCCTCCTCTCGATGCCGGAGAGCCGAAAGAGTCCCGCCCTATGACATACACGGATCATCACGGCATTCTCAAAGCCTCTCCGGGCGCAGCGGTCGACGCCTCCACTCTTTCCGCGATGGCCGCTGGGCTGCTCGCAGCCCTTGCAAATGCGGATGCGGGAATGCCAGTGGAGATCGATCTCCAGGAAACGGCCGACGCCGATTCAGGAACACTCAAATTCCTCTTGGCGGCATCGCATGATTGCCGCCAACGCGGGCTGAAACTTGCCGTGCGCGCTGGAGGCAAGACGGGCGAACTCCTTCAACTTACAGGCCTTGCCCACCACATGAATCTGATCCTGGAGGAACCCTCGAAATGAACGCGGATCAAGAGATGCTCGACCTCTTCGTGCAGGAATCCAGCGAGCACCTGCAATCCCTCGAAACCGACTTGATTGCCCTGGAGTCAAACCCCACAGACAGCAGCCGCCTGAACAGCATCTTCCGATCGGTCCACAGCATCAAAGGTGCGGCCGGTTTTTTTGGGTTCGACCCCATCGTGAAGCTCGCCCATTTGATGGAGAGCGTCATGTCGCTGCTGCGCGACGCCATCTTGCAGCCGGATGAATCCATGGTGAGCCTTCTCATATCCACCTCGGACAAGCTCAATCTCATGCTGGCGAACCCCGACCGCGCCGCTGAGATTCCCTGCGCCAGCGAAGCGGCGGGTCTTCAAGCGATTCTCGACGCCAGTTCACCGGGCTCAAAAAAACCAGCCGCCCCAGCCCCTGCTTCAGTCGCTCCACCCGCCGCTACCGCCAATGGGCTGGATGAAGCCCTTGCCGATTTTGAATTCCAGCCGGAAGCGTTGCTGGATGGCTTAAAGCACGGGCACAACTTCTATGTTCTTCAGACCGCCTTCGCGGGCGATATCGAGTCCCAAGGCCAGTCGCTCTCGCAGTTTTTTTCTGAAATCACCTCGCTGGGCACCCTCATCGACACCCATGTCTCGCTTCCTGCGCAGACCGGTCTTTCAAATTGCGCAAGCGCCGATGTGCAGGGGCGCCTGTTTTTTGTCACCGCGCTGGAGCCCTTTATCCTCGCCGGAGCCCTTGGCCTCGCCGATGAAAACCTCCACCAGATCGATTCCTCCAAGCTGGGCGCCTGGGTGAAATCCTTTCCTCCGGGAGAGCGCCACACACCGAAATCTGCCACCGTGGAGCCGGCGCCCGCCGAGACCCAACCCGCCACGCGCAGCCTTGTCACCGCCTCGTCGGCCGTGGCCACCACGGCACCGATCGCCGTGAAAGCAGCACAGACCACGCAGATCGATCCCAAGCCCGTTTCTCCGCCGCGCCGCAAAGCCGAGGAGACGATCCGCATCAGCGTGGGCCTCCTCGATTCGCTCATGAACCTCGCCGGGGAAATGGTTCTCGGCCGCAACCGCCTCCTGCGCCTCGCGGGACGCCCGGAAAACGGGACCGACAACTCCGAGATGCAAGCTGTCGTGCAGGAGATCAGCTCCGTCACCTCGAATCTTCAGGACACCATCATGCGCGCCCGCCTGCAGCCGGTCGGCGGACTCTTTGGGAAGTTCACGCGCATCGTCCGGGATCTCAGCCACAAGCTGAACAAGGAAATCCAGCTGGAAATCTTCGGCGACGATGTGGAACTCGACCGCACGCTCCTCGAGGGCCTCTCGGACCCCCTCACCCACCTTGTGAGGAACAGTGTGGATCACGGCATCGAAGCTCCGGCGGACCGCATTGCGAGGGGTAAATCATCGTGCGGCGTCATTCGCCTCTCGGCGGCCCACCTCGCCGGCCGCGTGCAGATCGAGGTGCGCGACGATGGAGGCGGCATGGATCCCGAGCGCCTCAAGGCCAAGGCGATTGAAAAAGGAGTCATCACCGCCGATCAAGCGGCCCAAATGAGCCACGAGGAGGCGCTCCAAATCATCTTTGCCGCAGGCTTCTCCACAGCCGCCGCCCTCAGCGACATCTCGGGCCGGGGTGTCGGAATGGATGTCGTCAAAACCAATATCGAAAAGCTCGGCGGTCATGTGGAAGTCCAAAGCCACCTGGGCGAAGGCTCCCGCATCATCATCCGCCTCCCGCTCACACTGGCCATCGTCCCCGCCTTGGTCGTGGGCTGCCGTGGCATGAGCTACGCGCTCCCTCAAATCAATGTCGATGAAATCGTGCGCCCCGGCGAAGAATATCCCCTCAAGACCATGGGGGATGCCCGTGTGCTCCAGCTGCGCGGCGAACTCATGCCGGTCATCGATTTATCCGAGATGCTCGGAATACCGGCGGGCCACGAAAAAAATCCAAACCCTTTTGTCGTTGTCCTTCGCCTCGACCACATGACCTACGGTCTCGTGGTGGATCAAATTGTGAGCAACGAGGAAATCGTCGTAAAGCCCCTCGGCCGCCACTTGAGAACGGTGCCCTACTACTCCGGCGCCACCCTTTTAGGACAGGGCGAGATCGCCTTGATTCTCGACCCAGCCGCGATGGCCCAGGGCCGCATCTCACTTTCCCAAAAAATGCTCAACGCCGCCAAGACTCCCGAAAGCGAGCTGGCCGACAAAATCACCGAGCGGGTTCTCCTTTTTCAAGACGGAGAGGCGGAAATCCTGGCCATCCATCTCAAAAAGGTCATGCGCGTGGAAAATATCGCGACCGCCGACATCGAGCGCATCGGCACCATGGATTGCTTGCGGAAAAACCACGACTCCACCCTGCGCCTTATTCACCTCTCCGACTTCCTGCCAATCCGCGCCGCGGGTGGGCGAAAGGAGGAATTTTTCCTCATCGTGCCCCGCCCTCCCTACGATGGCTTTGGCATTGTGGCCACGCGCATCGTGGATTCCGCAGACCTCTCGGAAGAGGAAATCGACCGCAAGACATTCACCAACCGGGGACTCCTCGGGAGCGCCGTCCTCCAAGACCGCCTCTCGCTCATTCTCGACTTTGATTCCCTTGTGGAAATGATCTCCGAACACGTCGAATCAGCCGCCTTCGTCGCCAAGGGCCATATCCTCCTCGCCTCCAACCAAACCCACTACCCCATACCCTCCAGTCCGCACATTAAGCAACTCCCCAACTCCGCTCTCCAACCGCTCTTAGAAAATCAAACACCATGAAAATCAACCTCTCAACACGACTCATCATCAGCATGGCCATAGGCGGCCTTATTCCGGTCATCGCCCTGGCCTACTACGGCATCTCCTCGGCGAATAAAATTGCCAAGACCATGATGGCGGAACTGAGCGGCCTGGCGGAATTTTCTGTGGAATCCATCGAGCGCAACTTGTTTGAGCGCTACGGGGATGTGCAGGCTTTTGCCACAAATTCGCTGGTTCAGACATTTTTGAACTCCTCCCGCGCAGACAACTCTGAAGTAACCTCCAC
The DNA here is from genome assembly GCA_002290555.1 of Spartobacteria bacterium AMD-G4. GTDB lineage: Bacteria > Verrucomicrobiota > Verrucomicrobiia > Chthoniobacterales > Terrimicrobiaceae > UBA967. Next base: position 9,600 of record NEUK01000019.1, read on the forward strand.
CATAAATACCTATGTCAAATTGTATGGCATCTACAAGATCAGCATGGTGACGGATGAAAAAGGCCATGTGGTTGCCGTGAACACGCTCGATAAAGAAGGCAAGCCCCTCGACACAGACTACTTGATCGGAAAAGACTTTTCGCAAAGTGACTGGTTTAAGAATGCGCGCGACGGTCGCTTCACCAGCTCGGAGACCTTGAACGGCACAGTCATCGGTGACCCGATTCGCGATGCGGATGTGAATAAGCCTTTTGATAAGAATGATCTTACCATGAGCTTCTCGGCTCCGATCAGCGACAAAAGCGGGAAGTTCTTAGGCGTTTGGCGTAATGTTCTGGATTTTAATATCATCCATGAACTCATCAGCGACCCGTATCAGAAACTCAAAGAAGAAGGCATCACATCCACAGAGCTGATTTTGATCGACGCAAAGGGAACCGTTTTGGCTCAATTTGATCCAGATGCAACTGGAAACGAAGAATTTGTAACCGATCCCAAAATAATTTTGAGTGAAAACCTGCTTAAAGAGGGCTACGAATCCGCAAAAAAAGTGACCAGTGGACAATCCGGATCGGATCGCGAATTTGACGAGCACCACAAAGAGTGGACGGTATCAGGCTTTTACAACAGCGCAGGCATTCTTGGTTATCCCGACTCCAACTGGTCGCTGATCGTCCGGGTTCATGAACAAGAACTGTTGAAAGGCGTCATCGAAACAACATGGACCATATCGGGTTGCGCCGTCATTTTCATGTTCATTGCAGCCTTCATCAATGGCCGCTCCATCAGCGCGCCGATCGTGGCCTGCTCAAAAGCCGTGGAAAAACTGGCGAACGGAGACCTGACCGGTGAAATCAAATTGAAGCGCACCGATGAGGTCGGCGTGCTCGCGACATCCATCGACACATGCATTCAGAGCCTTCGCAAGATGGTGGAGGAGATCAAGCACACCTCGGAATCCCTCACCGAATCGTCCGCCATCCTCACCGAAACCGCCAATTCCCAGGCCGCCGGCGCGGAGGAAACAAATGTGCAAGCCCACACGGTCGCGGCCGCCGGCGAGCAACTCGCTACCAACTCGAAAAACATGTCCCTCTCGGCCGGCGAGATCACCCAGTCCGCCAGCACCGTCTCCACGGCACTGGAAGAAATGTCGTCATCCATCCACGAGGTGGCCCGCAACTGCGCACAGGAATCGGAAATCGCCCGAAAGGCCGATACGCAGGCCCGCCAGACCCGTGAACTTATGGTCAAACTCGACGGCTCCGCACGCCAGATCGGCAAGATTGTGGAGCTGATCAACCGTATTGCCGAACAAACGAACCTACTCGCGCTGAACGCGACGATCGAGGCCGCCAGCGCCGGTGAAGCAGGACGGGGATTTGCCGTGGTGGCCAACGAAGTCAAGGAGCTGGCGCGCCAGTCAGCCTCCGCCACCGAGGACATCCGCCGCCAGGTTTCGCTCATTCAGGAGAACACGGCCAACTCGACCGCCGCGATCGATGATGTGGCCGAGGTCATCGAACAGGTCAGCCAGATCGCGAGCAGCATCGCAGCCGCCGTGGAGGAGCAATCCGCCACCACATCGGAAATCGTCCGCTCCCTGCATGGAGTGACCTCCGCGACCAAAACCCTCTCGGATAATGTGACCAGCGCCTCGGCCGGAGCGGCAGAGGTCTCGCGCAACATCCACGGCGTCTCGCAGGCTGCCAGCGAATCCGCCAAAGGAGCCTCGCGCATCAGCACCAGCGCCGGCGAACTCAGCCACCTAGCCAACTCGCTTGGCCAGCTGGTGACCCGCTTCAAGCTCTAAGACCCACAGATACGACATCGTGCACATCCTCATCGTAGACGACTCGGCACTCTACCGCAAAATCCTCTCAGAGGCAGCAACAGCCCACCCCGGTGTGGAGGTGACGGCGGTTGCCAACGGCGACCTCGCCATGGCGAAGCTCGCCGCTTCCAAGGTGGATTTGGTGCTGCTGGATGTCTTCATGCCGGATCGAAACGGTCCCGAAGTGCTCAGCCGCATCAAAGCCGCATACCCCGCCATTCCGGTCGTCATGGTGAGTGGAGCGACAGGCCGCGATGCACAGATCACACTCAACGCCCTCTCCAGCGGAGCGATGGACTTTATTGCGAAACCCACTGGCACTTCGTTTGAAGCAGGCATCGTCACGCTGCGCAGCGAGATTCGCCGCATTGTGGACATGGCGCGCCTCCGCTCCACGATTTCCATCAAGCCGGACGCAACCATCTCCAAACCTCCTTCAGCCACGGCCCCACCGAAGCGGCTCACTCCCCCGCCGTTCATCGATCTCCTTCTTATCGGAGTCTCCACCGGCGGGCCGAAAGCCCTCGCGGAGCTTATTCCCCGCCTCCCCGCCGGGTTTCCTGTGCCAGTCGTGATCGTCCAGCACATGCCACCCGTCTTCACGCTCTCGCTTGCGGAGCAATTGAACCGCCTCTCTCCGCTCTCGGTCATCGAAGCTCCGGCAAGACACAAGCTCAAGGCCGGCGAGGTGTTGATAGCCCCCGGAGGCATGCACCTTGAGATCGTGAAAAATCCGGACGGCTCCCTCGAGACCCGCCACTCCGAGGCGCCTCCCGTTCATTCCTGCCGCCCATCGGTGGATGTGCTCTTTGAATCCGCGGCCCGCTGCGGACTGCGCGGATCTGTGGCGGTGGTCCTCACCGGCATGGGATCCGACGGCGCCCAGGGCGTGGCGAAGCTCAAAGTTGCCTTCCCGACCTGGTGCATCGCGCAGAATTCTGAAACATGCGCCGTCTATGGCATGCCGCAGGCCGTTGTGAACCTGAATCTCGATGACGAACTTCTCCCCCTTGGAGACATCGCTCCACGCCTCAACAAAATCTTCCGCGTTTAAAATCCATGTTTGATTTCTCCAAAAGCGGAAACCAACTCCCGCTCCTCTCCCAATATGTCGCGGAAGCCTGCTGCATCCACCTGGGAGAAGAAAAACGCTACCTCTTTGAAAGCCGCCTCGGCACCATCATCGGCGAATCCGGCGCGCGGGACATACCCGATTTCATCCGCTTGGCGAAAGCAGACACGACCGGCAAGTTGAGGGATAAAATCATCGATGCCATGACGACCCACGAGACCTATTGGTTTCGCGACGCCAACCCATGGATCGCGATGGAGGAGGAATTGCTGCCGCAACTCGCTGCAGAGGTCCGCAGCGGCAAGAAACCCCGCATCCGCATCCTCTGCGCCGCCTGCTCCTCTGGCCAGGAACCCTACTCCATCGCCCTGCTCCTCCACAAACTCGCAGCCGCCGGCAAGCTGTCGGGCCTCGATCCGTCGTCGTTCGAAATCATCGGTATCGACATCTCCCCGGGCACCCTCTTCCTGGCCTCCACCGGCCGATACAGCCAACTGGAAATCGCTCGCGGGCTACCGGATTTTTGGAGGGATCATTATTTCGACGCCACCGCCGGCAACACTTGGACGCTCCGCGAGCCCGTGCGCCGACTTGTAAGCTTCAAACGCCGGAATCTTCAGGACAGCCTCGCCACGATGGGCGTCTTCGATCTCGTCCTCTGCCGAAATGTCGCGATCTACTTCAAGGATGACTTTAAAAAGGATCTCTTCACCAGGCTCTCCGATATCATCCTGCCGGGCGGACACATGCTTCTGGGTGGAACCGAATCCCTCTTCACACACCAGAATGTTTTTCAACTCATACGCCTCAAGAATGCCATCTTCTACAAGCGTCTCTGAAATCCACCAAACCGCCTATTTTATTGCAGACATGTCCTCTTTGCATCTATTACACGTCCAACCGCCCCTATGAAAATCCTTGCTGTAGATGATTCCATGCTCGTTCGCCGCATAGTGGCGTCATCATCCTCGGTCATTGGCGCCGAATGTGTGGGCGCACCGGATGGCTTGATCGCACTTGGAGCCCTGGAGGCGGACCCCGACGGATTCTCCCTCGTCTGCCTCGACTGGAACATGCCAAACATGAATGGGCTCGATTTTCTCACGCGCATCCGCGCCGACGAACGCTGGAAATCCCTCCCCGTTCTTATGCTCACCACCGAGGGCAGCCGCGACGCCATTATCACAGCCATCAAAGCTGGCGCCACGGCCTACATGACGAAGCCGTTTTTCGAAAAAGACCTCCAGGCCAAGATGCTCGACTGCCTCGGCTTGGGCTTCGAATAGCAAACGCAAAATGAAACGCTCACTTGTCACAATCCTTCTCGCGCTCGCGCTCTGCCAGACCGCCCTGGCTGGGGAGCCTGTGACGATTGATGCGCTCAAGACCAAGAAACTTTTGGCAGCCATCGGAAAAGAAGTCGTGGTGCGCGGCAAGGTGGTCACGGTGGGCAAAAGCGACGCCGACAAAATCCGCTTTCTGGATTTTACCACCGACAGCGAGCGAGGATTCGTGGCAGCCATTTTTCCCGCCGCCTACAAGGACATCGGCGATCTCGAAAAATACAAAGGCCAACGCGTGGAAGTGCGCGGGGTTCTCGAGGCCTACAAAGCCAAGACACAAATCAAAGTCACCAAAGCGTCCCAGTTGACGCTTCTGCCTGCAAAATAGGGGTTAAGGCATGCTGCCCGTCAGCATCTCGACTTCCCCGGGCGTCAGCTCGCGCCAACTTCCGCAGGCCAGACCGCCGAGAAGGAACCCGCCGATCGCCGTGCGGATCAACCGCAGCGTGGGATGCCCGACTGCGGCCGTCATGCGTCGCACCTGTCTGTTCCGCCCCTCACGCAGCCGCAACTCGATCCAGAAATCCTGCACATTTTTGCGAAAGCGGACCGGGGGATCGCGCGGCGGAAATTCCGGTTGGGGATCCAAAAGCCGCGCTCCTGCGGGCATGGTGGGTTTGCCGTCGAGCACGACGCCCTCGCAGAGTTGCCGCAGAGCCGATTCCTCGGGCAGGCGCTCGACAAGCACATGGTAGGTTTTTTCCACATGGCTGGCGGGCGAGAGGAGACGCGCATTCCAACGCGCCTCGTCGGAGAGCAGGAGCAGCCCCTCGGAGTCGGCATCCAAGCGACCGATGGGATACACCCCCTTGGGAAAACCAAACTCCGCCAGCGGGCGGTTCGCGCTGCCATCCGGCGTGAACTGCGAGAGCACGCCGTAGGGTTTGTGGAAGGCGAGGATCAAAGAATCTTGAGGCGCGTGAGGTCCTGAGAATCGACGACTCCGATGGGGCGGCGACCCTCGTCAAGCACCACGAGGTCGTCGATGCGGTGCCGCTCGAGGATTTGAAGCGCCTCGGCGGCGAGCTTGCTGCCATCTATCGTTACGGGACGCAGGCTCATAAAATCCCCCACCGGCACAGTGCCGATGCCGGGGTTGCCAGGAAAGTGCCTCGCGAAGTCGCCGTGCGTGAAGATGCCGGCGAGCGTGCCGTCGGGATGCGTGACCACTGCGGCGCCAGCCCGCTTGGATGTCATGGCCTGGATGGCCTCCACGATGGGCGTGGCGGGCGAAATCACCGCCATCTCCGCGAGCGGCCGCATGATTTGGTTGACCCGCAACAGCAACGAACGCCCGAGGCTGCCGCCGGGGTGGAACTTGGCGAAATCCTCTTTTTGAAATCCCCGGCTCTCGAGCAGCACCATCGCCAAGGCATCGCCGAGGACCAGCATCGCGGTCGTGCTCGAAGTGGGGGCGAGGTTCAATGGACACGCCTCCTGCGTCACAGAGACATCCAGCACGACCTGTGCCGCCTTCGCGAGGGAGGAGTTTTTATCCCCAGTAATGGCAATGATTGGTAGGCCGAAGCGGACGATGGCTGGCAGCACGGCCAACAATTCTGGCGTCTCACCGCTATAGCTGAGCGCAAGCACGGTATCTCCGTCGGCCACGATGCCGAGGTCGCCGTGCAGCGCGTTCAACGAATTCAGCACGACCGCCGTGCTGCCCGTGCTCGTCAGCGTGGCAGCGATTTTTTCGCCGATGTGGCCAGATTTTCCGACACCCAGGACGACGACCTTGTTCCGCTGCTCCACGGCCGCCTTGATGAGGTCCACCGCAGCAACAAACTGACCGTCCAGACGGGCGGCTGTAGCTTCCACCTCGGAAAGCTCGATCTCGAAAACACGCTTGGCCAGCTTGAGATAATCCATTTCTGGATCATGCAAAACCACACTCCGCCGCGCAAGGGCGCAGGCTAAAAGACATCGAGTTCGTCCAACCCGTCGAGCACGATTTGCGACCAGGTTTCAAAGGTATCGCGCCTGGCCAGCAGTTCTGCGCGCGTCGCAAAGCCCAACTCGGCGATCGCCTTTTCCCCGGCGCTCACACTGTCATTTTCCAGATCGACAATATGCACGATCCCCAGGTGCACCCGCCCGACCTCGCTGGAGTCGTCGTTGAGAAGCGCCACCGCCCGCTCGGTGAAGCCGCCGCCGAGCCGCAACTCCTCGCCGATCTCCCGCCGCACAGCATTGTGGTAGGTCGATTGATCTAAGTGCGAGAGGCTTTCATCCGAGTCGTTCACATGGCCACCGATGCCGATCGAGGATTTCGCCACCAGTCGCTTCTCGCCGGATTTCGCACCGCGCGTGTAATACAGAATGCGCCCGCCATGGCGGAAGACCGCATAAGGGATGATCTGCTTGAGCGTGGGATCCTCCTCCGCTGCCCCGCGGGGAACGAAGAAGTTGTTCTCTTTTTTCATGAAGGCGGGAAGGTAGTCATCCACCCTCCGGCACAGGCCCTGAAAGCTCCCCAAGCTGTCGAAAAATTCCCGCTTCACCACCAATATCTGTTCCTCGATGTTGCTCATGGCCGGAGACATTGCCGCGAGTGCCCGAACCCGCAAGGGAAAACTTCGCCCCTCCTGCGTGCAGGCCTCATTTTCTTCCCCTTGCATGAGTAGGGTGTTTTCTGTGACAACAGAGGGGATGACAGAAGAACTCGCCCAAGCCGTTGAGAGCGGCAACCTCGATAAGAAAACCGCCGACAAGCTCGCCCGCCTCACGCCCGAATCCTACTGCACTCACAAGAGTTGGGGATTCGGACTTGTCACGGAATGGAACCTTCCTATCGGCCAAGTCACGATTGATTTCAAAACCAAGAAAAGCCATCCCATGCAGGCCGTGTATGCGGCGGAAACGCTCACGCCGATCCCCGATGACCACATTCTTGCGCAGCGTGAAACGAATCCAGAAAGTGTTCGTGAGCTTGCGAAATCTGATTCCTCCGCGCTGGTCAAAAAAGTCCTCGCCGACTTCGGCGGGAAAGCCACAAGCGACCAGATCGGATGCGCTCTGAGCCCGGGTGTGTTTGACGCTGCAGGTTTCAAGCGCTGGTGGGATTCCGCTCGGAAGAAACTCAAGTCCGACGGCCGATTTGGGATGCCGGCTAAAAAGACTGACCCCTATGTGCTTCTCGAAACACCGGTGAATTCGGGAACGCGCCTACTGGATGGATTCCGTAACGCTCGCCACACGCGCGACCAAGTGGTCGCCCTTGAGGAAATCTCAAAGTCCCTCGACGATCTCACAGGTAGCCAAGATGAGCTCCAAGCCGTCATTACACTCATCGAGGAGGCCGCCCAGCGTGCACGCCGAATCAGCCCCGCGGCGGCCATCGAAATCCTGATCGCCAGAGATGACCTCATGCAGAAATTTCCTCAGCTCCAGGGCGGAGCCGAGTCTCCGACTATCGCAAATATCATCGCCTCGGAACCCGGGAAGCTCGGTCAGATTCTCGAGTCCATCCCCGGCTCGAAGGAAAAGCGCGTGCTCGAAGCTCTCGAACCCGCCTATGGCGAAGAGTGGGGCGACAAAGCCATCGCACTCCTTCCATCCGCAGGCGCCCGCTTGATCTCGGACATCTGCCGCTTGTTTGAGAGACACAACCGCAAGGAGCAGTTCCAAGCCACTGTGGAAAAATGGATCAGCGAGCGCTCGATTTCTTCCGAGATGCTCATCTGGCTCTGCAAGGAGCGCGACAAGCGCTTCCCCGCCCTCTTCAACGCCGAGCTTCTGGCTGCCGTCTTCAGCGCCCTCGAGGCCGACCTCCTCGCTGAAAAACGCACCTCGCGTCTCAAAGACCTCCTCATCGACGACGGCGAACTCGTCGGCGACCTCCTCATCGGAGCCAGCCGCGATGTCGTTCGCGACTCGATGCGCAAACTCATGCTCACACCGGCCATCGAAGATCTTTCAAAACGCTCGCTCATGGCCCGCATCGTCAAGCTCTACCCAGACACCCAGAGCATGATCACCGGCGCCCATCAGGAAGATGAGAAGGCCGACAACCTCGTCGTCTCGTGGGCCAGCCTGGAAAAACGAAAGGCCGAACTCGACAACCTCATCACCAAGGAAATCCCTCAAAACCTCCGCGACATCAATATCGCGAAGGAACAAGGCGATCTGCGCGAAAACGCCGGTTTCAAGGCCGCCAAGGAGCACCAGCGTGTCCTCCAGCGCCGCCGCGCCGAGATGGAACACGATCTGGTGATCGCTCGTGGGACAAACTTCGAGAATCCTTCCACGGCTACTGTGTCCATCGGAACAATCGTTTCTCTCAAAGGCGAAGACGGATCCAAGGAGACCTTCACGATCCTCGGCGCATGGGATAGCGCCCCCGACCTCGCTATCGTTTCCTACAAAGCCGGCGTAGGCCAAGCCCTCCTCGGAGCTGCCAAGGGGACCACGGTAGAACTTCCCGCTGAAAACGGCACCCGTAAAGCAACCGTCGAATCGATTGTGGCCTTCACCGACATCAATCTCCTAACATCAAAGATTCATATCATTCCTGCGGGAATGGCCATCGCTGGCTGAAGTCCTCTCATCAAAGAAGAATAACGGATGCCACCAAAAGGAGGCATCCGTTATTGCTGTTTTTAGGCCACCCCAAAGATGCCTTGACTCAACTGGGGCCCGTTAATTCATTGCCCTAATCAGCCTCCGGTGCGCTATGAAGCAGAAAGCTTTCTGCTCTGAACGGGGCGCGCCGCAGTGTTGCAAAGGCAACTCTCACGGTGCATCGTCCGCGGCCATGCCCAACGCACAAGAATTGCCGCTCGGCCATTTTTTCCTCCAACTTGGTGTCATCCTGCTGGCCTGCCGGGTTTGCTCGATGGCGATGCGGCAGATCGGGCAGCCGGCGATCATCGGAGAAATGATTGCGGGGATTTTGCTGGGTCCTTCGCTGCTGGGCGCGCTGGCACCAGGCGTGGCGGGGTATCTTTTCCCGGCAGCCTCGAAAGCGATTCTCTTCGATGTGGCGCAGCTCGGGCTTGCGCTCTACATGTTTGTCGTGGGCCTGGAATTCCGTGCGGATCTGCTGCGGGCACGACTCCGCTCTGCCGCCTCGATTTCCTTTGCTGGCATGGCGGCGCCGTTTGCACTCGGTGCGCTGCTCTCGCTGTGGATCGGAAAGCAGGGGGGCTTTTACGGCGAGGGCATTTCGCAGGGCCTGGGCATGGTTTTTACAGGAGCGGCCATGTGCGTCACGGCCTTCCCCATGCTGGCGAGGATCATCAAGGAGCGGGGATTGGCGGGAACGCCGGCGGGAACTCTGGCGCTTGCAAGTGGCAGCTTGGATGACGCGGCAGCCTGGATTCTGCTGGCGGGAGTCATCGCCTCGGTGAAGGGAAATGTCCTACTCGTGCTTTGGACACTCGGTGGCGCAGTCGCTTACTTAGCGTTCTGCCGTTTCGCTGTGCCTCGTTTTTTTCAAAAAGCGCCGCAAAAAGAAGCCGAGTTTACTCGTGGGATGACGATCCTGCTGCTGCTCTTGGTCATGGGTTCATGGTTCACCGATCAGATCGGCCTCTATGCGGTGTTCGGAGCCTTTATTCTTGGTGTCTGTGTGCCACGCGGAGTCCTCGCAGAGCATGCCATCCGCAAAATCGGGCCGCTCACGACGCTGCTTCTGCTGCCGGTTTTTTTCACCTACTCGGGATTGAACACACGCCTCGATCTTCTGAATTCGGCGGCGGATTGGCTGCTGGCCGGAGCCGTGGTGCTTGCGGCTGTGGCGGGCAAGATGGGTGCCTGTTACCTCGCCGCGCGTTGGTGTGGTGAATCCCACAGCGACTCGCTCACCGTGGCTTCCCTTATGAATGCCAGAGGCCTCATGGAACTTATACTCCTGAATATCGGCCTTCAGGCGGGAATCATAACCCCTCGATTTTTTACCATGATGGTTGTGATGGCAGTCGTAACAACCCTCATGACAGCCCCGCTCTTCGAGTTTGCCCGGCGGAGGTCGCCCGCAGGTTGAATCACCGCTCGATTTTTTCGATCACGACCAATTCTCCGCCGAAGGGTGTTTTACCCCAGAGAGGAGTCACTCCGATACCAAGTCCACGCTCCTTAAAGAATGAAACCAACTCTTGGCGTCGGGGAAAATTCACATCGCCCCCGTTGATCCAGCCTGTGGCACGAGTCCACCATTCTTCAACCAAGGTGGCGAGGTAACGCCAGCCCGAGTCCTTGAAGGTGGTGCGAAGAAGAATGAGGGAACCCGATTCCGCCGCCTTGGCCAGACGCTCAAGCATGAGCTTCTGATCCACTGGGGAGAGGTAGTGGAGAACATCAAACATGCAAACCGTCGTGCCCGTGGGGATTTCGACGGATAGGGCATCACGAACCTCGAAGCCCAGTTCCTCGAAGCCAAAATACCGCATGGCCTCCTTGCCGAGATTGACCTTCCATGCGCTGGTGTCGAAACCCCGATAGCGCTCGGTAAGGCCGGCCCCACGCATGGATATGCCGAGCAGACCCAATCCACAGCCAATATCCCAGACGGGCTGCCGACGAATGCTGATAAATTTCCAAGCCGTCTTGAAAACAGGGTCCGAGCCGACTTTTCCCGCCACATATCCGCGAAGCCACTTGGAGCGGCCATAGGCACGGGCTATTTGAAACGCGGGAAAAGAATCTGGCATGTGCTCGGTTGAACTAAATCTCTTTCAATACTTGAGCATAGATGTGCGGGGCAACAGAATCTTCCGCCCCTGGCAAAATGGTTTTCTGCTCCGAAAGCACCATCACAGAGGCCGCGAGACCCGCAGCCTGTCCCGTTGCGAAGCAGGTCCCCACCACACGCATGGCGCCTTGGACTCCATACTCGGTGGAAATACAACGACCCGCCATGAGGAGATTCGAAAAATCTTTTGCGATGAGTGAACGCAGGGGTATGTCGGCAGGGCCGCCCCGAAATTCGCTGGCCACATTCCGCGTGGATTCTCCCGCCCCAGAGGACCAAGAGGAATAGCAAACGGCATCAGAAAAACGCACGCCCTTGGCGATGTCATCGACCGTGAGACAATACCGTCCAGCGACCCGGCGGCTCACTCTCGGCGGAGGCATGGCAGGCACCATACTGACACGGCACTTTCCAAAGCCTTCGACAACGGAGCGAAGATACGCCTGAAGTTCCAATGCCAGATTACCGCCAAGAATCTGAATGAGGGTGAGGCTTTCCGGATTCAGAGCGCTATAGTGGTCGCCCTCCGAATCGAAGTTGATTGGCAGCGGAGGCGTGTTGGGCAGGGGCGCAAGATGCATCACCGCAAAAGCGAGTTGGGGATTTAGGAGACCCGAGTGGATGCCTTCGACGACCTTCGAGGAGAGTGCGAGGCGTCCACGCTGATCTGCAAATCCCACCGGAACATCGCCGATTTCAAAAATAAAAGCCGTGCGTCCGCATCGCGGAGGAAGATCCGGTGCCATCTCCGCGCCAGCGAGAAAAGCCAACTCGGCATCGCGCGTGGCATCGATAAACACCGATCCGCCGAGAGCGCCCTCATGCCCCGCAATTTCGATGGATTCGATTTGCCCGTCAACCACCGTGACTTCTTCAATGTCCGAATCGAGGGCAAGCGTGAGGTTCGTTTCCCGCGAGCACAGGTCCACGCAGAGGTCGGAAAAATCCGCCGGCTTCCGCAGAAGAATATCTTGGCGGCCAGCACGCACGGGGCCGCATCCCCCACCGCGCTTGATCAAGCGCTGCGCAAACTCCATCGAAAAACCACCGTTCGCAGGCCGCGGAATCACATCCGGGCTTGTGCGGTAAAACCCGCTCATGCTGTGCACAAGGAGATCCCCCGAGTTTCCACCCAAAATCGGGCGCCTCGCGACGAGGAGAGCTCTGTGTCCCGCCCTCGCGAGCGTGATTGCGGAGGCGACACCTGCCGTTCCCGCGCCGACAACGATCGCATCGAAATGTTGATTGCCAGGCAGTGGGGGGAGGGCGTTTTCCAAAGCAAGTGTGAGGTTGTTCTGGTGCAAGGCGAAAATCTTGGACAAACATGAGAGCGATGGCAATCAATAGGCTCGCTTCTGCGGAAATTTCGGCACCTGAGCCAATGCGCCGCTCCACAAGCATGCTTGCGGCCGACTTTGCGCGATTGAATGCCGCCTACATATTATATCTCGCCAGCGCGACTTGGCTCGCCGCCATGGTGATCCTCACAGCCCCCAACCGAAGAGGCGGCCAATCGAGCTTCCGGGCGAGGGAACTCATCAGCCGCCACAGCACAGGATATCTCGCCCGCCTCGAGCGCATGGGCTGCATCGAATGTGAATACGTAGGGTTTGACGACTCCTTGAAATGGCAAGGCTCGCTGCTCTGTGCCAACCATCCTTCGATTTTCGATGCACTTCTGCTTTTTCGAAAATTTCCCCATGCGGCTTGTGTTGTCGGCAGAAATCCGTGGAGGCATCCGCTCTTCTCGATACCTGCCAGACACGCCTCCTACATACCCAGCTTTCCCGCTCTGCGCATGGTCAAGGAAACACAGAATTTAGTCAGCCGGGGCGGCAGCATGATTGTTTTTCCCGAGGGCACGCGAACGCGCGATGGGGCCCTGGCTTCGTTCCACGATGGATTCGCACTCGCGGCAATCAAAAGTGGCGCCACGGTGCGAACACTCTTCATCGAGTGCACGAGCCGATTTCTCAGCAAATCGATCTCCTTCAAAAATTCTCTGGAAATGCCGATCCGGTTCCGGATTTCCACCGGCGATATTTTCCATCCCCGCCCTTCCGAAAACACGCGGGATTTCAGCCGGACACTCGAGATGTATTTTCGCGAAAACTTGGTCCGCGAGGGCGAAGTGATCCGCCGAGTCCGTTCTCTCACATGACGAGGGCTCGGTATCTTCTGGCCTGTGCGGGTTGGATGCTTTTTCTACCGGGCGTGATCCGAAACTGCGAATGGTTCGGCAGGATTCAAAAGTCCCTTCCAACACGCTCGAGGGAGTTGCTGCTCACGATCGACGACGGGCCTGATCCCCGTCAGACACCCCAGGTGTTGGACGCTCTCGCACAAGCGCAGGTGCGCGCGGTTTTTTTTGTCATCGGAAAAAATGTGGAGGCCCACCCGGCACTTTGCCGCCGCATGGTGGAGGATGGGCACTCGGTGCAAAACCATACCTACTCGCACTCCCTCGCGACCTTCTGGTTGGCCGGCCCCGGGCGCGCGGCGGACGAGATCCAGCGTTGCTCCGCGGCCATTCAAGACGCCACCGGCAGAAGGCCTGTTCGATTCCGTGCCCCTGTAGGCATGGCCAATCCCTTCGTTCACCTCGCGGCAGAGGAGCGCGGATTGGGAGTGATGGGCTGGTCCGCTACAGGGCATGACGGCATCGCACAGGATCCCATCCGCGTCATTCAACGCATACGCCAGCAAGCAAGGCCCGGAGGCATCGTCCTCCTCCACGAAAGCCATCTGCGCGGCATGCACGGGGGAGAGCGTGCTTGCACACTTTCGGAGCTTGTGAATACGCTGAAAGCGGATGGATATACCTTCACAGACAGGCTGGATGCCGGAACGCATTAAGCGCCACACACACTGCGAATCCGCCGCTGCCTGATCCCATGGAAAAAGAAACATCCGTAGACATTCTCCGCACCATGCTGGCTGAAAATGTGATGCTCAAGATTGATGTCTCCACCATTTCCGAGGAAACGCCGTTGTTCGGCGCAGAGGGCCTCGGTCTGGACTCGTTGGATGCCTTGCAAATCATCATCGCCGTGGAAAAAAAATACGGGATTTCGATTGGCGATGCGACAACGGCACGGGATGCCCTGCAAAGCCTCGGCGTCCTCCGGGACTGGATCAACGCCCGCCTGGGCGTCGCCTAAGCGAACCTGGCCATGCCAAGCACCGACCACGAAGTCTGCGACGCGGTGATCATCGGCGGAGGGCCCGCCGGTGCGGTTGCCGGGGTGTATTTGGCGAGGGCTGGCCTGAGACCGTTGATTTTAGAAAAGGACAAGTTTCCCCGCTTCGCGGTTGGTGAGTCTCTGCTGCCCGGCGGAAACGATATTCTGAAGGATCTCGGCGTCTGGCCACAGTTGGAAGCGGGCGGTTTCCTCAAGAAATATGGCGCGGATTTCACCAGCGGCCACTCGGAGCGCTTCAACCGCTATTGGTTTCGAAATGCATTGGGCAAAAACGACGAGCACACATTCCAAGTGGAGCGTGCTGCCTTTGACAAAATCCTGCTCGATCGCGCACGGGCCGAAGGCTGTGAGGTCAGGGAAGGCAGGCGTGTCTCCAGTGTGGCAGAGGACGGGGACGGTTTTGTGACACTCGGTTGCGATCAGGCCAGTGGTGGCCGGATGTTGAAATGCCGATGGCTGGTGGATGCCAGCGGACGCTCCGGCATCGCAGGCACACAACTCAAGATGCCAAAGGTCGCCACACGCAACCGAAAGATGGTTGCCATCTACGGACACTTTTCGGGTGTCCGGCGCAATAGCGGCGAGGCCGCCGGCCACACGGTGATCGTCCGCTTCAAAGAGGGCTGGTTTTGGTTCATTCCTCTGACACCCGAGAAAACCTCAATCGGAGCAGTTGTCCCTCCAGACCTGCTACGCGGGCATGGCGGTGATTTGGAGAAATGTTTTCAGCATTGTGTGCAGATAACACCGGATGCGAAATCGCGCATGACTCAAGCGGAAAGCCTTCAACCACTCCGAGCCACGGCGGACTACAGCTGGAGGTTCCAATCTTTCGCCAAGCAACGCACCTTGCTTACAGGCGATGCGGCCGGCTTTGTGGATCCGATTTTCTCGTCCGGTGTCATGCTTGCCATGAAATCAGGCCGCCTTGCGGCGAACCTCATCCAGAGAGCCGAGCTTAAAAAGCGCGCTCTCACACCCGGGGAGTGCCGAGCCTACACAAAAGAGATTTCCGACTGGATGAACCTCTACGGTCGGCTCATCCGCTCGTTCTACGACCGTGCCGGATTTGAGATTTTCATGCATCCACTGCCCTACTTTCAGATACCCCGCAGCATTGGCTACCTTGTGGGCGGACTGATGGACCTCACGCTCTCGCAACGCCTTCGGATCACGGCTTTCGGGGCAATCTGCCGATTGCAGCGGATCATGAATATCGCACCCGCTATCCCCTCGCTGCGGTAGAAGTCCACCTCGACTTGTGAAAATCCGTCACCTTTTCTTTTTTGCGGCAGTGCTGGCCTTCGTCGCGGTGGTGTTTCGCCGGAAGCGCGGGCGGGATTACCGCGAAGCGAGGTTTTACAAGGCACTCTACCGTCCGCATGCTTTTGAACTCGCGATTTCCGTCCGTCGCCTTGTCGGGAAATCTGTCAGCATCCTTGTCGCACGCGTCATCGGCGCTGGTTACGCACTCACACATCCCAAGGTGATGCGCGAAATCCAGGCAAATATTGCGCTGCTCAGTCCCCGGCGCGCCACATGGGCAAACGCCGCGCGGGTTTGCATCCACCAGGCGCTGAACTTCCGCGAGTATGCGGAACTCGGTGTGAGCGAAACCAGCGCCGCACTTGAAATGCTGGGATCAAAAAAGGGCATCGAGCACATCGAGGATGCGCGTAGCGATGGAAAGGGCTGCCTCTTCGTAACCGGCCACTTTGGTTTTTTTGAGCTCGGCGGCCTGGTGATGTCCCAAATGGGCTATCCGATGACCACACTCACACTTCCTGAACCGACGAGCGAACTCACCCGCTGGCGGGCCGACTTCCGCAAGCGCTGGGGAGTCGAAACCGTGGTGGTCGGGAACGATGCCTTCTCCGCCGTCGAAATAACCCGCCAATTGCGTGGTGGCGCCATGATCGCCCTGCTGAGCGACCGCCCGTTCGATTCCAACACTGTGGATGTCGATCTTCCACACGGCCGTATCCCATTCTCCACCGCTCCAGTCTTACTTTCGCTTCTCTCCGGCGCCCCCATCATCGCCGCCGGAATCTGGCGCGAGCCAAACGGCAAATTCACCATCGAAGCCGCCCTGCCTCTGCGCCCAATGTGGCTTCCCGAGGGACGCAAGGCCACGCTGGAGCACTTCACCACGCGCTTGGCCAAGGAAGGACTCGTGCCCCTCTTCGCGCGCGCCCCGGAGCAGTGGCACCACTACTCAAGACTCGAAAAATGAACAAACCACTCACTCCCCACGGGCCGGGATTCCGTTTTTTGGACTCTTTTGAATGCCTCGATACCAAAGGCATCGGAACTTGGCATCTCGATCGGAATCTCTGGTTTTTCAAAGACCACTTTCCCGGCAATCCCATCGCCCCCGCCGCGCTGCTCATGGAATTCGCCGCACAGGCTGCGGGAGCGTTGTGGATGCGAGGCTGCGGAGAACCCGACGCGGCGTTGTTCGTTGCTTCGATCGATGCCATGCGCATCCAGAGCGCAGCGCTGCCGGACGACTCTCTGACAGCCACGACCACCCTTGTGAAGGAACTCGGTCCGCTCGCCCAATTCGAATTTGAAATCACCGCCGGCCAGCGCGCCGTGGCGAAGGGACGGATCACCCTCAGCCGCCAACTCGCCCGCTCCGAGGCGGGTTAGGTGGGGAGCCAAGTCTACACGCTGCCGCGCGAATGCTGGTGCGGCAGCACCTCGTAAAAAAATGGTAGGGACGCCACGCCGTCGGGGTCCCAAGCTTCAGGCGCGGATCTGTCGTTTCTTCATACACAGGACGCCTTGCCGCTCAGGTCGCTCCGCAATGGCTCGTCCACCTTCGAAGAATTTGGCGTTTCCACCCACCATGCAGGGGCGCTAATTTAGCGGAGTGAACTCACGCGAGGACGTTGTCATTACTGGTTGGGGCTGCGTATCGCCACTCGGCGGCGATGTGGCGACGACCTGGGCTTCCCTTCTGCGCGGCGATTCCGCACGCGGCGAGATCACCTGCATACCCGTCGAGGGATGCCGTGTCACAAAAGGCGCCCAAGCCACACTGCCAGAATTGACGGAGGTTCCAAAAAGGGAAATCTCTCGCCTGAGCAGGGCTTCGCGGTTGGCCATTCCGGCGGCGAGAGAGGCTATGGCGGATGCTGGAATTCTGAATTCCAAAGGGCTTAGTGTTTTTTCCAGACTGGAACTCAGCATCAGCACGACGGCGTGCGGGATGGAGCATGGAGAAAGCTTTCTACACGACATCTGGTCCCGCAACCTGCGGCATCTGGCGTCGAAAATTTCGCGCTATCCCGCGCACCAGCAGATCGGCGATTTGCAGCAACACCTCGGTTTTTCGGGTCCTTCCATGATCGTCTCAAACGCGTGTGCGAGCGGAGCGAATGCCATCGGACATGCGGCCGACCTCCTTCGAGCGGGTTTCGCCGACATCGTTCTCGTGGGTGGCTACGAGGCGCTTTGCGAGTTGGTGTTTTGCGGTTTCGATTCCCTCCAGGCTCTCGACCCTCATCTTTGCAAACCATTCGACCTCCATCGCCGTGGACTCATGCTCGGCGAGGGCGCGGCATTTCTCGTCATGGAAACTTCGGCGCATGCAAACAAACGCGGCGCAAAAATCAAAGGCCGACTCGCAGGCTACGGTCATACGACGGATACCCACCACATCACCCAGCCCGACCCCACGGGCGCTCCTCTCGAGAAGGCGATCCAACGCGCACTTCTTCAGGCGGGGCTCAAACCCTCCGAGATCGGCTACTTGAATGCCCATGGCACAGCGACAATTTTTAACGACGGCGCCGAAGCTGTGGCCTTTGCGCGCGTGTTTGCCGAGGATCTCGGTGGTGTGCGCATCAGCTCCACAAAGGCGGCCCTCGGCCACACGCTTGGCGCGGCGGGCACTCTCGAGGCCATTTTTGCCCTCGAATGCCTTCGCACAGGCGATATCCCACCTCAGATCAACTCCACGCATCCGATCCCGGAACTCGCCACCTGCCTTGCACAACCGGGAGACAAACTAACCAAGCCCGCTGTGCTCAGCGTGAACCTCGGCTTCGGTGGATCGAATGCCGCGCTGGTCTTCACTGCCGCATGAAAAATCCCGTCTCCATTCTCTCATTTGGCATTTCCTCTCCGGGCGGAACCACCCCCGAGGCTCTGGAGGACTTTTCCCAATGGCCGGTCGAATCCGTGCCCGAGGCCGCCGGACGACGCCTTCGAGATGTTTCCCGCATCAACCTCGCGGTCGAACCTGTGAACCGCTGGCGCCTGAAACCTCGTCTCCGTCGCGCGAGTCCGCTTTCGCACCACCTCATAGAATCCATCGCCCAGGCCCTCGAGGCGCGCCCTGACATAGACCCCGCGCGGGTCGGCGTGGTCGGCGCCTTTTTCCTCGGGTGCCTGGAATACTCGGTGCGATTTTACAAAGGCCTCACCACGGAGGGACGCCGCTTCGCCAGCCCCATTTTATTTCCTGAGACTGTCGTGAACACACCACTGAGCCATGTGGTCGCGGAACTCGGAATCGGAGGCCCTGTTTACACGCAAGTGGGCGACACCTCCTGCTGGGTCTCCGCTCTGCGCACGGCCTGCCTTTGGATCGAAAATGGTGACATTGACCATGTCATCGTCGCAGGGGCCGAGGAATTCGAGCCCCACCTGCTCGACGCCTTCCATTCGCTGCGGTGGTTCACAAAGAGCCATACGCTCCGCATTGCCGAGGGAGCCGGAGCCATTCTCATCGGCCGCCAAACATCAGGCGCCATCGCAGACATCACGCGGATCGCGGATGGTTACTCCTACCGCACCCGCTCACAGGCTGTCGCTGCGGCCGTCGAGTGCCTTGGAGTATTCGACCAAAACCTCCCCGTCTTGGACACGGCCACCAGTTGGATTGCAGAAACAGCGTCGTCCCTTTTGACCCACCGCCACCTCATTCATCTTTCCCGCGGCCCGCACCATGAGGCCTTCACAGCATCCTCCGCTTGGAACACGATCCTCGCAGCGCGTCAACGCCAACACGCCCGCATGATCGTCCCGCACTGGGGGCTCTCGCAAAACATCGCCGCTGTGGAAATTTCACGCGCTGCGAATATTTAATCACGAAGGACGCAGAGATTACAAAGGGGAAACAGGCTTTCCCTTGTGCAGCGGGCGCCTACGCTGGCTTCAACTCGCCCACAAATTCCGCCATGAGCTGCATGGCGATTTTGATTTGTGGCAGGGCGGTTGCGAAGCTGCAGCGCACATGGCCCTCCCCTCCTCCACCGAAGGCCGGTCCCGGCACGACAGCGACTTTCTTTTCCTGCAGCAATCGCATGCAGAAGTCGCGGCTGGTGAGGCCGGTGGAGATGATTTTCGGGAAGACATAGAACGATCCGCGCGGGCTGCGGCATTCGAGGCCCATTTCGTTGAGTGCGGAGACGATGAAGTTGCGGCGCATCTCGTATTCGCGGCGCATCTGGGCAACACTATGCTCGCCGCGGTCGAGGGCTTCGATGGCGGCATCCTGTCCCATGATCGATGCGCAGAGGATCGAGTATTGGTGGATTTTCATCATGGCCTCAATGAGCGGGGCTGGCGCGCAGGCGAATCCGATGCGCCAACCGGTCATGGCAAAAGCCTTGGAGAGGCCGTGCAGAAAGACCGTGCGCTCCTTCATTCCGGGAAAAACGGCGATGCTGGTGTGCTTGGCGCCCTCGTAGGTCAGCTCGCTGTAAATCTCGTCTGTGAGCACAACGAGATTGTGGCGCACGCAGATGGCGGCGATTTTTTCCAGCTCCGCAGGCTCCATGGTGGCACCGGTCGGATTTGTCGGGAAATTCAACATGAGCGCACGGGTGCGGGGCGTGACGACTTTTTCCAAATCTTCGGCGCGCAGCGAAAATCCATCCTCCGCGCGGGTGCGAACGGGCACAGGAACGCCATGCGCCATCGTGATTGTGGGAGCGTAGGAGACATAGCACGGCTCGTGGTAGATCACCTCGTCACCGGCATTCAACAAGGCACGGAGGGCAAGATCGATAGCCTCGGAGACACCCACAGAGACAAGAATCTCGGAGAGCGGTTCGTAGCGGATGCCGAAATGTTTGTTGATGTAATCCGAAATGCTCCGGCGTAAGCGTGGCAGGCCGAGGTTCGATGTGTAGCCGGTGCGGCCGCGCTCCAAAGCGTAGATGGCCGCCTCGCGGATGTGCCATGGCGTGGCGAAGTCTGGCTCGCCGATGCCGAGTGAAATGACATCCTCCATCGACTGCACAATTTCAAAAAAGTCGCGGATTCCCGAGCGCGGGATGTCGCGGATATGGTCGGCGATGGCGATGCTCACGGTGTGATGGAGAGTCGCTCGGAACTTGCCTCGAAGGTGTGAAAAGTGCCGTTTTCCTTGTAGGTTTTCAGGCGGAAGTGAGTGGCGGTGGACTGCACCGCATCAATGGTGCTGAGACGCTCGGCGACGAATGCGGCAGCGGCGCGAAGGTTAGGAGCCTCGACTAATATGAGCAGGTCGTAGCCACCGCTCACGAGGTAGCAGCTCTGGACCTCGGGAAAACGGGCAATGCGCGAGGCGATGCGGTCGAAGCCGCCGTCGCGCTCTGGGGTTATTTTCACCTCGATGACAGCGGTGACCTTTTCGGCATCCCACTTTTCGCGGTTCAGCACAGGCTGGTAGCCAAGAATAATGCCATCCGCCTCGAGCTTGGCTATGGCCGCCTCGACCTCGGCAGTGGTCATATTAAGCAAGCGCGCCATCTCATCGCGCGGCATGAGGGCGTTTTTCTGAAGCAGGTCGATGATGGCATCCATAAGGAGAAACATCATGGAAACGGCACCTCGTCTTTGCAAGCGCGCGTTGGCCTTCCGCCCCAGCTTGTCCGAGAAATCACGGTGGTTGGACAAAACAATTCGCAGGAAGTGCCGAATGTTTTACTCTGGGAACTGAGCCAAGGGAACCTCGGCGTCTTGCAGCAACGAAATCCCGGAAATGCCGCCGGCATTGGCCATTCCAAAGCACAACGGGCAAGTCGGACGACACAACCGAGGCACTGGGCGGTGCCAAGGAAGCACATCGCAGAGGGCCCGAAGGGCGCGGCGGGCAGGGGAGAGCAAGGCAAAGGTCGTCCCTCCTGGAGGGCACTGCTCCGTCAGCGCCGACTTTCCCCGCGCGCCAGCGTGGCTTTGTCGGACGGATGGGGGCGGGGCTTCGACCCGCATAAGTCGGACGACACGGAGGTCGTCCCTCCAGAAGCCTTATGGAAGGCGGCGCGGAAGCGCCATCGAAACCTTGGAGGGCGATGCTCTGTCGGCGCCCACATTTACCGCGCGACTGCGCGGCCTTGTCCTTTGGAATGGGGCGGGGCTTCGACCCGCATAAGTCGGACGACACGGAGGTCGTCCCTCCAGAAGCCTTATGGAGGGCGGCGCGGAAGCGCCTATCAAAAATTTAGGAGAGAGATGCACTGTCGGCACCCACATTTTCCACAAAAACGCCGCCTCGCCTGCCAGGATGGGGCGGAGGTGGGGCCGCATGCCACGCGACCATAGTGGGGCTAAATATTCGGCAAATAAAAAAAGCCCGGTGCCTTGTTTCCAAAGCACCGGGCATAATCCTGGCAATGACCTACTCTCGCACAACCTATAGAAGCACTACCATCGGCTCTGCAGCGTTTCACTTCCGTGTTCGGGATGGGAACGGGTGGTTCCACTGCGCGAGATCACCAGACTTCGAGAACCCCAACCTCCAACTGTGGAAGCTAAAATCGTCGCCTGTCTGGCGGCCAGAATATGTCAGAGAACAAACACTGTTCTTTGAAAATCGCACATTAGGGGAAAGAGACAAACTTCGCTAATTAAGCCAAGTAAATGAAGAAAAAAAGCCGAACGAACATTAGTATTGTTAAGCTCAACACATTACTGCGCTTACACCCACAACCTATCAACGTGGTGGTCTACCACGGTTCTTCAGGGAGATTTCATCTTGGGAGAGGCTTGGCGCTTAGATGCTTTCAGCGCTTATCCTTTCCAAACATAGCTGCCCAGCGGTGCTTCTGACGAAACAACTGGATCACCATAGGTTTGTCAATCCCGGTCCTCTCGTACTAAGGATTGAACCCCTCAAATCTCCTGCGCCCACAGTGGATAAGGACCGAACTGTCTCGCG
>NEUK01000002.1 GCA_002290555.1 Spartobacteria bacterium AMD-G4
AAATTTGGCAGCAAGAATCCTGATGGGCCGGGCAAGGCTGGGGAAAATAAAGGTCCCCATCGCGGCGTTTTGGCTTCAGGCCTTTCGATGCCAGCGAGCGGAGCGAATCCTGGGGCTGCACCTGCATGCCATGGAAGAGGACGCCGTTGCAGCACATTCCACAAGCGGCGCAGAGGCGCGAGGCGGCGGTGTCGTTCAGTGCGGGCATGGGGTCATTTTCAAAATCAAACGCCCGACCGTTTCCAGTCGGGCGTTTGAATTTATGAGGGATCGAGGATCAGGCGTTGGAGAGGTTTTTCTCCACGGCGGACCAGTTGATCGTATTCCACCAGGCCTTGAGGTAATCGGCGCGGCGGTTTTGGTAGTTCAGGTAGTAGGCGTGCTCCCAGACATCGCAGCCGAGGATCGGGGTGCCGGGGCACTCGGCGACGCCCGTCATGAGCGGATTGTCTTGGTTGGGGGTGGAGCAGATGCAGAGGGACTTGTCGGCTTTCACGCTGAGCCAGACCCAGCCACTGCCAAAGCGGGCGAGGCCGGCGGCTTCGAACTTGGCCTTGAAGTCGTCGAAGCTTCCGAACGCGGCATTGATGGCAGCCGCCAGAGCGCCGGATGGAGCGCCGCCTGCGGATGGGCCCATGAGATTCCAGAAAAAGGTGTGGTTCCAGTGTCCACCGCCATTGTTGCGCACGGCTCCACGGATCGCTTCCGGCACGTCAGCGAGATTGCCGATGAGTTCTTCGACGGACTTCGAAGCCAGATCCGGAGCGCTCTCGAGGGCCTTGTTGAGATTTGCGACATAGGTCGCGTGATGCTTGCCGTGATGGATTTCCATCGTGCGTGCGTCGATATTGGGTTCAAGCGCCGTGGCGGCGTAGGGAAGAGTAGGAAGTTCGAAGGACATGGTATTTTGGATTTGAGAGCCATAAAAATAGCCGCGATGGCCAGACATTCAAGCGGGTTGTTGCACCCATCGGTTGACTCCACTCGAGAGCGCGATTAAAAATGCCCGCCTTGTGAGACCCAATTTAGAAAAACTCGAGCAAATCTACCACCGGCCCCTCTTTGATCTCATTCAGGAAAGTCGGCGTGTCTTTTTGGAATTCTGGCCGAAAAATGAAGTCCAACTCTGCACGCTGTTGAGTGTGAAGACGGGCGGTTGCAGTGAGGATTGCGGCTACTGTGCGCAGAGTGCGCATTACAATACAGGCCTGCAGAAAGAGCGCCTGATGACTACGGAGGAGGTGATGCCCGTTGCGGAGCGCGCGAGACAAAACGGCTCCACCCGGTTTTGCATGGGCGCGGCCTGGAAAGGCGTTCGCGATGGAGATCCCAAATTCGAGACCATGCTGGAAACCGTTCGCGAGGTCAGCAAGCTCGGCATGGAAGTGTGCGTCACCCTCGGCCAACTTGGTGATATCGAAGCCCGCAAGCTCAAGGATGCTGGTCTCACCGCCTACAATCACAACATCGACACCTCACCAGAGTATTACAAAAAGATCGTCAGCACGCACACCTTCGAGGACCGGCTGAACACCATCGGGTCCGTGCAGCGCGCAGGTCTGAGCGTTTGTTGCGGCGGCATTATTGGCATGGGCGAAAATGAAACCGACCGTCTCAAAATGCTCGAGGTCCTTTGCTCCCTTGATCCCGAGCCCGAGAGTGTGCCAATCAATTGCCTGACTCCCATCGAGGGAACTCCCCTTGCCAAGACCCCGCCGATCGATGTCTTCGAGCTTGTCCGGCTCATCGCCACGGCCCGTATCGTTCTTCCCAAAGCAAAAATCCGACTCTCGGCCGGGCGCGACCGTTTGACCCGCGAGGCGCAGGCGCTCTGCCTCTTTGCGGGGGCAAATTCCATCTTCTACGGCGATAAACTGCTGACGGCCTCGAACCCGGGAGTGGACGACGACCGTGCCCTCCTCGAAGCCCTCGGCCTCGAACCCCAAGCTCCCTACTCCGACCAACCCCAACCCGCCTGCACACTATGAAAATTTCCATTGGAAGCGACCACGCTGGATTTGAATACAAGGAAGCCATCATCGCCCACCTCAAGAAGGCGGGGCACGAGGTGGTGGACTACGGAACCGATAGCTCCGAGAGCACAGACTATCCCCTTTTCATCATCCCCGCCGCCGAGGCTGTGGTCCGCAAGGAAACCGAGCGCGCCATCGTCGTGGGCGGTTCGGGAAATGGCGAGGCCATCGCTGCGAACAAGGTCAAAGGCATACGCTGCGCTCTTTGCTGGAGCCATGAGACTGCCGAATTCGGTCGCCGCCACAACAACGCGAACGCCCTCTCGATCGGTCAACGCATGATCCCCCTCGAACTTGCTCTCGAGATCGTGGACATCTGGCTGGCGACGCCTTTTGATGGGGGACGCCATGCCCGCCGTGTCGCCGAACTCGATTGCTACGAGGCCGGGGGCGGCCACTCGGGGATGCTCGCCGTTTTCGAACGCAAAACAAATCTCTGATGGCAATGCAGGCTTCTGTCGGAATTCCCACAGAAAGCGCAGACGCCTTGCGACGAGGCATCCGCCGTTCGCAGGATTTTCTTCTCTCGATCCAAAAAGAGGACGGCCATTGGGAAGGTGAGTTGCTGGTGGATTCCACGCTCTGTTCGGACACCGTCCTCTACATGAATTGGCGGGGCTCTGTGGACGAGGTTCTTCAAGCCAAATGCGCCGAGCACATCCGTCGTAGGCAGACGGCTGACGGAGGCTGGAATATTTTCATCGGCGGCCCGAGTGAGATCAATGCCTCGGTGAAGGCCTACTTCGCGCTGAAGCTCGCCGGCGACTCGCCAAACGCCCCCTGGATGCGTGACGCCCGGGCGAATATCCTCCGTCTCGGCGGCATCCCGCAGGTCAATACCTACTGTCGCCTCTACCTCGCCCTTCTCGGCCAATTCCCATGGGACTATGTCCCGACCATCCCGCCTGAGATTTTTCTCTTTCCCCGCTGGTTCTTTTTCAACCTCTACGAAATGTCCTCGTGGAGCCGCACGATCATTGCCCCGCTGGCGATCCTAAACCACTACAGGCCCACGCGCACGCTTCCCGCCTCCCTGCACCTGCATGAACTCTATCCCGCCGGGATGGAGAATGCCGACTTCTCCTTGAAAAAAGACAAGCGCTTCTGGGCCTGGCGGAACTTTTTTCTGCGGTGCGATGTGCTCCTGAAAATCTACAACCGCATCCCCATCCATCCCCTCCGCAAGCACGCGTTGAAGCGGGCCGAGGAGTGGATGACCGAGCGCATGGGCGAGGGGAGCGATGGACTCTCGGCGATTTTTCCGTCGATGCTCAACGGCCTCATGGCACTCCACGCTCTGGGCTACGCGGAGGATCACCCGCTGGTCAAAAAAGCCGAGGCCGATTTCGCCGGCCTCTTCGTTCACGATCCTGACGACTTTCGCATCCAGCCCTGTCTCTCCCCGGTCTGGGACACAGCCATCACCACCGTCGCCCTTGGCGAATCCGGTGTGCCCGGATACCACCCATCTCTTCAAAAAGCTGCGGCGTGGCTTGAGGCCCGCGAAGTGCGTTTCGCGGGGGACTGGGCCACCCGCAACCCAGGAGTCGAGCCGAGCGGCTGGGCCTTCGAGCATGCGAACAAATACTATCCTGACACCGACGACACCATGATGGTCCTCATGGCGCTCCGGCACTGCGCGGCGCCGGATCCGAAGGCGCGCGAGGCGATTCACCGCCGGGCTTTGGAGTGGCTCCTTTCCTTCCAATGCCACGATGGGGGTTGGGCGGCCTTTGACAAAAACCTCAACGCCGCTTGGCTCGAGCACATTCCTTTTGCAGACCACAATGCCATACTCGATCCCACATGCAGCGACCTCACCGCACGCGTGCTCGAGCTTCTCGGCTACATCGGCCACGATCCCCGTGCACCCGAAGTCCGGCAGGCCATAGCCATGCTGCGGCGCACGCAGGAACCCGACGGATCATGGTATGGCCGCTGGGGGGTCAATTACATCTATGGCACTTGGCAAGCTCTGCGCGGGCTTGCTGCGATCGGCGTCAACATGGACGACGAGTGGATTCGTCGCGCCCTCACCTGGCTGGAAAGTTGCCAGAACGACGACGGCAGCTGGGGCGAAACCTGCGAAACCTATAATTTCCCTGCCCTCAAAGGCCGCGGAGCCGGCACCCCCAGCCAGACAGCGTGGGCGCTCATGGGTCTCTGCGCTGCGGGAAATCCCGACCGCGACTGCATCCAGCGAGGCGTAGACTGGCTCGTCTCAACGCAAAACCCTGATGGTTCCTGGACGGAGGACTACACCACCGGCACAGGCTTCCCCTGCGTATTCTATCTGAAATACGACATGTATCGAAACCACTTCCCCCTTCTCGCACTGGCCACCTACCGGAAGTTGATAGGGTAACAATCCCGTCCCACGCGCGAAATCCGCCAGAGTTTGATCCGCCTATGCCGCTGTTTGAACGCTATCTCGGAATCGACTACTCCGGCGCGGCAACTCCTGCCTCCAGCTTGAAGGGGCTGCGCGTTTATTCAGCCACGCCCATGCGGCAGCCTGCTGAGATACCACCGCCACCTGGCGCGCAGAAGTATTGGACTCGGCGAGGCATGGCCGAGTGGCTCACGGACGAACTTCGCGACGGCCCGCCGACTCTTGTGGGCATCGACCATGCATTTTCCTTCCCCCTCCGCTACTTCGAGCGGCATCACCTTCCTCACGACTGGCCACGATTTCTTGATGATTTTCAACACCACTGGCCCACGGATCGCGACCATATGACAGTTGAGTTCATCCGGCGCGGTCTGCACGGTCACGGGTCTGCGCGCACGGGCGATGCGCGTTGGCGACGGCTGACCGAGCTCAGGAGCCGTGCGAAATCGGTCTTCCACTTCGATGTGCAAGGCAGCGTGGCCAAATCCACCCACAGCGGACTGCCTTGGCTGCGGCACCTGCGTCAGCAGCTTGGCCCCCGCGTGCATTTCTGGCCCTTTGATGGATGGACGCCGCCGCCAGGATGTTCCGTGATGGCTGAAGTCTACCCGTCATTATGGAGTAAAGGCCTTCCCACTGACGATCGAACGCCCGACCAGCACGATGCCTTTAGCGTGGCACATTGGGTGCGGCAAACGGATGCCGTCGATGCGTTGGGCATTTATTTTCGACCGCAGTTGAGTGCCTCGGAACGAGACCAAGCCATGTTGGAGGGTTGGATTCTCGGCATCGCTTGAACGCACTTGTCCTTGCCCCCAGCGCCGGTCTGCCGCAAATTCGCCTCCTCCAAGATGCCCAGCGTCCACATTAAAACCTACGGTTGCCAGATGAACGAGCGCGACTCCGAGCAGGTGTCGAAAATGCTCGCTGAGCGCGGATATCAACTCGTCACGGATGAAACCGAAGCGGATGTGATTTTGCTCAACACCTGCAGCGTGCGCGACATGGCCGAGCAGAAGGCGATTGGCAAGATGGGCATGCTGCGCAAGCTCCGGCGCACTCGACCACATCTGGTCCTTGGCTACCTCGGCTGCATGGCCCAGGCGCGCGGTGAGTCGCTTTTGCAGACCTCGCCGCATGTCGATCTCGTGGTGGGCACCCAGAAATTCCACCGCGTGGCGGACTATGTGGACGACCTTTTGAAAAACCGCATGCACGCACTCATTGATGACGAGCGTCGGGCGATTGTGGATACCGAGGAGGAGGCTGGCTCTCAAAGCACGATCCGCGAGCAGGAGGTCGAAGCGGGTCAGGTCACGGCCTTTGTTTCCATCATGCAGGGCTGCAACATGCACTGCGCGTTTTGTATTGTTCCCCAAACGCGCGGCGAGGAGCGTGGGCGGACGATTGAGGAAATCACGAACGAAGTCCGTTCCCTTGCGGAGCGCGGCGTAAAGGAGGTCACCCTTCTTGGCCAGATCGTGAACCTCTACGGCCGTCATGAATTTTCCAAGCGCGATGGGATTTCACCCTTTGTCCAGTTGCTTGAATCCGTCTGCGCGGTGGATGGCATCGAGCGCGTGCGCTTCACATCCCCCCACCCGATTGGCTACCGCGATGATCTTATCGAAGCCTTTGTGCGCCTGCCCGAACTCGTCGAGCATGTGCATTTGCCGCTCCAGAGCGGATCCGACCGCATCTTGAAAATTATGCGTCGGGGCTACACGGCCGAAAAGTTCCAAAAACTCGCCGAGCGCATCCGTGCGGCGCGTCCCGGCATGGCGATTACGACGGATGTTATTGTCGGCTTCCCCGGCGAGACGGAGGAGGACTATCAGCAAACCCGCGCGCTGTGCGACGCCGTCTCGTTCGACAACGCTTTCATCTTTCGCTACTCCCAGCGTCAGAACACGCCCGCCGCCACGATGGATGACCAGATTTCCGAAGAGGTGAAAGAGGCCCGCAACCAGGATTTGCTCAACCTGGTGAACCGCCATGTCTCAGACAAGCTCAACGCCCTCGTCGGCACGCAAACAGAAATCCTCTGCGAAGGCGCCAGTCGCCACAACGCCGAGCGCCTCACCGGCCGCACCCGCACCAATAAAATCGTCGTCTTCGAAGGCGCCCCTCGCCATATCGGCCAGATTCTCCCCGTGAAAATAATCCGCGCCAGCGGATCCACACTTTACGGCGATCCGGCGGTCTTGGATTAACCACAGAGGGCACAGAGGACACGGAGAGGAAAAGGGGAAATTACCCTATCTGAGGCGCTATTTTTTAAAACCTCCGTGCTCTCCGTGTCCTCTGTGGTCAATCCTTACAGAGGACAATGCTGGCCACTGATCAGTTTTTGCGGTTCATCGCAGCTGTGAACCAATCGACCTGCGGCGCGGCTTTGGCAGCGGGTTTGCTTGCGAAGCTGCGTCCGCCTGCGCTCCGGTCGTCGCGCGGTCCACGGGTCTGGGCGCCGATTTCTGGATTGGTCTTGAGCGAAAGGCTGATCCTCTTCCGTCCGAGATCGACCTCTAACACAGTGGCCATGACTTTCTGGCCCACCTTCAGGACATCCGAGGGGTTTTTTACAAACTCATCGCTGAGTTGGCTGATGTGCGCGAGGCCGTCCTGGTGCACGCCGAGGTCGATGAAGGCGCCAAACGCGGCGACATTGGTGACGAGGCCGGGGAGCTTCATTCCTGGCTTGAGATCCTCGATTTTCATCGCCTCGTCGGAGAAGGCAAAAACCTCAAACTGCTTGCGCGGGTCGCGGCCGGGCTTGGCGAGTTCTTTGAGGATGTCTTGCAGGGTCGGGAGACCGACCTCCGGCGTGATGTATTTTTCCAACTTGATGGCAGCGCGCCGGGCGGGGTTCTGCACCAACTCGGAAACCGAGCAACCGATATCCGCCGCCATGCTGTCCACGAGGGCGTAGCGCTCTGGGTGCACGGAACTCGAGTCGAGCGGATGCCGCCCGTTGCGGATGCGGAGGAAGCCGGCGGCCTGCTCGAAGGCCTTCGGTCCGAGACCTGGGACCTTCAGGAGATCCTCACGGGATTGGAAGGCGCCGTTTTCGTTGCGGAATTGCACGAGATTCACAGCCGTGCGGGAATTCAATCCGGAGACATACCCGAGCAGATTCGCGCTGGCGGTGTTGAGTTCCACGCCGACATGGTTCACGCAGGAAATGACGGTGTCATCGAGTGAACGCTTGAGAGCGCTTTGATCCACATCGTGCTGGTATTGGCCTACGCCGATGGATTTCGGGTCGATTTTGACCAGTTCGGCGAGCGGGTCCATGAGGCGGCGACCGATGGAAATGGCTCCGCGCACGGTGAGGTCGAGCGTGGGGAATTCCTCGCGGGCGACATCCGAGGCCGAGTAAATCGAGGCGCCGGACTCGCTCACCACGACAATCACGGTGGATGCCGGCAGACCGAGTGCGCGGATGAAGGTCTCGGTCTCGCGGGAGGCTGTGCCATTGCCGATGGCCACGGCTTCGATTTTATAGCGGTTCACGAGGGACTTAATAACCTCCGCCGCCTCGGTGCGGTCGCGGACACCTTTTTCGGGATAAACCACCTCGTGAGTGAGGAGTTTGCCTTGGGCATCGAGCACAGCGAGTTTGCAACCGGTGCGGAAGCCGGGATCGACGGCGAGAACGATTTTCTGGCCGAGTGGTGAGGCCAGGAGGAGTTCGCGAAGGTTTTCCGCAAAGACACGGATCGCTTCCTCGTCGGCTTTCTTTTTGTAGAAAAGCCGGGCCTCGCCCTCCATGGCAAATCCAAGAAGGCGCTTGAAGCAATCCTGGGCCGCCAAGCGCACCTGCGCGGCCGACGGGTATGATCCTTTAACAAAAAGGTAGTCGAGCGCCGCCAGGGCCTCCTCCTCGGGCGGATTGATGCGTGAGAAGAGCATGCCCTCGGTTTCTCCCCGGCGGATTGCCAGGAAGCGGTGTGATGGGCATTGGGCGACAGGTTCGCTCCAGTCAAAGTAGTCCTTGAATTTCGCCGCCTCGGCTTCCTTGTCGAATACGACCTTGGATTTTAGAACTCCCTTGTTGAGATAAATCTCGCGCAGCGCGGAGCGGGCCTCGGCCGAATCATTGATGCGCTCGGCTACGATATCCCTCGCCCCAGCCAGCGCGGCTGCAGCATCGGGCACTTCTTTTTCAGCGGAAACAAACGTCGCCGCTTCTGCCTCGGGGTCTGTCTCAGTGAGCTGCTCCCAGAGCAGATCGGCAAGCGGCTCGAGTCCGCGTTCCTTGGCAATGGTCGCGCGGGTCCGCTTCTTCGGCCGGAAGGGAAGATAAAGATCCTCGAGTGTGGAGAGATTCGGCGCGCTTTCGATTTTGACTTTCAGCTCCTCGGTGAGGAGCTTGCGCTCTTCGAGGGAGCCGAGAATCGACGCCCGGCGCTTGTCGAGTTCCTCAAGCTCCTGCATGCGGTCACGTATGTTGGCGATTTGGACCTCATCAAGCTCACCGGTGCGCTCCTTGCGGTAGCGGGCGATGAAGGGAACCGTGGCGCCTTCCTCGAGGAGAACGGCGGTGGCTGCCACTTGACGGGCTTGCAGGGATAGCTCCTGCACGATTTGGACGAGATGTTTTTCGATCATGAATTGGGGAAAATGTCGGCGTCAGGCGGCCAGCACTGGCTGTCCTGACGGCAAGAGGGAGCGGAGCTTGGCGATGGCCGCCGGAATGATCTCGCACGCGCGGTCAATGTCGGATGCGGTGGTGAAGCGGCCCACGGAGAAGCGCAGGCTCGCCCGGGCGCGGTCATTCGAGAGACCCATGGCTTTGAGCACATGCGAGGGATTCACGGATCCGCTCGTGCAGGCCGATCCGGCCGAGCAGCAGAGGCCCTTCTCATCGAGAAGGATCAACGCCCCTTCGCTCTCGATGCCCTCGAAGGAAATGTTTGTTGTATTCGGAAGGCGGTGCACGCGGTCGCCATTGATGGAGGCTCCGGAGATCGATGCCAGAAGGTGGGATTCCAAGCGGTCACGCAGCGTGGAGTCCACGCCTTCTGCGAGATGCGATGCCGCCAGCTCGGCGGATTTTCCGAAGGCGACGATCGAAGCGACATTCTGAGTGCCACCGCGCCGTCCCTCCTCCTGGCTGCCGCGCAGAAGCGGGGTGAATTTGACCCTGCGGCTCACATACAAACCGCCCACGCCCTTCGGCGCATAAATTTTGTGTCCCGAAAAACTCACGAACTGCGCGCCCATGCCTTCCAAAACGAGGGGTAGCTTCCCGAATGCCTGAACGGCGTCGATGTGCAGGAGGGTTTTCTTTTTTTGCGTGAGCGCCGCGATTTCCTGCACGGGAAAAAGCACGCCGGTTTCGTTGTTCGCCCAGAGCAGGGAAACGATAGCCGTGTCCGGCCGGATCGAAGCCTCCAACTCCGCCATGTCGAGGTGTCCGGTGGCATCCACTGGCAACCAGGTGATCTCATAACCGCGCCGGGCCAGGTATTCGCAGAGCTTGATCGTGGCGCTGTGCTCGACCGCGCTGGTGACGATATGGCGTTTATCGGGATCAAGTGCCAGTGCCGACTGGATGGCCGTATTGATCGACTCCGTGCCACAGCTTGTAAAAAGAATCTCACCACTCTGGCAGCCCGCGAGCGCCGCCACGCGCTCCCTCGCCTCCGCAAGAGCCGCTGCCGCCTCACGGCCGAGACGGTAGGCGCTGGAAGGGTTTCCATAGCCGCCGCGCAGCCAGGGTTCCATGGCGTCAAAAACCTCGGGAGCCACCTGTGTCGTGGCATTGTTATCAAGATAGATCACGGAACTCATGTTTGATGATTTTGAAGTATCTTTTACGCTCTGCCATTGCAACCCATGCGTGAACTCGACCGTGTCATCATTCCCGAGATTCTGGATTCCCTGAATCCGGCCGATCCACGCGCCATACGCAGCCGTCGGGACCTGAGTTGGATCGACCTCTTCCTCTGCAACTCCCGCTGGATTGTGAGGCAACTCAAAAAACAAACGCCGCCCCTCGCTCGAATCATTGAAATCGGCGCCGGCGAGGGCGCCCTCTGCCGCAAAGTCCAAACCTCGCTCCCCTCCGCCACCGTGACCGGACTCGACTTGATCCCGCGTCCTGCAAACTTCCCGAGCGGCATCCAGTGGCTCAGCGGAGATTTTTTTCAAACCCTGCCAAAGATAGATGCCGATGCCTGCGTTGGCAGCCTCATCCTGCACCACTTTTCCGGCGAGGCCCTGCGCGATCTTGGCGCGCGCCTGCAATCCTTTCGCAGCCTCACTTTCTGCGAGCCCCTCCGCTCCCGCCTGCCGCTTTTCCTCTCCAAACTATCCTCTCAATTTATGTCCGAAGTAACCCGCCACGACATGCCCGCAAGCATCCGTGCCGGCTTTCGCCCTGGCGAACTCTCAACCTTCCTTGGCTTGGATTCCAAAAAATGGAACACCAGCGAATCCTCCCACTGGCGCGGAGCCCTGAGACTCGTGGCCTCGCGGCGTTGAATTTCCGCCGGCCTTTGCATGTGGGAACGCCGACGTCCTCCTCGGCTCACCACCCTAACGCAGCCAACGAGTCAAGGCCATGGGCGCTCGAGCTTTTCCATCCTGATGTGATCAAAGGCTTAATCTGCTTACAAGTTCATGGCCAACACTTTAAAATCTAATTGTCAAAGCCGTCTTACGGGCTGTATTCGAAGCAAAATCACCAAAACAAATTTGGTTGTCCGAAGATGGACGCATCCTTCGGCATGGTCCATCTCTCCGCCTCCACAGGAGCGATCTGTCACCACATGAAGTCTGAGTCTTTATCCACGGCTGTTTTGGCATCTGCCTTGCAATTATAAACACGCCCGGATTCCCAAGCCGCGCATGGCCTGGTGGAGGAAAAACACCAAGGCAACGCCGCTGCCATGCTCTGCCTCGGCTGCCGTGGGATCACGGTTTGGGAATATTCAGAAAGCCAGAAGCGAGCGCCGTGTTGGTTTTTTGAATTTCTTCGATGGGTTGATTAATCCGCTTGATCCTCCTTTCTTTTTTCCAGCGTTGCGAAGGCGTCGAAATTGCTTTGGAAAGCTTGATTTTTAACTGCGCGATATTTCCTGCTCGCTCTCGTTGGGTTCCCAAGCAATCTCGGCGCGAGGCTCCTTGGGCTTTACAAAATCGCATAGTGCCTGTAGGGTAAAATCCCGGCTTGCACTTGGCGGTTTCATTGCCTCGCTCCACTTTCCCGATGGGCCAACTGCGTTTGTCTTTTGTCGCCATGCTGCGGTTTTGCAAAAAATCTACCCCCTCTGCTTTCCTTCAAAAACCGCCCTCCTGTCGGCCGCTCCTCCTTTCTGCTGCAACGACCCTCTTTTGCAATAAAAACCCGTCTCGCGCCATTTTAGAGGCCTTTTTTTAGAGGCGCAAATGCCAAAAAGGATCACTCTCCCCATTCGGGTGTTCCACGTGGAACAATTCCCGCGAAATCTTAACGCTGTTTTTTAAACTTCAGAGGCCCTTGAAAAACTGGGCGCCTTTTCGAGGCCTGTGTCATGAATCGTGTCGCAACGACTTTTTCTCCCCGGTGCCATCTTTCATTGTCGCGACTCAGGGCAAGTGATGTCCAGATGATCTCGAAAACAGCTTTTTAGACAGGAGGACAGGATTTGCAGGATTAACAAGAGCAGTTTATAAAAGTGGCAAGCCCCACAAAACGATCCAATTGGATATGCTCTAATTCATTCGCCCTCCGCGCTCTCTGTGTCCTCTGTGGTTAATTCCGCCGGATTCGGGATGATCCAACTTCAAGCAATCGAGAGCGAGTTTCTGCGATGGCTTAGCACGCAGGGCGTTCATGGATTTAACCACGAATAGAACGAATTTTCACGAATGGGGAGCGGCTTTGCCGGAGAATTTCGTTTTCGGTCTTATTCGTGGTTCAAATACTCAACGATTGGACATGCGAGTAGGACGGGCTCATTCGTTATCCTTAATCGCATGGGTGGAAACGCGGTTGTCATCGCCGAATTTTCATCGATCGCTCGATTTATCCGACTCCTATCATTTTATGTGCGTGAAAAATTGTGGCCCCTCAAAAACGCATGAATATCCCATGACAGCACCGCTTTGGGATCAAGGACAGCCTGGAGTTCTTGCGGGCCGATTTAGGCCGCAATCTGCCGCTTGGCCTCGTAAAGGGCGATGCCGACCGATGTGGCCAGATTCAAGCTACGCGCCTCGGCGTGCATGGGAACTTTCAAGCAAGCTTCTGCATGTTCGTGAAGCAGAGACTCCGGCAGGCCGCGGGACTCGCGTCCGAAGACCAAAAAATCTCCGTCGCGGAAGGACTCGTCCCAATAGATCTTGGAGGCTTTCGTGGTGAAATAAAAAAATCGCCCATTCGGTTCGGTGGCCTGGAGCTGTTGCAGGGAAGCCCACTTCTTCACATCGCAGAGATGCCAGTAATCCATCCCGGCGCGACGGAGGGCTTTTTCGTCCAGCGAAAACCCGAGCGGTTCAACCAAGTGCAGCCGTGCTCCCGCCGCCAGGCACAGGCGCGCGATATTTCCCGTATTTGGTGGAATCTCCGGCTCGACAAGCACGACATGAAGCATGGGAGATGACTACGGGGTTTTAAATCTGTGGGCAAACTCATTCGGGCCAGTGTTCCACGTGGAACATTTGCAAGGCGAATTCCTCTGTGTCGACCCAGCGGACCACGCAGCAACAGGGAGTCGGGGGCCCATCGGTCGGAAAGAAAAGGAGGATGCCGGAATTCAAGCGCCGATGGAGCTTATGGTTTGACCGCAAAAAAACTTAGCACCTTATTGGGATAATACCTCCTCATTGGGACGAAGTAGGAATATATGTCGTGGACTGATGAATACTTTTGCTGAATTCGGCCTACTGCCCACCTTACAGGAAACTTTGCTGGAAAAGGGCATCATGCGTCCGACAGAGATTCAAGTTCGGGCGTTACCAGCGCTTCTGAGCGGACGCTCGATTGTGGGCATTGCGGAGACTGGGAGTGGAAAGACGCTAGCGTATGCGCTTCCGGCGATGCACCACATTAAAAACCTGGAAATCGCGGGTGATGCGATCACGCTTTCTGCTCGGCCAAGGGCTATTGTGGTTGTTCCCACCCGGGAGCTCGGTGAACAGGTCACGAAAGCCTTCAAGCCATTCACGCACACGACGCGTCTCCGCGTTCGATCGGTGCTCGGCGGCACGACCACGGAAGTTGCAAAGCGAGGGCTTGCCGGGCCGTTTGAGATCCTCGTCGCTACACCGGGACGGCTTGTGCAAATGCTCGAGAGGCGGCTCGTGGAATTGGACGATGTGCGAATGCTGATCCTCGATGAAGCCGACCAGATGCTTGATCACGGATTCATGCCTGATGTCACAAAAATCATCCAAGCCTGTCCGCAAAAGCCTCAGCTGGCCCTGTTCTCGGCGACCGTCTCGCCAGCAGTGGAAAAACTCATTGCCGATTTATTTTCGGGAGCAGAAGTGATTCGGAGCGCGGGGAGCCATCGAGTCGTCCCGACACTCACGACAATGCAGCAGGTCGTCATTGGAGGTCAGCGGTTTCCGCTGCTGGAGCGTTTGCTCAAAAAGAAAGTGGAGGGTGGAACGATCCTGTTTACGAACACGAGAGAGCAATGCGACAAGGTCGCCGCCGAACTCGCTGCCGCGAACATTGCTCATGTGATTTATCGTGGAGAAATGGATAAAGTGGAGCGTCGGCAAAATCTGAAACTCTTTCGCGAGGGGGCTGTGGATTTGCTCGTTTCGACCGATCTGGCCTCGCGTGGGCTTGATGTCGACCATGTCGGGCGAGTGATCAACTATCATTTGCCGCAGCAGATCGAAAATTACCTTCATCGGGTCGGACGCACCGCCCGTGCGGGCCGTCCGGGGCTTGTGGTGAACTTCGTCACCGAGCGAGACGCCCCACTTGCGAGCCAACTGGAAAGCGTCCGCGCCCTGCCGACGCCGCAAACTCCCCTTCCTCGACACAGCTCCACCAAGGCCCAGCCGCTCCGAGCGCGGATTCGCAGGCGTTAGGAATAATCCAGACGGGCAGCAAGCAACTGGTCACCAGTTTTTCTGCGATACTTGGGATCGCGCACACGGAGCCGAGCGGTCTGGCGGTGAGTCGCTTGGGTATGGGCATGATGCGGGCGGGAGAATGGCGTGAGCTCGCGGTTGATATCTCGCATGCCCTTCTAGCTCAATCTGAAGCAGGGAAGGCGACGAGGAGATTGTCGTGGGCACGTCTGCGGCGAGGTTCCTATTTGCTATAGCTGCACGCGCCTGAGTCTGGCTGAGGCTCGAGCGAATCCCTATCAGCCAATAGGAATCGAGAGGAGACCCACACCCGATAGAAGTTTTTCTGCCAACCCAGGTGCACTTGCCTGGGAGCTATCCTTGGGGGCAAAACAGCTCGCCACTCGAGTTGTTTCAGAGGCCTCCTAATTGGGAAATTTCCGATTGAAAATTTTCTCACGGCATGGGAAGTAACCCCCTCGCATCTCATGATAAAAAGTTTCTCTCCCGGGTGGCCCTTTCGATTCATAGTATTGGGCAGCCTGTTTTTGTGTGCGGTCCTGCCGGCACAGGCACGCACTGTCATACAATTTTCTACGGCTTGGGGTGCAATCGATGTCGAGTTATTCGATGATACAATGCCCAAATCCGTAGAAAACTTCCTAACATATGTGCGGGGCGGGCGCTTCGCCTCGTCAATCATTCATCGGAGCACTACATACAACGCGGCGGGAATTCAGATTATCCAAGGTGGCGGCTTCCGCCTGGACCAAAGTCAAATTTTTCCCATTGTGAGCGAACCGGCAGTCGTTTTGGAATACGGAGGGCCGCATCTGCGGGGAACTCTGGCTATGGCGCGAACGGCTCAGCCTGATAGCGCCACGAGCCAATGGTTTTTCAATGTGACGGACAATCCGGGTTTGAATGGAAATTACGCCGTTTTTGGCCGAGTGTTGGGCCAGAGTGGGTTGAACGCCCTTGATGCCATTGCGGGTTTGCCTGTCTATGATGCCTCATCCGATTTGGGAGGAGCTTTTTCAGAACTTCCGCTTACACAGGCCACGCTGGTTGCAAGCAGTTTAGTCATTGTAGAAGATATCAAAGTGGTAGATCCCGCCCTACGGACGACTTTTTTTGGAATATCGGGAGGAGGTTGTCGCCTCGATTGGTCGGCCACGCCGGTTGGGCGGGCGGTAGATATTCAGCGGACCTCCGATCTTGCGAGTGGTTTGTGGGTAACAATCGCCGAGAATCTCTCGGACTCGTCCTTCATCGATCCCAACCCACCTGTCGGCCGCGCTTTTTACCGCGTGATTGTGCCCTGACGCCTCTGATCTCAAGACACGGTGGCGTGTGAGCGGTAGAGCGTTTTTGAAAACTTCAGAAATCCTGACTTTTTCCCCAAGTATGGCGAGACGAGGATAGGGAGTGCCCTTCTCGAGAGGGAAAACAGTGTCATCACGGGAAGGTTGGCCATGCCCCAGTGGTCTTCGCGTTTTCTATGCTTTTCTGCATATCAGGATTTTTGAGCTTGGAGCGCTTGGTGGGGGCTCACGGTTTGACTTTGGATTTGATGACAGGCAGGAGGCCGGTGCCGTCGGTGAGGTCTCCGGAGAGTTCCCAGAACATGGCGCCACGGAAGTTTTGGGAGTTGATGTAGTCGCATTTGAGGCCGATGGATTCGCGATCTTCGTAGGTGATGAAGAGTCCGCCTTGGAGGGTTGGCGCGTAGACCCAGGGGGCTTTCGCGGTGGTGTCCCGGTATTTGCGGTAGGCGGTGGGCTGAGCGGTGAGGCGTTGCTCGATATCCCAGTAATCGAACATGCCGGTGGTGTCCCATGTGCCTGTGGCGGCGCCGGTGGAGGATTGCGCAAGGCCGTTGTTAACATTTGGAACGCCTTTCCAGCTGAGGCCATAGAAGGGGAGGCCGACGACGAGTTTGTCGCGAGGCACGCCTGCGGCGAGGTAGGCGTCCATCGCGGCGCGGACGGTGAGCGGGTCGCCGGGGTCGCCTTCGAGAGCGGCGTGGTGGTTGGTGCGGTTCTCCCACGCGCCGTGCAGGTCGTAGGTCATGACATTGATCCAATCGAGCACTGCTGCGATGGCGGCGGGCTGGATGTTTGCGATTTTGTCGGGGCCGGCGGGCGCGGCGATAGTGAGGTAGTAGCGGCGCGCATCAGCTTGTGCGGCGAGGTCGAGTTGACGGCGCAACTCGGTGAGCAGGCTGGTGAAGTTTTGTTTGTCTTCGGGACGGGAGACATTGGATGGCAGGCCGCCGCCACCTGGATACTCCCAGTCGATATCCACGCCATCGAAGCCGTATTTGCGAATGAAGGCCACAGCAGAGGCTGCGAATTTCGTCCGCGAGGCGGGCGTAAGCGCGAGGTCGGAGAAGCGGCCGGAGAGCGTCCAGCCGCCGACGGAGATGAGCGTGACGAGATGGGGGTTCTGGGCTTTGAGTTTTTTCAGTTGGTTGAAATTCCCGCGCAACGGCTGGTCCCATGTGTCGCCGGGATAGGATTTTTCCACGGCTGCGTAGGAATCATACAAAACGACTTCCCCAGCCGCAGAGATATCGGCGAAGGCGTAGTTGACGACATTCAGATTCTTCGCGGGGATTTCGTAAACATGGTAATCGCGTCCGTAAACGCCCCACTCAGCGAAATAGCCCACGATGACCTTGCTCAAATCTGGCTGGCCTGCCACGGGAGTTGGCGTGGGTGTGGGCGCTGGGGTTGGAACTGGAGTCGCAATCGGTGTGGGCGATGGAACCGGCGTCGGAGTGGGTTTGGGAGTTGGGCTCGGCGTTGCCACAGGTGTCGGGCTTGGCGTCGGCGCAACGATAGGAACGCCTGCGGAGGCGGGGGATACCACGAGATTCTGGAGAACAGCCGCCGCATTGGCCGGCGTGGCAACGAAGCCGATGGCGAGGGACTGGCCGGGGGCGAGTGTGGAGTTCCAGGATTTTGGGGTGACCTTGTAGCGCGGGGAAGTGGATTGCGTGCTCAGAGTGCCTTCCCAGAGGGATGAAATGGCCGAAGGGTAATCGAAGGCCAGTGACCAGTTGGAAACCGTGGTCGTGCCTTTGTTTTGGAGGACGACCTTAACCTCCATGCCGCCGGTCCATTGGTTGACGATGGAATGCGTGACGGTGAGGGCACCCAGCGATGGCGATGGCGTTGGCGTTGGCGATGGCGTTGGCGTTGGCGTTGGCGTTGGCGTTGGAGTCGGAGTCGGAGTCGGAGTCGGAGTCGGAGTCGGAGTCGGAGTCGGAGTCGGAGTCGGAGTCGGAGTCGGCGCG
>NEUK01000020.1 GCA_002290555.1 Spartobacteria bacterium AMD-G4
CTGACATGTGACCATGGCCGATTGAGCATCACCGGCGGCGTCTTGATTTTGAGCAATACCGAGAAGAGCACCTCCCGCCAATTCATGAGTGGGAAAACGCTCGAGAAACTCCCTGAACGCGGCGTTGGATTTATCCATGCTGCCGGCATCCCGCTCGGCCGAAGCAATCCGCATGAGAGCATCAGCGGCAGGCATGGTCTTGGGATATTTCTCTACGACCATTCGAAAGTCTTCGAGGCCTTTTGCCGTGGCGAGGAGATTTTGCGCAGCGCTATTTCTACTCGAGGTGTAAACAAACCACGCTGCCACGGCTATACCGCCAACGATTGTCGCAGCGATGATGCCAAGAATCAGAAACTTTTTGCGCTCCCAAAAGAGATCCCATTCGAGCGAGGAATCTTCAAGGACGGGTCCTTGAAGGACGGTTTGCTGTGTAGGTTTCATTAGGCTCCCACCTCCGCACGGGCTTCATCTGCAAGGGCGGTGCTCAGATAGCGTTCGCCGGTCGAGCATCCAATGGTGACGATGAGCTTGCCGGCATTTTCAGGTCGTTTGGCGACTTCGATGGCGGCGTGGACATTTGCTCCCGTGCTGATGCCGCCAAGAATGCCCTCCTCCTTGGCAAGGCGACGAGCCATGGCAAAAGCTTCGTCATTGGTGACTTGGATGCACTCAACAATTTGGGCTTCGCCAGCAGAGTTTTTAAGGTGGAGGTTGTTTGGAACAAATCCTGCTCCTGTGCCTTGGATTTTGTGAGGTCCTGGTTTGAGAGGTTCTCCAGCGAGGGTTTGAGAGATGACGGGGGAATCCTTGGGTTCCACAGCGATTGCTTGAAGCGAAGCCTTGCGGGGCTTGAGAGCCTCCACACAACCAGTGAGAGTTCCCCCCGTGCCTACTGATGCGATAATGATGTCAACTTTTCCGTCGGTATCACCCCAGATCTCTTCAGCAGTCGTTTTGATGTGGATGGCAGGGTTGGCCGGATTGTTGAATTGCTGGGGCATCCAAGAATTTGGGGTTTCCTGAACGAGCGCCTCGGCTTTTGCGATCGCACCGCGCATGCCTTCGGAGCCGGGCGTCAGAACGAGTTTCGCTCCAAGCATCGCAAGAAGAGTGCGACGCTCGAGACTCATCGTCTCGGGCATGGTAAGGATCATTTGATACCCTTTCGAGGCGGCCACGAAGGCAAGGGCGATGCCAGTGTTTCCACTCGTCGGCTCGATGATAACCATGCCAGGTTTCAGGGTTCCACTTTGCTCAGCATCCTCAATCATGGCCATGCCGATGCGGTCTTTCACGCTTCCGAGGGGATTAAAAAATTCGCACTTGAGAGCGATGGTGGCCGACAGTCCAGCAGTGACCCGATTGAGCTTCACAAGGGGAGTGCGGCCAACTGTCTCGACGATGTTGTTGTAAATGTTGCCCATAAATCTTGAGTTGATCTCACACGCTACACAGTCTCACCTGACGGGTGAAGTTTTTAGTTTTGCCTAACCTGTCGTCCGCAACCCGCTGGCGATGGCGTTGATGCTCAGAAGGACTTCGGGAAGCAGGCGGTTTTTGGCCGCAGGTTCAGCCGCGCGCCACTCGGCGAGGAGTTTCGTCTGATGAACATGGAGAGCTCGGAGACCTGAGTCTCGCAAAGCAAGGGTTTTCAGCATGCGCGGACGGCGCTTTTCCAAAGCACCCCCAAAAACGAGGGACATCATTTCGCGCGTAGAATCAAACTCGGTTAAAATAATATTCAGAATTTCCTTCCTTACCCGCGCGTCTCCAACCA
This sequence comes from Spartobacteria bacterium AMD-G4, assembly GCA_002290555.1. Classification (GTDB taxonomy): domain Bacteria; phylum Verrucomicrobiota; class Verrucomicrobiia; order Chthoniobacterales; family Terrimicrobiaceae; genus UBA967. The sequence continues at coordinate 1,781 of NEUK01000020.1, forward strand.
ATCCGGCATAGATGGCAATGATGTCACGGTCCGCACTTGCGAGGTTAGTTTCTACATTTGTCAGCACATAATAAAGGAAGGCAGATTTTTTGAGATTCGCGCGCAGATTTTGAAAGAGCCGGGGCTGTTCGACTTGGAGGCGTAGAAGTGCAGACCCCACACCAAACCAGCCTGGGAGATAATGGCGGCTTTGGTTCCAGCTGAAAACCCATGGAATCGCGCGGAGATCGGCAAGTGTCCGTTGCCCAGTGCGCCGTGAGGGGCGAGAACCGATCCGACTTGTCTCCAGAGCGTCGATCGGAGTCGCCTCTGAGAAGTAGGCCATGAAATTCGGATGGCTGATGAGGCCCGTGTAGGCGTCACGACTGGCAGAGGCCAGAAATCCACACACCTCGCTGAACTTGCCGTCAATCGGAGCGGGCAGGTCTTTGAAGGAAACCGCTGCCACGCCCGCCTGCAACAATTCGAGATTATAAACCGACGAGGAAATCGTGCCGTATTTTTGAGAGATCGTTTCACCCTGCTCCGTGACGCGCAAATCCCCACGGGCGGAACCTTGCGGCAATGCGGCCAGGAAACGGTGGGTCGGTCCAGCGCCTCGGCTAATCGTTCCACCGCGTCCATGAAAGAAGCGGATCTTCACACCCGCCTCGCGTCCGACCTCGGCCAAGGCGCTTTGCGATTGGTGGAGCGCCCACTGGCTCGCAAATATGCCACAGTCCTTATTGCTGTCGCTGTAGCCTATCATCACCTGCTGCACGGGCAATTCACGGTGCTTGAGGGCTTTTTTATTCGGGCTTTTGCGCTGAAAATCGAGGCTGCGTATCGTCACCGGATGCGCAAGAAAACTTCTCACGATGCTGGGCCCGTGTTCCAAATCGTCAAGGGTCTCAAAGAGCGGGACAACGGGCAGGTCGCACACAAGCCCATGCTCAGTCCATCTCGCGAGGCCAGCCTCACGGGCGAGGAGATACACAGCAAGCAGATCGGAAAGGCGGCGCGTCATACTCACAATCAACGAGCCGATTCCATCAATGCCATGCTTGGAGATGTGTTTTCGAAGCACTTCATAACAAGCAAGCACCTCATCCGATTCGCGACGGGCAGGCGTTCCCGCGCACAAAAACGGACGCGGGGAGCGCAGCTCCTCGTCCAAGAACGCCAAGCGACGCTCTTCACTCCACTCCGAAAATTTATGATCCGCCGCGCCGCCCGCCTCAAGTAGCCCATCGATCGCAAGATCGTGGAAACGGCTGTTCTGACGGATATCCAGGTTCGCCAGATGGAAGCCGAAAGTATCAAGTGCCCGGCGCACGGGGTTGACGGCAAAGTCGGCGAGTCGCCCTGCTCCTCCACGGTGAAGAGCTTCGGAGAGATGTTTCAGGTGGACCTCCAGCTCCGTCGGGTGATGAAAACGAACCCCACTTTCGAGAATTTTGGCATCCTCGATTTCACCAGTGGAAACGGGCAATCGATTCTGAAGGTGGAGCACAAACTGGCGCCATGGCTCATCGGAATAAGATTGGGACAAGGTTTGCGCAAGCGCGGGAGTTTCTCGGCGGAATTTGTCGAGTGTGGTTTGGAGCTCCTCTGGGAAATCCTGGAAATTGCTCGAGAGTGGGAGGTTTCCGGCCAAGTCTTCCAGTTCACGATGGAGAACGATCAAGGCGCTCAGACGAAGCTCGCGAAGGGTGACCTCGGTGACCGCACCAGTTACGAGCGGATGTCCATCTCGGTCCCCACCAACCCAGGTGCCGAAGAGGATTTTTGGAAGATCGAGAGGATCGGCTATAGTGGCAGGATCAAAGCCCGCACCTCGCCAAGCTTCGCGCAACCGGGAATCAAGACGAGTAAGGGCGGGAGGAAAAACCTCGCGCAGATAGTAGAGCACCCCTCGGCGCTCGGTGGCGACATCAGGTTTTTCAAGTAGGATTTCACCTGTTCGCCAAAGGCGTTCTAAGATCACTTTGAACTCCTCACGCAAAGCCAGTTGCTGATTGGAAGAAAGGAATTGTCCCTCACGGGATATAAGAAGGCGGTAAAGTGCGCGATGTTGCTCGAGCACAGCAGCGCGCTTTGCCTCGGTGGGATGTGCGGTCAAAACCGGCTCGATGCACAGGGTTGGCAGAAGTGCGGCGATCTCCGAGGGCGACATTCCCGATTCAGATAGTTCTGCAAATCGGCTTCGCCAGAGGCCCGGCTCGGCTTCGCCACCAGATTCGACTTCACGGAGGTGGCGGGTGCGGGCGGCTGTATTCTCCTCCACCATGTTGAGCAGTTGAAAAGCAATCGATGTAGCCTGCTCAAAACCTTCACATCCCGTCTCTTTGGAACCCACCCAAGGAAGGCGGTCTGCAACCGCGTTTTCCCCCAACTCCCTCAGAACTTCCTCCAAGCAACCCATGAGGAAATCAAGGTCATTGGATATTTTTTCGAACCCCTCAGCGATATATTGCGTCGTTTTTTTCACCCTGACGCAGGACTTTTGCGATTTTTTGGAAAATATCAATCGCAGGTTTCGATCTTCCCTCAATGGAATCAAAAAATGACAGGCCCAGAGGCTGAGAGCAATCCGGCAACTTCGAGAGTTAGGATTGTTTTCTTACCGACAGACCGAGCATGAGCATGGCGACTCCACTGAAGAGCGACTGAATACCATAGAGCACCCCGATGACCCATTCGGAGTCAATGGGCCATCTGGCGTAGACCAACCCTCCGAGGACGAGCGCGACCACTCCATTTAGGAAAAGCCAAATCCAAGCCGAGTTGGCATGGAGGCGAAGAGATATGATGATGCAGGCGATTCCTTCCGCAAAAAAGACAGCTCCAAGGAGGAGTGTGAGCGTCTCCATACCAGATTCCGTGAAAAGGAAGAGCACCGCGCCGGCGGCCATGCGTATTACGGCAGAGAATATCGAAAGAATGCGATGGGCTGTGTCGGTTCCAAAGAAAGCTTGGAAGAGCCCAATGAGGCCGCTCACAAGGCAAAGCGCTCCAATAAAAGCGGTGATGATGTAGGAGAAGAGTGCTGGGGCAGCGATCGCGCAAAATCCGACAAGGATGGAAAGAACGCCCCCGAGAAGCATCCATGGTTTGGAAGGCGGTTGCAGAGCTGTGGCACTCATAGATTCTTACTCACCATAAACGCCCTTGGCACCGTAGGAACCATAGTATTTGCCCGAGTAGTAGTAGGCATAATAGCCGCCACGGCCACTTGGTAGGAAATTGAGAATGAGCCCCGCGGGATGAGTCTTCGTTTCCTCGAGGGACTTGATGGCTCGGGCAACCATCTTGCGGGGCGTGCCGAAGGCGCGGACCACCAGAGTGCAGAGGTCAACGTGCGGGGCGACAAGCAAAGTGTCGCTCACCGCGAGAAGCGGGGCGGAGTCGACCACGATGCGGTCGTATTTGGAAAGAGCCTCGCTCATAACGCGCTCCAGATTCTCGTAAGTCAGCAATTCGGAGGGGTTGGGCGCGCGACCACCAGCCGTTAGGATACTGAGGCCATCAATGTGCGAAGGCATGACGGCATTTTTCATCGCGCAGGAACGCATGAGCAACTCGGAGAGCCCAGGCTTGCGGTTCTCACCATAAAAAACAATCGATCCACCAGGCTTGCGAAGATCAGCGTCAATAAAGAGTGTATTAAAACCCTGCTGAGCAAGGGTGACTGCGAAGTTTGAGCTGCAAAATGTTTTGCCTTCACTCGGCATAGAACTGGTGAAAAGAAAAGTGCGCGCACTCTCATTCAGGCGGTGCAGAGTGAGCGATGCTCGTAGAGAGCGGAAAGACTCGGCCACGATTCCAGAGCGTTCTTCGTTTGTCACCAAGACACTCGCACGAGTCGAGAGGCTGAGCTTCGGGATGGCGGCAATCACATTGACCCCGGTAAACTGCTCCACTTGGTCTACCGTCTTGATGCTCGTATCGAGCATGAAAATGGCGATGGCGATGCCAATGCCGATCGCAAGGCCTCCCAAGAGATTTTGAATCCATGTCTTTGTTGCGCTGGGGCGGATGGGCGCCGCTCCCACAGCAGGCTCGTGGATACGCACCGGGGACTCCGTGAGCTGTTTGGTGATATCCACTTCCTTCAGACGGGAAAGAACCGAATTGTAGAGGGCCTGATCGGTCTCTTGCTCACGCTTGATGTCATTATATTCAATCGATTTTGCCGTTACCTCAATAAGGCGGCCCTCCGCTTTTTCCCGTGCGATTTTAGTTTCATTTGCCTGAACCTCGAGTCGATTCCGGGCGGACTCGAGAAGATTCACAGCGTCATTGAGAACGCGACGCAGATCCGCCTTTGTGAGATCGATCTGTGTTTTGACAGAAATGTAGGCGGGGTGTTTTGCGCGGTAGCGTTGGGAGATCAAGGTCAATTCGCGCTGGCGTGCATTGAGCGACTCGGAATACTGGGCGACTTTAGGCTCAGCGGCAACGCTTGGCAGGAACAATAACTCTTCAACAGATCCCGTATTGGTTCTTACAACGGCCAGATCGCTTTCGATCTGCTGGATACGCTTCTGAATTTCGTTCTGAACACCCAAAATTTCGGCAATCTGACTCTGTGCGGAGGCAAGCATATTTTCGATCGATGCAGCTCGTTCCCTCTCGCGGAAGCTCTGCATGGCTTCCTCGGAGACACGCATTTTTTTCCTCAAACGGTCGGCCTCTTCCAGAAGAAACTGGGTTGCGGATTTGGAGGCATCCGAACGCCGCTCGAAAACATAGCGGATATACTCATCGCAGTAGGCATTGGCCAACTTGACCGAGAGATTCGGGTCAGCCGAGGTAATCATCAAATCGATAAGCCGCGTATTGAGGCGGTAAACGGAGGCCGACATGGAACTCAGTGCCGCTGCTACTCGATCGGGAGAGGCATCGCGGGCCGAGATTCCCGCCGCCGCGAGAAATCGGGGATCCTGATCCAATTTCAATCTTGCCGAAACGCGCTGCGCAAACGAGTAGCTCCGCAGCAGGTCAACCACAGTGTTAATCATGTCGATACTGCGAATCTGCTCATCGCGCACCTGCTCCATCTTGGCGTCAAGAATACGCGACTTGTCCTGTTCGATAAAAAGCACAGCACGCGCTCGATAGGTGGTTTCAACTTTGGAAAGAGTCACTCCCGCGTAGATGCCACCCACGACTACACAGAGGATGACAATCCAGAGTCTGTCCACAACGGCATGGAAATACTCGCGCCAATCGATACCTTCTTGACTTGGAGGCGGAGGCGAAGCGGAAGGGGGTTTTTTGAGGTCGGTTTCCTTATTCATCCAAATTATTTTTCCATTTTGTGCCGCTGGGAAAGTTTAATACCAGCTTTCACCGACGGTTAGGATATCGCCGGGCAACACTTGGAAACTCCCGCCATCCGGCGACTCCAGCCGCTTGGTATTTACTTTGATAGTCTCGACTTTCTCCCCTGTGCGGCGTTTCACAACGACATTTTTTGTATCTGCGATTCGCGTGAACCCTCCCGCCATGCCGATGGCTTCCAAAATTCCCAGGGATTCGTTGCCTTGCAGTTCGTAACTGCCCGGCCGAGAGACTTGCCCAATGACAGTGATTTTCCTTTGGGTGTAGGAGGAAATGTTGAGATAGATTTGTGGGTCGACTAAGTAGTCTGCATCGTAAAGTCGGCGCAAATGATCCTGTGCTTCGCGCACGCTCATTCCTGCCACCTTTACCTCTCCGAGGAGCGGCAACTGGACGCGGCCGTCCCGAGCGATCTTCGACCTCATTCCCAAGTCGGGCTCGCGGTAAACCATGAGGTCCAATGTATCGCCGGAGGACAAAATGTAGTCCCCCTCGCCCGCCATCAAAGAGGGGATAGGAGAATCCACCCCCATCGCACGGTCGGCACCGACTCTGGAAGCGGAGGATGGAGCTTCTTGCCTGAAGGCTGCAGGAGTGGCCGAAGTGGGATCAGATTGTGTCTGCGGAGCAGGGAGCACAGGCGGGGCCCCGACAAGAATCCGAGTCGCCAGGGATCCGACAAGAATAAAACTAAAGAAAAAACGCGGCCGAAGGGAGAAAGGAACTGACATTGGGCTGATCTTAAACGTGGGAAATCAGAAGGTCAAATTCAAGCTGGTGTTGAACGAGGTCTGCATCTGAGCGCTCTGGCCTTGGCCGGTCGAAAATTGAATCGTATTTTGCCACCCCAACCACTCGCGGAGGCGCCAAGAGAGAGAGGCATTGGCCAGCCAGTAGGAGGCCGGGCCTTCAACCACATTAGTCAATTTTTCGCTCGTCAGAGAGACATATTCGGATTGCTCGTAACCTGCCGAAAAGGAAATGTTGATACCTTTCAACAAGCGCTGCGCGACCGTTCCCAAGATACCCCGAGTGATATTGTATTGGTCGGGGGAGAGGCTGGAAAACCCTTGGTTTTGATAGAGGGAGAGGGAGAGCCTCGTCTTCTCTCGCACGTCCCAGCCGGCCACGAGACTGAAATTTGGTTTCACATCCGCACCCTGCATTCCGAACCTGGCCTTGAAATAGGTTTTCTCAGTCGGGGTGTAGTTGACTCCCAAGTTATACACAGGACGAAAGCCGGTGTATTCCGGGTCTGGGATATTTTGATCCAAGACATAGCCCGCTCCACCGCCCGCATCCACGGACAACTTCGGAGCAAACTGGTAGGTGAGTAGGAGCATCGCATCAAAGTATCGGCGCCCCTCGGAAATCCCCCCCTCGAAGTCCTGCAAATCTTGGCCAGCAGTCAGGACGAAGCGGAGATTGGACTTGGGCGTCACCATGTAGTCTGCAAACAGACTGGCTCCCTCTGTAAGGCTGTTGCTGTTCGGCTGAGCCGTTTCACCGGGAGCTACCTGCGCATCGGCAGTGTTCGAGTATGTCGCGGAAATCGCGCCACCCGTGCTGAGCTCTTCGCTGATGATGTATCGTATGGACAAACCGCCGGAGGTGGTGGTCTGCAGGTTGTTTGCGCCTGCTACGGGGTCGTAGCCTGTTCCAGAAGATACACTGGCGTTGAGATTCACCGAGAGCCTGCTTGTATTGTAGCCGATGTCCACGGCACCCGTCATGGAGAGGGGGTTCCTCTGGCTGTCAATTCCAGCAGCGGTGTAGCTCGGATTATAATAGTATCGGTAGCCTGAGCCGAAGCGTGCGGAAACATTCCAAACACCGACCTCTCGTTTGTAAACGATGCCAAGAGTGGGCGCCGTAAAAAAGCTGTTTGAGTTATTAAAGTCCGTGTTACCGCCAAAAGAATTCTGCGAAGAATATTCCCAACCATTCGAAAGCCCGAGATTGAAATCCAAGGGACCGAACCGGAGACCCCGCTGGATGTTTTCTGCCATCATGTCGAGGGATTCCTCGAATCCGACCTCTTTCTCCAGTCCAGCATTTGTTTCTGTCTCTGCATAGTCCAACCCCCCTCCAGGCTCGAAATATTGTGGCGTAGCAACGCGGTCTTCCTGAGGTCCCGCCCAACGGTTCCGAAACTCGGCTTCGCGGAGGGTTAGAACGGTCTGCTGGGCCGATGCAAGGGTTGCGCCGAGGAGACTTGAGAGGAGAAAAGTGAAAACACAAGCGCCTTGCAGAGAAGCAACCAAATTCTTTTTGGCAAGTGAGGATCTGGGGGAGGAGATCACAAAGCGATCTGTTAACACTTAGCCTCGTTGTGTCAAACGAGAAAAAAAGGACTTTAACTAAAGTCTAATAAGGAAAATTCAGAGAATTTTTCAAAGGGGAGCGGGTGAAGGGACTCGAACCCTCGACATCAACCTTGGCAAGGTTGCACTCTACCAACTGAGTTACACCCGCGTGTAAGCCCAAAACCTACAAACGACCAGCACCCGAGTCAATATTTTTTTGAGGAATTGCAAAACTTCCGGCAAGTGCTTAGGCCTCGGGAATCAAGGGAGTGATGCCGTCTTGGAGAGACCACCCACGCTGGCCACCCGGAAGTTTGATGTGAAACCACCGTCCGCGGGCGGAGAGGACTTCAACTACGGATCCTTGGCCAAGCGCTGTGATTTTTTCGGCCGAGTCTTCCGACGGCACTTTGTAGAGGGATGTTCCTTCAGGGTTCATGACCATTGCCTGCCGAGCATCTACAATCCGCGGATCAGTGCAGAGCGCGAGCAAGCAAGAGGCGAGGCCGAGAAGCAAAAGACTGCAACCTACAGAAGCAAGGACGGTTCGTTTTTTAGAAAAAGCAAAGGCCGCGAGGAGAAAAAAGGCTCCGAGCCAGAAAAGAAAACACCCGGCAAGCACGGATGGATCCGAGGGGACTTTTCCAGCCCAGCGGGTTTGCCACTGAGGGAGTGGCGAGGAAACCCCGAGCTGGGCATTGATTTCCCTGAGGGCTTCAGCGGCGGGGACCAGGCTGGGATCGAGTAGAAGCGATCGTCGGTAGGCCAGGGCGGCCTCGGCCTCCTTTCCGGATTTGTGCAGAGCTTGAGCGAGGCCATAGTAGGCGGCGGAGGTGGGCTGCGAAGACTGGAGGTGTTTTTCAAAGAATGTGGCAGAGGACTCGTATTCTCCGTGCACGAAACGGTCGCGAGCCTGATCCAGAGCTTCTCCACGCGCGGGAGGAATCAGCGAGAGAAGACATAAAATGGCGATGAGGGCTATGGAGCTTGGATGTCTCATGCGGGAATTTTTTTCAGTGCGGAGAGAATATTTGTCCGGGTTTCACGATCGGGAACCTCAGACGCTCTGTTGGAATATTTGGATTCCTCGTCGCGAGACAGAAGATCGAGCAGGACGGCCTTTATATCGGCATCCACCGAAAGCTTTGCGAGTAGCACGGCAGCCTCGAGAGGCCTGGAATGGGTATCAAGGGCGGCGAGAAGGCAGGCAACGGCTCGGGATGTGAATTCGTTCTCAGGACAGGATTCCAAACTATTGAGGGCGGTTTTTAATCTCTGAACTTTTTTCCGTCGGAGGCTTGCTGGGGAAACGGCCTGGCGCTGGATCAGGATCATCGCAAGCGAAAGAATCCAAAGCACACCAATAGCGATATTCACCATGATAAAAGCAGGGTGAACAAGGATTGAAGTCCAACTTGAAGCCCCACCAGACTGACCTGCAAGAGGAGGATTGGGCGTTGGAGACGCTTCAGGCGTGGCTGCTTGATTCACCTCCAGCGAGGCCTCTGCCCTCTTTGCCGGCGCTTGGCCTGCACGGGCCTGCACGGGAAGAGGATTTTGTATGAGCGTCTCGTAGGTGCCGGTGTCGGGATCGAGGTAACTAAAAGCAATGCCGGGTGTTTGCTGCTGGTCCGTGCGTGCGACAATCAGAAATTCATATATCTTATCGCCTGCATAGTTGATGGCATCGGATGACTGAAATTTCTCGCTCGGTGGGTAGGAGCGCCATTCATCGCCCTCGACAAGCACCGGTGGGCCCATGGCTTCGAAATTCCCCTGTCCGGAAACCACAACTCGCAAGGTCACAGGATCGCCAGGCCCTGCTTTTTTGGGGCTCACAGTCGCCTCCATTTTGAATTTTCCAATGGCGCCGGAGAAATCATCTGGCCGGCCCTGCTTGGGCAGAGGAGAAATTTCCAAGGATGTCGGAGCGGTCTCGATGGCGACCTCCTGCATATTGGTGAACATTCCAGGCGGAGCTATGCCGCCAAACTGCCGGAAGAAATCATCGAAGCCTGCGGGGGCGCTGCCCGGGAGTTGCAATCGCGCCTCCAGCTTGGCGGCGGGCAGTTCAAGCGGCCCGGTCTTGGCGGGAGTGATCGCTGTCTGAAAGGCAAAAACAATGTAGTTCTCACCGTTCACGATCTGCTCGCGCTTCGGGACATTGGCCAGTTTTTGGACAGTGAAACCCTCCCCAATAAGATTCGGGCGGTCGCCAACTTCGCCGCCGATGGAGGAGCTGAAGAAATACCGAAACTCTGCTGGAATGACTTCTCCAACATAGGCTTTTTTCTTGGAGAGGACCATTTCGCCAAAGTAAGGAATCGCGTTGCCACGGGGGGCCTGCGCGCCCGAGGGAGGACCGGCCAATCCTTGCGGCGGTGGCATCACAGACGCCTCGGCAACACTGATACGAAGCGGATTTGTTTTAAGGGTTTTATCGCCGATTCGCACCTCCACGGCGGGTATGTCAAACTCACCCGACTTCTGAGAAAGAACAGAGTAGGTATAGGTGAGCGATGAGGTAATTTTGAAATTATTCATCTCAAAACGCGTCGACCGCCCCAGAAGCTCGATCTGCAAACCAGGCACATTCAAGCTTTGCGGAACTTCAGCAGAACGGGCGTCGCGCACGGTCACTACCATCTCCACAGGACGACCGACCACGGTGGCGGGACTGCTGAGACCGGCTGTGGCCTCTTGGGCAAAAAGCGAAAAGCCTGAAAGGACAAAGACCAGTGCGGCAACAAATATGGTGAAAAGGCTGTTCATCGGGAATTTTTCTTACCAGTCACGGAGGACCTCTTGCGAGGATTGCTGTTGTTCAAGGAGGTTCACTTTCTCCTCCTCGCCTCGCAGAGAGTTGAGAAGTGCGCGCGCCTGGCTCGGGCTTATTTGGCCTTCTTTTTCCTCCTCGGCGGCTTCACCTGGCTGGGGCTGCTCGCCAGGCTGGGGAGTCGGTTGGGCCTGTTGCTGTTCGTTCGAGCTCTTGAGTTCGCCTTCCTTTTTCTCGCCGGGAGTTGGCGAGGGAGCGGGAGCGGGTTGGTTTTTTTGGTCGGAGGAATCCGGTTTTTGAGACTGATCGCCTTTGTCTGACTGGTCTTTTTTCTCCGAGTCCTGCTTTTGCTGGTCCTCTTTTTGATCCTCGGAGTCTTGCTTTTGTTGATCTTTCTTTTCCTCGTTCTTTGAGTCCTTTTCGTCGCTTTTCTGCTGATCCTGCTTTTGCTGGTCTTTCTGATCCTGCTGCTTGTCCTGTTTATCTTGCTTGTCCTTTTGCTTGTCCTTTTGCTGGTCTTTTTGCTGGTCTTTTTGGTCTTGGTTCTTCTGGTCCTGCTGTTTCTGCTGCTGCTCCTGCTTTTCGAGGTCTTCGAGGAGTTTTTTGGTGATGTCGCGATTTTGAGCGGCAAGTTGATTGTCGGGATTCAGGCGCAGGGTTTCCTCATAATGCTCGAGGGCATTTTTCCAATTGGTCTTCTTGGCCTCGTTCTCCTTGGCAGCCTCACCTTTTCGAACAAGGGAGTTTGCGAGGTTGTAGGAAGCGTCTTCGCAAAGCTTTTGGTCTTCAGCGAGGAGAGCATCGGTAAACTGGGCGATAGCTTTTTCGAAGTCACCGCTCTTGTAAGCAGCAGCTCCGGCATTGAATTGGAGGGCTCTGGATGAGGGTTGTTGGTTAAGCTGCTCCTGAAAGGCAGCAGCGGCTTTTTCAAAGTCGCCATTCTTGTATTCCTCCAATCCCGATTGGGCATTGGCACAAGGGGACATACTTAAAAGGAGAGCCGCCATGGCGGAGGATCGACGACGACGGTCACCCGGCAGAAGGGAGACTGCGAGACAAAGAATAGCTACAGCGAGAGGCCACTGGTAACGCTCGACAGGTTGACGAGCACTGAAAACCCCGGTCTCGCTGAGTTCCATCGGCTCGATCCCTTTTTGAAAAACCTCACGCGCCGCCTCGGGGCCGATGAGCGTGAAAAAACCGCCCGTTGCGGAAGCAATTTCCTGTAACCGCGATTGGTCCAATTTAGAATTAACGGTTTTGCCAGAAGAATCGCGAACAAAGTCTTGGCGACCCTCTTCGGTGCGAATGCTGATGAGCGAACCTTCAGGAGAACCAATGCCCACGCTGAAAATCCGGATTCCTTCTTGTGAGGCCTTCTTAGCGGCCGCAATTCCATCGGCATCAAGTTCCTCACCATCCGTCAAAATAATCAGAGCTCGAGTCTGTCCCTCAGCCTTTCCAAATGCCTCCCGTGCAGCCGTGATGGCAGAGGCAATATTGGTGCCGCCCTTGGGAATAACTGTAGTGTCGAGTTCGTCGAGGGCATTGGTGACGGCATTGTAGTCGAGCGTGAGTGGAGCCTGCAAAAATGCGGAGCCTGCAAAGGCAACAAGACCAACACGGTCCCCCTGAAGAAGCGCAACCAGATCCTGGGTGAACAGTTTGGCGCGTGCCAGGCGGGTAGGTGCCACATCGGTTGCGAGCATGCTTCGCGAGGTGTCAATGGCCACAATGACATCTCGCCCCTTTTGCTTCGTTTCTTTTTCAGTGAATCCAAGGCGCGGCTGGGCGAGGGACACGATGGCAAGAGCGAGGGACACCAGCAACAGCGAGGCGCGGAGGATGCGGCGTAGAGGACTTACGGAACCGGAAAGTTGATCGCGCAGGCGGACAGCAACGATTTTTGCAACGAGAGCCTGACCTCGCCTGTGAGACCACAGGAACAAGCCGGCAATGAGCGGCAAAACCAAAAGGGCCCAGAGCCAATAAGGGGCACCAAATGTTAGGGCAGTCGTCTCCATATGGTTTGGGAAAGAAGGATTTCAAGAACCAAGAAGGCAAGGCCAGGTATGAGGAACCACATGAAGATGTCTCGATATTGCGCTGTTTTTTCGACCTTGATCTTGGACTTTTCCAGTTTATCGATCTCTCCAAAAATCGCGCGCAGCGAACCAGTATCTGTCGCGCGGAAATATTGACCATTCGTCATGGCAGCGATCTCTTGGAGCGTTTTTTCATCAAATTTCACCATCACATTGCGGTAAACAGTTCGACCAAATTGATTGGTTAATGGAAATGGCGCCTCCCCTTCCGTTCCAGCTCCAATCGTGTAGATACGAATGCCAAGCGCTTTGGCGGCCTCGGCGGCCGTGAGCGGCTGAACCTTACCGGCGTTATTGTCGCCGTCCGTGAGGAGAACGATCAGTTTGGTCTTAGCTTCCTTGTCCTTGAGGCGATTTGCGGCAGATGCGATAGCAGAGCCGATGGCGGTGCCGTCCTCAACCAAGCCAATGCGCAGGCGCTCGAGATTTCGAATCAACCAGTCGTGATCGAGTGTGAGCGGGCTCACGAGATAGGGACGCCCGGCGAAAGCAACCAAACCGATTCGGTCATTCGGACGCTCGCGGATGAATTGTTCGGTGACGAGTTTAACGGCATCGATACGGTTGGCCCGGCGACTGCCTATAGTAAAATCCTCCGCCAGCATCGAGCGCGAGACATCCAGCGCGAGCATGATATCCACCCCCGTGGCCTGCACTTGTGTAGTTACGCGGCCGAGTTGCGGACGGGCCAAGGCCACGATGAAGAGTGCCAGCGCCAGATAGGTCAATGCGGCTAAAAACGCTCCTGCGCGGTTGCGCCTGCGATGGCCAATTTTTGCCAGCATCGAGGTATTTGAAAATGTGACGCCGGCCGTGCCGCCGAATTTGCCTTTGAGCCAAGCGAGAAGAGGCAAGCTCAGGAGCAGTGATAAAACCCAGGGATAGGCGAATACGAATCCGGACAATGCACTCATGCGGGGATTCCGGATTTTTCAGACTGTGCCTCGCCTCGCACCAACCGGGCGGCGATATCGAGCAGATCGAGCATCTCGCGATCACCGGCCTCGGCTCTCGCAAATTTTAAGAGATCGGTTTTCTCAAGAAACACGGTCAACCCAGACTTTTCATTCTCGCTGAAAAGCGGATTGCCGCGAATGGAATTGAGAAACTCCAGCGAGGTCTGAGTCGTCGCCTGCAGACAATGCTCGGCACGGAGGTAGCTGCGAATCGAGTCGGAAACCACGACTCCAAACGCATAGGGGTCGGCTCCCGCAATCCCGCTGCGCAAGGCCTCGAGCGCTGCGATTGCCTTCTGTCGATTCGTAGGCGGCACCGCTGGGCGCGAGAGGAGTTTTTTGAGCAACCAGAAAAGCCCTGCAAGGATCACGAGCAATGCAACCCCGGCGGCGACCGTCATCCAAAGCGGATAGGGCCAGAACCAGACAGGCCCGACAATATCGTTGAGCGGTGCGGGAGTGGGACTTGGTGCGGCAGGGTTCATGCGGCGAGTCGGCGTTCGCGTTGATCAAAAAACGCCCGGAGCGGGATCAGATAGTCCCCGGCCGTGGAGAGTGGCACGACATCCACACGGCGACTCCGCAGAAGGCGATCCAGCGCCCTCAACCGCTCCTCGTTGAGTTCAAAAAGCCCGCGCCTCACCGCGCGGCTCGAAGTATTCACATCGATCTGCTCCCCTGTTTCAGCATCCTCCAGAGTGACGATGCCGACATCGGGCAATTCGCTCTCGCCGGGATCTGTCACCGGCATGGCAACCAAATCATGCCGCCTGCTGGTCACAGTGAGGGCCTTGGTAAAATCCGGCGCCATGAAATCCGAGATCATGAACACAACCGCACGACGCGAGATGACGCGGTTCATGTAGTCGAGCGCACCGGCAAGGTTCGTCCCCCTCCCCTTAGGCTCGAAATAAAGCATTTCCCGGATCAACCGCAATGTGTGCAGGCGGCCTTTTTTCGGCGGAATGAACAGCTCCACCTCGTTGCTGAAAAGCAGAAGCCCGACCTTGTCGTTGTTGTTGATCGCACTGAAAGCGAGGATCGACGCCACCTCGGCGGCAAGCTCGCGCTTGCTGAGCTCGATACTCCCAAACAGCCCAGAGGCGCTCACATCCACAAGAAGCATGACAGTCAACTCGCGCTCTTCGGTGAATTTCTTGATATAGGGCACGTTCATGCGGGCTGTAACATTCCAGTCGATGGATCGAATTTCATCACCTGGAGCATATTCGCGAACCTCTTCAAAATTCATGCCCCGACCTTTGAAAACGCTGTGGTATTGGCCCGCGAAGATCGAGTTCACCAGACTGCGGGTGCGCAACTCGATGAGACGAATTTTTTTGAGAATTTCCTTGGGATCTCGCGTCATGTTTTAATTTCGAAAAAATGCTCCCGCCAGCGCGGAAAGGGTTCGAGTTTCCCCAAATTCAAGGCACCGGAACACCGGCGAAGATTTGCTCGACGACCATCTCGGTAGTCACCGACTCGGCCTCCGCTTCGTAGCTGACTCCGATGCGGTGACGAAGGACATCAAGTCCCACGCTCTTCACATCCTGCGGAGTCACATAGCCCCGACCTGCGATAAACGCGTTCGCCTTTGCAGCCAGCGTGAGGAAGATCGTCGCTCGTGGAGACGCTCCGTAGCGCAGCATGCCATCGAGCTTGAGCTTCGCCGCTGCGGGATCCCGCGTCGCCCAGACGATATTGACGATGTAATCCTTCACCCGGTCGTCAACATAGATGTCATTCACGACTCCACGGGCTCGGATGATCTCCTCGGGGCCGACCACCGCCTCGACTTCGAGACGAGGTGATGATGTGGCCATGGCATCGAGAATCAAGCGCTCCTCTTCACGGGTGGGGTATCCCACATGCACCTTCAGCATGAAGCGGTCGAGCTGGGCCTCAGGCAACTGATAGGTGCCCTCCTGCTCGATGGGATTCTGCGTGGCCAAAACCAAAAACGGATCCGGGAGTTTGAATGTCTGCTCCCCGATCGTGACCTGCCGCTCCTGCATCGCCTCGAGCAGGGCGCTCTGCACCTTGGCCGGAGCGCGGTTGATTTCATCCGCAAGGATCAGATTTGAAAAAATCGGTCCCAGTTTGGTGCTGAACTCTCCATCGCGCGGATTGTATATCAGCGTGCCGATGAGATCCGCCGGAAGGAGATCCGGCGTGAATTGCAAACGCTGAAAGCCCGTGCGGATCGAGTTCGCCAGCGTGCGGACCGTCAGCGTCTTGGCCAACCCGGGAACACCCTCGAGCAGCACATGGCCGTTTGAGAGAAGACCGATAAGCAGCCGGTGGACGAGGACTTTTTGCCCCACCACCACGCGGGACACTTCATTGACCAGGGGGTCGACCCACTGGCGACTTTCTTGGACTTGTTGGGTTAATTCGGCGGTATTGATGCTCATTGAGAAATCGAAAACAGGATTTTTATGTTTGCGAGGGATTGTGACAAGCCGCCTCTCTCATTTGTTCAAAAAAACAAACGGAAGCCGCAGGTGAGCTAACGCACGAGATAGGGACCAATATCGAAGTTGTCCCCCACTTTTATGGAGTCGTAGCGCATCTTATCGTTCAGCCACACCGTGTAGGGCTTCCGGGTGCCGTCTTTTTGCAGCACCTCCACCGTGATCACATATTCCCCCTCGACCCTATCAGACCTTACATCCCCGCTCTTGTGAATTGTGATCTGCTTTTCTGGTTCGGCCATGGGCTTGAAATCCTTTGCCACGACTATTCCAGTCATCTTGGCATCGGAAATGCCGGCCCCCATCTGCCAGACCGCAAAAAGAATGAATGCCAAAATCAACAATCCGCCTGCAACTGCTTTGATCCACATTGAAGCTGGCGTCTTAGGCTCGAAAACACGAGGAGATGCATTTTGCACACCTCAAACTTAGCACAGCTCGCAGAGCATCCAAGAGGAGTTTTTATCCAATCCGGAGAGGCCCTTCAAAAAACGCACCGAATTTCTCAGCGATAAATCCTTGCTTCCTGAAAATCGCTGTCATAAAGTTTTCAACTCATGCCAAGGCTGGATAGCTCAGTTGGTAGAGCAGAGGACTGAAAATCCTCGTGTCCCCGGTTCGATTCCGGGTCCAGCCACTTCCCTTCCACACCAGATGTTTATGAGAGTCTCAACGCCAAAATTGGTTAAAGTGGGAAAGGAAGTGGGAAAATGTCTTGCGATTTCTCCCGACTTCCAAGGATGTCTTTTCGCGTGCCTCCCGCAGCTTATTTGAAGCGACGAGGCGAAAGTTTTTTTTGCGCGTAGCATTGCTCCGCTGATTTTTGTGGTGCGAGTGAGCGGTTGCAGTGCAAAGCGATTGCCGACCGAGAAGACCAACGAAATCCCCGTCGCCCGAACCCTCTTTAAGAAACTTGATCTCGACGAGCGCATAGTCAGCCTCGATGCCCTCCACGCCGCCCTCCAGCTATTCCTTGACACGCCACCCGGTGCAGCAACCGCCCTCACCAAGAGCGGAGTCGGCACGCTCGTCCTTTCAGGCAGCAATAGCTACACTGGCCGACCACCATCGCTGCGGGGACGCTGCAGATCGGCGGAGGCGGCACCACTGGCAACCTCTCAATATCCAGCGCCATCACCGTCGGAGCCGAGGCCCTCAACCTCACCGGCAACGAATTTTCCAATGCCGGAGCCCTCCGCAACATTAGCGGCACAAATTCGCTCTCCGGCGCCACCACCATCGGCCGCCAACGCCCTCGGCTCGTCCACCAACATCACCCTCGCAAGCGGGAATACCACAGCGGGCCTCATTTTCAACGGCAACTACAACGGCGCGGTCGGTGCGCTCACATTGTCCACCGACTTCATCATCGACCTCCGCACCAGCAGCGTGGTCCTGCATTTCTCAGAAATGGTCATGGGCCATTACAACCTCGCCATCACCAACTGGACAGGAACCACGCCCTGGGGTGAAGGCAACGGCAACAATACCGACCAGTTCTATGTCGACAGGGCAGTTTCCGACAATGAGCTTAAACGCATTAGCTTCTACAGCGGTTTTGCAAGCAGCAGCTTCGTGGGCACAGGCTTCCAGTTGAGCGGTGGCTCGTTCAACCAACAGATCATCCCCGTGCCCGAGGCGGAAACCTACGCGGCCGCCGCACTCTTGATACTCGGCTATGCCGCGCCTTCCATTTGGCTAAAACGAAGAGCCAGGCACCTACATCCGGCGAAGCCCACGGCCTAAGGCACCGGCTTGGCCCAGGACTGAAGCCGCAAGCGCTCCCCGACACCGGGCGCTACCGCGCCACTATGCAGAATCCGGAACGCAAGCGGCTTTTGCTGTGAGACCGGCCAATGAAATTCTCCGGCGAAGCCGCTCCCTATGCGGTCGTGGCAGCAGAACTGGGGATGAGCGCTTCCGAATTTCACGCAGCCGTGCAGAGGCTTGGTCAGGCAGGTTTGGTTGAGCAAAAGGACCGGAGGATTCGGCAGGGCGCGGTTCGGGAATTCTTGATTCACGGGTTGCGCTACGCTTTTCCGGTGGTCATGGGAGGGTTGACCCGTGGCATGCCGACATCCTATGCGGCACCGCCTTTGTCTGAATTCATTTCCTTTGGAAAGGAAAACATTCCGGTGTGGCCGGATGCCTTGGGCGAGAAGCTCGGATACGGGGTGGAGCCACTGCATCCTTCCGCCCCGAAAGCTGCTCGCCGGGACGGTCGCCTCTACGAGCTTCTGGCTTTGATCGATGCGCTGAGGGACGGTCGCACTCGCGAGCGCCAGATCGCCGAGGATGAGCTGCTGAAAAGAATCCACCGGACATGAATACGATTGATTCTCTGCATGTGGTGGCCCGACATTTTAATGGGCTGGATATCCCATACGCCTTTCTCGGAGCATCCATTCTTCCGCTTTTGGTTGATAACGCTGCCGTCCAGGAAATCAGGCCAACGATCGATGTCGATGTAAGTGTGGAGGTCGTCACACTGGTTAAGCTTTATGCGCTCGAAGAGCGTTTGCGTGCGCGAGGCTTCCGCCACGATACGAGAGAAGGCGCGCCAATATGCCGATGGCTTGTGGAAGGAGTAACCGTGGATGTGATGCCGACAGAGGCCTCCGCATTGGGAATGGCCAGCGAGTGGTTTCACGAAGCCGTAAAGAATGCCGCGAGAATGGACTTGGGTGACGGCACGCATGCCCGTGTCATCAAGCGTCCATATTTCCTGGCCACCAAATTGACAGCTTACCGGGATCGCGGATCCAAGGATCCCTACATGAGCAAAGACCTGGAAGATATTGTTTCATTGTTCGATGGCTGTCAGGAAACGGTTTTTCTCTTGGAGGAGGGCTCTTCTTCTTTACGAAAATTCCTTATAAGTGGCATGTAAGTGCACTTCGAAAACCCTGTATTTGTCGAGGCGGTCGAAGGATGCTTTCGTGCTGATTCAGTCTCTCGCGAGCGTTCGCGAATTGTTCTTAAGAGAATGCGTGCTATCGCGTCTGCGCGTCCGTGACCCGAGGAATGCCGGGCCGTCTTGACTCCAAGTTGCCGCCATGGATCAGGATTTTAAACGCCCTCCCGGGTGCACGACTTGTGCCTTCAAACCCCAATCGTGTGCGGCAGGGGGAATCCCTCGGCTCCCGGGCAATGAACCTGGGTGTGGCCATTTCCAGTGGCTTGGAGTTTTTCCAGAATGGTACCGGTCGCGAGTGCCGGCGCGTTGCAGTCCTCGCTGAGGTGCGCGAGGAGGACATGCCGCAGGGCGGGGCTTGCGATTTCCGCGATGAAGTTGGCCGCAGCTTGGTTCGAAAGGTGGCCGTGGCGCGAGAGGATGCGCTGCTTCACGGACCAAGGACGCTTCGTATCATTTTGAAGCAAGGCCTCGTCGTGGTTGGCCTCCAGAAGCACCGCATTGACGCCGCGCGTCGCGTTCACCACTTGGCGCGGGGCATGGCCGAGGTCGGTGAGGATGGCGAAGGATGAGGATTCGTATCTGAGAACAAATCCCACGGGATCGGCGGCATCGTGCGGCACAGAGAAGGGATGGATGTTGAAGTCGCCGACTTGAAAGGCGGCCCCGCTCGCAAAGAAGTGCCAATGGGCCTGCGTGTCGCCTTTGCGCAGGCTGTCCGCGGTGAGCGGGTTTGTGAAAACAGGGATGGCTTTTTTGGCGCAAAGTCCCTTGAGCCCGCGCGTGTGGTCGATGTGTTCATGCGTGAGGAGAATCCCCTCGAGACTTTCGGCAGGCGTTTCCAAGTCGGCGAGAAGCGCGCTCAGGCGTTTCGCGCTCAGGCCCGCATCGATCAAAATCGAAGTGTCTCCGGCCTTGGCAAGAATGGCGTTTCCCGAGCTGCCGCTGGCAAGGATGGTGACATGGATCATGAATACTCAGGTTAATCGAAAATGCTCCCCGTTTGCGAGCCGAAGATAGCCATTCAAGACGGGGCTTGCAGAGCTTGTGTCGGGGGGGTAGAGCCTTGAGAGATGAAAAGTTTTTACTCTCTCCGCAAGGGTGGTCACGAGATGGGTTTTGTTTACCTGGTTGCCTTGTGCATCCTTCTGCTTGCTGGATTCCGCATCCTCCGCGCCGGGCTGCTGCCTGAACTGCCAAATTTCTCTCCCGTGGCCGCGGTGGCACTTTGCGGCGGGCTTTTTCTCCCAGGCGTTCTGGCTTGGCTGCTTCCCGTCGGCATCCTTTTTCTTTCCGATCTGGTCTTGGCGATGCTCCTCGGTTACCCGGTGTTTGGTTCCGCCCAATTTGTTTCCTGGTCGTGCATTCTTGCCGTCGTGGGGATCGGCCGCCTTCTTTCTAAGGCGTCCTTTTCCACACCACGTTTTTTTTCCGCTCTCGTGGGTGGTGGATTGCTCTTTTATATCGTAACGAATACCACAGCGTGGATTGGAAACCCCTCGTATCCAAGCGGCTTGAGTGGGCTATTCATGTCACTCACTACGGGCTTACCTGGATACCCACCGGCTTGGATATTCTATCGCAACGCCCTGATCTCAGACCTTATCTTCGGATCTCTTCTTTTGGCCATCTGGGCTGTGGCGCGGCGGGTTTTGCATGAAAAAAGCCAGACCGTGGGTGCCTGATCTGGGAAAACAGTTCAAGTCTCCATAAAAAAACCCAACCCGTGCTCGGGTTGGGTCAGATTTCTGTGTGGGAATTTTGCTACTTGGCGGGAGGAGTAGGAGCCGAAACCGGAATCGGATCTGGGGTCAAAGCTTTGGCCAGAGAGACCAATCCCTTGTATTTTTTTCCGGTTTTTTTCACCATTCCGCGCGAAACCAGATTTTGAAGCTTTTCATAAGCGCGGAGACGCAGCATTTCCTCTCCGCCGCTGGCAGCATTACGAGCTTTCAAGCGTTCATGAACTTGATCAAACAACAGCTTGAATTCGAAGGAGGTTTTTTTGGTGAGAACTGCTACCAGCTCTTCAGTCACCAAATCAGGCCCGCGACGGGAGAACGCACTTTTACGTTGCATAAGCATTAGACATAATAAGTATCACGATTTCGCGGATCTGTCCATCTTTTGTTTTCTCTGCGAACAATGCCTGCCAAGAGTTGTTGATACGCCTGTCTTGTCAGAGACATCTTCGAAAGGAAAAAACCGCTTGGCCGTGTTTGCGACTCAAGCATGGCCTCTGCTGAGGAAACCATGATCCACTCCACGAGGTCGTGCTGTTTGAATCATAGTGGTTTTTCGAAATTCGGATTTACAACTCGGTTGTGGCAAGGCATGGTTCGCAGCTCGTTGCTCACGTGGCGGAACTGGCAGACGCATACGACTCAGGATCGTATGGGGTAACCCGTGGAGGTTCGAGTCCTCTCGTGAGCACCATCCTTTTCCGGATATCGAAAAAAAGTGGATCCTCAACTTGCCCAAAAAAACCCGGAGTTCGTGCGAAGCACCTTTGCTTCGATTGCCGGTCGCTACGACTTGGCGAACCACTTGCTAAGCGGCGGGATGGATTTTATCTGGAGGGCAAAGCTCGCTCGCCTTGTCGCAGCCTGCCGCCCCTCGGAGGTCTTGGATCTGGCAACGGGGAGCGGGGATTTGGCCTTGGCTATCAAGAAGACCTGTCCCTCCGCCCACATCACCGCTGCGGATTTCTGCCTGCCGATGCTTGAGGAGGCGCGGCGCAAAGGCGTCGAAAGGTTGGTGCAGGCCGATGGCTTGGCACTGCCATTTTCTGACAATGGGTTCAATGTCCTCACAGTCGCTTTCGGCCTTCGCAACATGGCGGATTGGAGGGCGGCCATTGGGGAGATGCACCGCGTGCTTCGCCCCGGCGGAACGGTGTTCATCTTGGATTTTTCGTTGCCCGAGTGGGAGCCCCTACTCACATTTTACCGCCTGTATCTCCACCATGTGTTGCCGCACCTCGCGCATTGGGCCACGCAGCGCAAAGAGGCCTACGAGTATCTCGGCGGCTCGATCGAAACATTTCCAAGTGGGCAAAACATGAACGCTCTGCTCGAAGAGTGCGGTTTTTCCTGCGAGGCGCCAAGGCCCCTCACACTCGGTGTCGTATCGATCTACCAAGCCTGCAAGAGGACATAGGATCGGATATCCTCATCCACTGGGAAAGCGCATGAGCCCGGCCTGCTCGGATGTCCAAGCGATGGACATTTGAACCAAGAGTTTCTTGAATGAATACGAACGAGGTCGGCCAACGAAAATCTCCGGCGAAGCCGCTTCCCATTCGTGAAAATCCGTCCTGTTTTTGAATGTGTCGCAGGCGTCCCGCTTGCGATTGTCGTTTGCTCGATGGCAGGCGAGACACCTGCCCTACGTGTTTTGCTCGATGGCAGGCGAGACACCTGCCCTACATGATCGCCTTCGAAAGTCCACGATCCTGGAGGCAGTAGTGTCACACGCTTTCCGTCCAACTCGGGTTTTCCGAGGTGTTGCCCTCCCGACGCAACGGGGCTTCAGTCGCCGAAAGAAATTTCCACCGCGCGGGCGTGTTCCACCAATTGGTCCTGGGGATCAACACGGCGCATTTTGTGAACAGCTTCAGAGATCGGGACGGCGCAGGTGGAATGGTTTTTGTAACTCACCATGGAGCCGAATTTTTCTTCCTCGATGAGTTGGACAGCCTTGATGCCAAATCGCGTGCCGAGGATGCGATCGAGCATGGTGGGGGCTCCTCCACGCTGGAGGTGGCCCAGCACGCAGGTGCGCACTTCCTTGCCGGTGCGGTTGCCGATTTCGCAGCCCACCACTTCAGCAATGCCTCCGAGACGGTTTTCGCCGTTTGGTGATGAGAGTCGGGAGACCCTCCCATCCTTCGGTTTGGCTCCCTCGGCCACGACGACCATCGTGCATTTGGCCCCTTCCTTTTCGCGGCGCAAGACTTCCTCCGCCACCTTGGAAAACTCAAAAGGAATCTCGGGAATGAGAATGATGTCGGCTCCTCCGGCCAGGCCGCCATGCAGTGCGATCCAGCCGGCATGGCGCCCCATGACCTCGATCACCATCACGCGCTTGTGGCTGGTGGCTGTGGTATGGAGGCGGTCGAGAGAGCTGGCGACACATTCGACAGCCGAGTCGAAGCCAAAAGTCATGTCGGTAGCCTCAAGGTCGTTGTCGATGGTTTTGGGAACCCCGACCACCGGCAAACCCGCGTTGTGCATCTGGAGCGCGGTATTCAGAGATCCATCCCCTCCGACGACGATGAGGCCGTGAATATTGAGCGATTGGAATGTCTGGCGTGTTTTCCCGAGCACCTCTGCTGGGATGAACGAGCCTTGGCGGCCATTGCCGCGCGAGATGAATTGGCCTTTATTGACTGTGCCGAGGAGAGTTCCTCCGAGATGCATGATGCCTGCTGTGATATGGCGATCGAGGACGATATGGGTCATGGGCGCGAGAAGCCCCTCGAAGCCGTCTTGAAAGCCGATGAGCTCCCAGCCGAGTTTCTCGGAGGCGCGGCTCGCGGCGCGGAGCACGGCGTTGAGGCCGGGGCAGTCGCCGCCGCTGGTGAGAATTCCAATGCGTTTGCGCTCCATGGAGGCGACTTAAAGGCTGGTCGACTTCTTGATCGGGCGGCCTGCGGCAGCCCAAGCCTCGTAGAGGGCCCAGCCGTGCGCCACGAGCGCCTGCCCCTCACTGAAGCGGTTCGGCGAATCCAGGAGCACGACATTGATGCGGCGGGGGGTGATGAATACCGTCTCGCCTTCGCGCTGGGATTCCGGAGCGCGTAGGGAGGAGAGGATGAGGCAATCCCCCGCGCGGCGGGTGCGGCCGGTTTTGACTCCGTCGATGCCGTCCTTGCCCAGCAACTCGTTGGTGTTGTGTATTTGGATCGGCGTGTCGATGCCTCCACGGAAAATATGAATCTCGCGGGATTTCTGGGACACATAAAATGCAAAGCCCGCGCTGTTGTAGGCATGGCGCACGAGGCGCGCAAGGTCCTCTGCTGTCGAGTGAGGTGCGGTGATATCCGTGCGGTGATCCATTCCCGACGGGTTGAGGAAAAGTGTTCGCTTCATGAAGAGCGTTCGCGCCAGGGCGTTCATGTGAGCGACAAAGTTATTGGCGGGGTTCAACCCCTCGGGGTTTGCGACCCGTGCGCCGATGTGGTTGGCGAGTGTGTGGGCGGCGACATTGTCTGAGGCCAGAAGCGCGCAGTAGATGAGGTCGCGCAGACTTACGGAGTCGCCCTGCTGAAGCCCTATGGCACTCACCATACCGGCACTCACCGCACCGGCGGGAACCTCAGCGAGCGCGGCGAGGTCGGATTTGGTGAGGTCCGCCCAGTCGAGTGCCACGAGAGCGGTGGCAATCTTGGTGAGGCTCGCAATCTGGACTTTGGCGGCCTTGTTTTTGGAATCCAGAATCGTTCCCGTCTGGTTGTCGATGATGATGTAGTTCTCCGCCGCCTGTGAGGACCAAAGGCAAGCGGCGAGTAGAGTGGTGGTGATAATTTTTTTCATTGCGCTTGTGGCAAAAAAGCAGATGTGCGACGGACGATATCCACAGGGTATGCCGATTCAAACCCTTTTCAAAAAAGAAGGATTTCCCCGCCGGGCGGACATGGTATTCACGCCCTATGAGAATCCTTTCTGGAATACAACCTTCGGGAACCCTTCATCTGGGAAATTACTTCGGCATGATGAAGCCTGCTATCGAGCTTCAAGAGCAGGGTGAGGCCTTCTATTTCATAGCGGATCTCCACGCCCTCACGAGCGTGCACAGTGCCACCACACTCCGGGCCAACGTGCGGGAGTTGGCAGTGGACTTTCTGGCCTGCGGGCTCGATCCCGCGCGGGCCGTTTTCTTTCGTCAATCGGATGTTCCTGCCGTCACCGAGTTGGCCTGGATTCTGAGCACCATCACGCCCATGGGTTTGCTTGAGCGTTGCCACTCGTTCAAGGACAAGACTGCGCGCGGCTTGGGAGCCTCGCATGGATTATTTGCGTATCCGGTGCTCATGGCCGCCGATATTTTGATTTGCGACAGCGATCTCGTTCCTGTCGGGAAAGACCAGAAACAGCATCTGGAGGTCACGCGCGATATCGCCGTGAAGATGAACGAGACCTACGGGGAGATTTTTAAACTCCCGCAATCGAGCATTCGCGACGAGACGGCTGTGGTGCCGGGTCTGGATGGGGCGAAGATGAGCAAGAGCTACCACAATACGATCGAGATTTTCGCCCCCGAGGCGGCCTTACGCAAAAAAATCATGGGCATTAAAACCGACTCCACACCGGTCGAGTCGCCCAAGCCCACCGAGGGATCCGTGATTCTCGACCTCTACAAACTTGTTGCCTCGCCGGGGGATTACCAAGAAATGGTTGGTGCTTTTTCCAACGGCGGCACCGGTTATGGAGATTTGAAGAAGCGTCTCTTCGTCGGAATCTGGGAATACTTCGCGCCCTTCCGTGTGAGGCGTGAGGAAATCCTGAGGGATTCCGAACTCGTCGATCGCGTCCTCGCCGAAGGTGCCGCGAAGGCGCAGGAGGTCTCAAACAGAGTGATGCAGCGGGTCCGCACGGCGGTCGGAATCGGAGAGGCTTCGCCCAAGTTTCTCATGGCCGACCGGAACCCCGCATAGAACCTAAGAGGTCGTTCCAAAGGCACTTCAATCTCTTAAGTCTGGGAATTCGGTTTCTTTGGTCGGGAAGGTGGATTCCCACTCGATGCCGAGCATTTGGAAGACGCGTTTTTGTTTGTCGTCGGGTTGGCTGGCGGGGCCCTCGGGATCGGTGATTTTTTTCACCTCCACGCTCTCGCCGTCGGAGCGTCTGGGCAGAGCCTCACAGGTCTCTTTTTCAAAAGCGTCGACATACTTGGTGCGGCGACTGCGCGTGCTGTTGACAAGGTAGGAATAGATTCGCTCCTTGAGCAGGGCGAGGTTGCCGCGCCACGCGAATCCAGCGTCGAGGATGACTCAGACTTTCACTGGTTGATTTCATATATGTGCGTTCGCAGTAGCGCTGGCGTCCCCCTGCGAGGCGTAGGCTGAAGGCCTGCGGAGTGGAGGTTATGCGGTGTCAGGCGAGACGCCTGACCTACTTGGGTGCTTTCGAGGATTTACAATTTTAGTGGCTCTCCAGATTGAGTCTTCCGGCTTCAATCTTTTCACCGGGTTTGTCATCAGTTTTGGGCTTGTTTCTGCTCGGTGCGTCGGCGGTGTGTGCGGTAGGCGTGGATACCGAGACCCAGTAGAAGGATGACTGCTACGGCGTAGGTTTCGGGTTCGGGGACGGCGATGATTTCCGTGCTGGTGGCAAAGCCGGATTGGCTGAAGGATTGTTCGAAGGCGTTTCCGATGAATCCTGTGCCGCTGCCGCTGAAGAAACTGATCTTTCCGAGGTTGCCAGTGAGGCCTGTTTGATCGGTGAAAACCACATGGCTGGGGTTTGCGTAATTGTTGATTTGTGTTCCAGATAGGGTGGTTCCGCTCCAGTTCCAGATGGCGAGGTTGGCGCCGGAGCCCCAGGAGCCAACGCCACCAAAGCGGAGGACGCCGGAGAACCCGTCGAGGTTGATCACGGAGTTGGAGCTCAGGGTGAGGAGACCGACGCTTTCATCGAAGGTTCCACTTAGGGCAAGAACTCCTCCGCCGAGGTTGATGGCGGCGGCGTCGTTGATGGCGTTGTCGGCTGTGACGAGGAGTGAGCCTCCGTAGATATCAACGGCCGTGCTGTTGCCGAGGGCGTTGGTGGCGCCTGCCACGAGTGTGCCGGAGTTCACCGCGGTGGCACCAGTGTAGGAATTTGAACCACTGAGGACTAAGGTGCCGGTGCCGTTTTTCGTGACTCCGCCGCTGCCAGAGACTGCGCCGGAGACCGTGAGCGTGTCGCCGCTGTCCACTTCCCATGTGGCGTTGTTGACGGTGATCGCGCCGCTCAGCGTGGCGCTTTGGCTGGCCTGCACATTAGCGAGGATCCGCTGGATTGCGTAATGGTGCCGGTGCCTGCGGCGGCGGTGTTGCCGATCACGACCGTGCCGGTGTTGAGTGTGGTGCCGCCGGTGTAGGTGTTGTTGCCTGAGAGGGTGAGCGTGCTGGCGGCGTTTTTCGTCAGCGCGCCGGTGCCGCTGATGTTGCCGGAGAGGGTTTGGTTGTTTGTGCCAGCGTAAACGAAAGTGCCGTTGTTCGTGATGGCTCCCGCGTAAGTTCCC
>NEUK01000021.1 GCA_002290555.1 Spartobacteria bacterium AMD-G4
TTGAGTGGAAGCGGCTCCGCGGCTATCGCTGCAGCGACTTTTGTTTTCCTCGGCGCTTTGATCGGCTGCCAGCGCGGCCTTCAGCCGAGACTTTTTTCCGGGACGTCCGGTCTGATCATCTTTTTGAGTCAGACTTCCTCGTGTGGAAATTCTTTGACCCGTTTGGGGGGGCGGATTTTCTGGATCTGAATGGCCAAGCGACGGCACCATTGAGGAAGCAATGAGTTTCATAACGGCCGCACCCAATTCTCCGACTGCTTGCTTTGTCGGATCCACCTCCGCCACGGAGGAGAATGCTGTGCTTTGATTTTTCAGCGTCTTGGCACGGGCCCCCTTTCCGACGACTGCGGAGACTTTTCTTGGGGAACCCGGGCGCGGTATTTTTTTTAATGTTTTTTCCATTGAACACCGCGTATCAAACAAGCCATGGCGCTAATGGAAATAGCCTTCCTGTAACAAATTTGTTACAATTGCGAGAGCGAGCCATGCCAATAAAGCTGGTGAACGCAAAAACGTGATCGAGGACTTCCGCAAATTGGCTCAAAGAAGCATTACTTCTCTTACTTCCGATTTACAGGGAAATGGCTTGTGGGTTAATCTCGAAAGAGCCCAGCCATTTGCGGATTTTTGGAAAACGCGCGTATTGAGGGGTCGTTCATCAAGTATTCGTAAAGCTGAAAGGAAAGCCGCTGCCTTGCTTTGGCAAGCAAGTCCTTCACAGCTATTACATTATCTTTACGCATAGCGATATATGCAGCTGAAATGAGGGAGCGGGTATCCTTATCAGGGTCTAAGTTACTCGGAAGCTTGTCGTTCGGAGTCTGTTGAAAGTCAAGCAGGGCTAACGAGGTTTCGACCAATGCATGTCCCTCCACAGGGTTGAGGCGAATACGGGCGGCTTCGAACAATTTTCGGGCCTCGTCATTTCTGCCTTGGAAGCGGAGGAGGGATGCGAGTTCGATGAAGGGGCGCGGATTGGAAAAATCGGCCGCCATGGCAGAGCGGAGGAGGCTTTCGGCACGCACCTTGGGGTCACCCATCCCACCCGTGCTTGATTTTTCCATTTCTATGGCAGCTTTGAGGGCCAGAGCATCAGAGAGTCTCTCACCTTTGACAATGGAATCATCCACTTTTTCGCTGGCAAGCTGGAGATTCCCACATTGTATCGCGGTGAGTGCCAGCAGGTAGCAAGTGGATGGGATAGTTTGGTTTTTTCTATAAACTTCTACTAAGGAATCTACGGCATCGGATGCGTTTCCCTGGTAATAGGCTTCCAGCGCGGCATCCACGGATTTCTCAAATTCTGCGGGAATGGGCTTTGGCAACTCCATGCGCAATTCTTGAGTGCGTGCTTGGGATGCCATAAAACCTTGATGATAAGAAATCCACCCAACGAGAAAGAGGAGTATGGCAAAAATCGCTGCAGCTCCAAGTATCCAAGATAAAGAAGCACGGAGATCCAGAGCGGTTGAAGGAACTGCATTTCGAAAGCAAGCGGAGGTGATTGCGGGAGGTTCAGTATCCTGTGATGACTGCTCGAGGGATTCTGTGTCGTGAGAAGTTTTAGGAAGGAATGCCGGTTTTTGAGTTTTGAATCCGCGCCCGCGCGGATCTGATGCCAGGGTTGATTTTGAAAAAGAGGGGGGGACCCAGAGGGGCGAAGCCGGAGCATCAGCGAGTTCGTCTTGAAAAACCTTCGATTTTTTTACAGGCGAAATCTTGAACTTGGGCATGTTTTTTTCTGAATCCATATATTGAGCATCAGATCAAATCTGTCGCCAATATGAAGCGGGCTGACTAAGAAGCAAAGTGAAACAGACAGGGAAATTTCAGCCATCGCGTATGTCACCCACTCCAGAAAAGAGCACAATCCATACCGAATTCTGCGATTCGCCTTTGGGTGATTTTCGACCGGGAGAGGATGTTCGTGTGAGCAGAGATCAATCGGCCATACTCGCCGGACGGCACTTGGATTTACCAATGAATCGTTTCTCGATTTTTAATAAAATTCCCTCGTAGTGCGTGAGGCGCATCCATTGCCAACCACACAAGGGTATCGGCCCCTTCATCCGCGCTCCGTGGCGCATCTGGACCACCCATCTCCGTGCGGCACCAGCCGGGACACATGGAATTTACCGCAATCCCGGGGTAGGCCGCAGCAAGCTGTTGAGTCAGCATATTGAGGGCACTCTTGCTCATCGAGTAGGCAGGTGCCCAAGTCTGTAACTCAGAGCCCAACTGACCAGCCCTGCTGGAGACATTGATAATCCGAGGATCGCTGGATTTCTCGAGAAGTGGCAACATGGCTTGCGCCAAGCAAAGTGCGCCGCTCACATTCGTCGCAAAAGTTTCACTCAAGACCTCGCGTTTCAACAGGGAAATACTCTCGTGGTGGTCGAGCAAGACAGCGGCATTGTTCACCAAAACATCGAGCCGCCCGAATCGAGTGGCAACCTCCGAGACGGCAAGCGCGATCGAACATTCGTCTGTGACATCGAGTTGGAGCGCTGTCGCCGCTCCCCCCATCGCAGCCGCCGCTTGCTGAGCACGATCGAAACTGCGACTTGCGACGAGCACAATCGCACCCCGCGCCGAGAGTTGCCGAGCCGCTGCAAGCCCAATGCCCCGAGAGGCGCCGCTTATTAAAATGACAGGTTGTTGCATGGAAAAATTCCGTATCGGTTTCAAGGGCGGAGCACCAGGCTGCCTTTTTAGCACACCCTACGAGCAAGTGTTCAAGAGGGTGGCTGCCTCGCATGGATTCGAACCATGACAAACAGATCCAGAATCTGCAGTGCTACCGTTACACCACGAGGCAAAAGTTGGTCTGCAATATCGAATTTGTGTGCGGGTAAGGCAAAGCCTTTCTCGACTTTTTTAGAAAACCGAGTCGTTTCAGACCTTGAGAACGATGCGATATCTCGGGCTCCCCTTTTCAAGGCGATCGAGGGCTGCGTTGACATCTGAGAGCGGGAATTCCTCGACGAGAGGGGCGATTTGATGGCGGGCGCAGAACTCGAGCATACGAGCGGTGGTGGCCGGACTGCCGAGTGGAGAGCCGGAGAAGGAGCGTTGGCCCATGATGAGCGGGAAGGCCGCCAGCATGACTGGTTCGGGGATGGCGCCGACCGTGTGGAGGCGGCCTTTGGGAGCGAGAGCGGAGATGTAGCCCATCCAATCGAGAGGGACGGCGACTGTGCTGATGATAAAATCGAAGCGGTTGGCTTCGGCTTTCATGGCTTCGGCATCACGGGAATTCACGACCCGGTGGGCGCCGAGTTTTTTGAGTTCCTCGGTTTTGTCCATAGACGAAGTGAAGGCGGTGACTTCGCAGCCCCATTTATTAAGAAATTGCACGGCGAGGTGGCCCAGACCACCGATACCAATGACGCCGACGCGATCTGTGGGGCAGACCCCGAATTCGACGATGGGGCTGAAGACCGTGATCCCGCCGCAGAAGAGTGGGCCGGCGCTGGCGGAGGAGAGGGATTCGGGAAGTTTCGTAGCCCAAGCCCAGTGGGAGCGGACGAGATTGGCAAAGCCGCCGTGGCGTCCCACGATGGTCCCCTCGCCTGTGCCACAGAGGTTGTGATCGCCACCCATGCACTGAGGACAGGTCATGCAGCTTTCGGAAAACCAGCCAAGACCGACGCGGTCGCCGGGAGCGAGATTTTTAACCATCGATCCAACGGCCTCGACGCGACCGACGACTTCGTGACCGGGCACGAGTGGGTAAGAGGAAAACCCCCACTCATTGCGGAGCATGCTGAGATCCGAGTGGCAGATGCCGCAGTATTCCACGCGGATGTCCACATGCTCGGGGCCGATGGGAGGGAGTTCGTAGGTGAAGGGCTCGAGCGGCGATGTGGGGGAGTGAGCGGCGTAGGCGTGGACAGTGGGCATGCTGGGATTTTTGGTTTTTGGATTAGCGGATGATGCCCCTCTGGCTCGATTCCACAAAGGCAAGGAGGATGCGGATGACATCGGGCCCGGAGAAATCCATTTGGATTTTTTCGCAGGCTTGTTTGACATTGAGGTTTGATCGGTAAAGCAAGCGGTAGGCCTCGCGAAGTGTGCGGGTGTCCTCAGCTACAAAACCACGGCGCTCGAGTCCGACCTGATTGATTCCACGGACCTCGGCAGGGTTGCCATCAGCAATCATGTAGGGAGGGACATCCTGCACGATTTTCGTGCAACCTCCGACGATCGAATGCTGTCCCAAGCGGCAGAATTGATGGACTCCAGAGAGCCCGCCGATGATGACATGATCCTCGACGGTGACATGCCCGGCGATGGTGCCGTTATTAGAAAAAATGACATGGTCGCCGACGGTGCAATCGTGCGCGATGTGTGAGTAGGCGAGGAAATTTCCATGATGGCCAATACTGGTCTTGGTGCCTGGAAGCGTGCCGCGGTTGACCGTGCAAAATTCGCGGAACGAGTTGTTATTTCCGATTTCCAGGTAGGTAGGTTCGGAGGTGTATTTCAGATCCTGAGATCGCTGACCAATCGAGCAGTAGGGGTAAAAAGTGTTTCCCTCTCCGATGCGGGAGGGGCCTGCTATGGAGACATGGCCGAGAAGGCGAGTGCCGCTCCCAATCTCGACCTGCGGGCCAATATGGCAGAACGGACCCACCTCCGCGCCGGGGTGCAAAATCGCGGAGGGGTCTATGACCGAACTGGGATGGATTTTTGTCATTTATCGACAAGACCAAAAAGGAGGATGCCTTCGGAGACAACCTCGCCATTGACGAGGCAGCGGCAGGAGGCCTTGCCGAGGCGTTTCTTCGCGCTGGTGAGTTCGCACTCGATGAAGAGCGTGTCGCCAGGCATGACAGGCTTGCGGAATTTGACTTCGTCGGCACTCATGAAGTAGCCGATTTTCCCTTCATTCTCGGTGCGGCGCATCATGATAATGCTGGCCACTTGTGCCATGGCTTCCAGTTGCAGGACGCCGGGCATGACGGGATGGTTGGGAAAGTGCCCTTGGAAATACGGTTCGTTGATGGTGACAGCTTTCACGCCGGTGGCTTTCAATTCGCCATCGAATTCCACAATGCGATCCACCATGAGGAAAGGATAGCGGTGCGGGAGAATCTGCATGACGGCATTGATGTCGAGCGCTCCAGGCGAGGCGGCAATGGGTTTGGCCGCTGCGGGCGCGACGGCGTTGAAGCGCTCGGCGAGAAGTTTGGCGGCCTCGGTATTGATGCCGTGGCCGGGTTTTACGGCAACAACATGCCCTCGGATGAAACGACCTGAGAGTGCGAGATCGCCAACGATATCAAGAATCTTGTGGCGAACGAACTCGTCCGGGAAGCGAAGTGGCTCTTTGCTAAGGACGCTGTCACCCCTGGCGACGATGGCGTTTTCGAGGCTCCCGCCTTTGATGAGGCCTTTATCCATGAGGGGCTTCACATCCTCGTAGAAAACAAAGGTGCGGGCGGGGGCGATTTCTTTTTCGTAAATCTCAGGGGTGATTTCCGTGGAAAGAAATTGGGTGAAACGTCCCTCGGGGCCGACCTGCGTGCAGGAGACTCGGAATTTCGTGTCGGGGAGAATGACGAGGATCGAGCCGTTGGACTCGATGGTGACCGGTTCGCGGATATCAATGTAGCGGCGCGGCGCATCCTGCTCGATGATGCCAGCTTTGTTGATGAGGGCGATGTATTCGGATGCGCTGCCATCGCCGATTGGGGGCTCGTTGGCATCCATCTGGATGAGCGCATTGTCCACACCCATTCCAGTCAGAGCCGAGAGAACATGCTCCACTGTGTGGATTTTAACCATGCCTTGAACAAGCGTGGTTGCGCGCTCCACGGTCTTCACATAGGCGGCTGCGGCATCGACAATCGGTTCATCGGGCAAATCGATGCGCTGAAATTTGAAGCCGTGGCCGACTGGTGCGGGCAAAATCGTGAGTGTGACATTTTCGCCTGTATGCAGGGCGCTGCCAGTGAGGCTGGCTGACGATGCGAGTGTGCGTTGTTTTTCCAAAGTGGTGTGTGATTTTAAGGATTTGAGCGATTGGCCTAATGGAGTGTCAAGCGAAGGCAGGCGGGGGGATCAGAGGGCGGGGCCGGCGGGGCTTTGGGAGAGTATTTTTCCATCGAGCATGTGTATTCGAACCGGAGCCAATGCGGCAACCAAGTCGCTGTGAGTTACAATAATCAAGGTGGCAATTTTTTGGGAAGCAATCTTTGAGAATGTCTCGCAAACCAACGCGGCGTTAGCGGAGTCGAGATTGCCTGTTGGCTCGTCAGCGAGCAGGAGTGCGGGATTCCCGACCAAGGCCCTTGCTATGGCTGTGCGCTGCATTTCACCGCCGCTGAGCTGGCCAGGGAAATGCGCAGCCCTGTGCGAGAGGCCGACAAGTGCAAGCATATCCGAGACGCGACTGGCGGAAGTCGAAGCCGACTCGCCACGCAGAAGCAGGGGTAACTCCACATTTTCACTCACAGTCATGGCAGGGAGGAGGTTGAAAAATTGAAACACGATTCCAAGCGTGTGCCGACGGTAGTGGGTTAGCTC
The DNA here is from genome assembly GCA_002290555.1 of Spartobacteria bacterium AMD-G4. Classification (GTDB taxonomy): domain Bacteria; phylum Verrucomicrobiota; class Verrucomicrobiia; order Chthoniobacterales; family Terrimicrobiaceae; genus UBA967. The sequence continues at coordinate 6,532 of NEUK01000021.1, forward strand.
GGCCTCACCTGCGCCGTGCAAGGGAATACCGGCCACATGAATCTCCCCCGAGGTCGGGTGATCGAGCCCTCCGAGGAGATTGAGAAGCGTGCTTTTTCCGCAACCGCTGGGGCCGGTGACCGTGGCAAAAGCCCCGGGCTCGAGTTGGAGAGAAACACCATCCAATGCGCGAACCTCGCCAGTTCCCGAGGAATAAAATCGCGTGACATTTTGCAGTGAGACCATTGAACGGCCATAGTCGGCAACTCACGCTCATGGATCAAGAAGAGTTCCAGATTATTGGAGAGACGCCCGACCTTTTGGTCGTGGACAAGCCCGCAGGTCTGCTTGTGCACCCCAGCAAGCCGGACGGCACACGCACGCTCTGGGACGGCTTGAGAGAGCTTCTTTGCTACGAGATCGCGAATGCTGGGCAAGTCTCTCTGATCAACCGCTTGGACCGCGAGACGAGTGGATTGGTATTGGTTGCCAAGCATCCCTCGGCCGCGCGGCAAGCAGCCATTGCCATGCAGGAAGGGAAGATCACAAAGACCTATCTGGCTTTGCTGTGCGGACACCCCAGCGAAAAGTTTTTCTCTGTTGACGCGCCAATCGTCAGGCAGGGGGAAGTCGGGCCAACGAGGATTCATCTCAAAAGAATGGTCCACCCATGCGGGGCAAAAGCAAAAACTCACTTTCGCGTGTTGCAGAATATCGAGAACGCACTCGGGCGATTTGCGATGGTCGAGGCGCAACCCGTCACAGGCCGCACCCACCAGATTCGCATTCATGCCTCGCATATCGGCCATCCTGTCTTAGGGGATAAAATTTATGGCCCCTCCGAGGATTATTACCTCGAGTTTATTAGAACCGGCTGGACACCTGCCCTCGAGGAGCGCCTGCTCATAAGAAGGCATGCGTTGCAGTCCGCAGGGCTGAAAATTATGTGGAAAGGGGAACCTCTGGAATGGAAGATTGGTTGGGCGGAGGATCTAAAATTTTTTATGAAAGATGTTGAAATTGATTCATAGGAGTGGTTTATTCGTCTCATATGAGAAGAACGCTTTACAGCCCTCGAATTATCGACCAATTCCTTCCGAAAAAGGATAATGTTTTGAATGATGAAATGCCTACAAGTCCCATTGTAGAGCAGCTCAGACATGGATTTCTCTACGATGAATTTGAAATGCTGCGACGCTGGCTGGATGTGAGTGACGAGCAATTGGCAATTTGGCTTGATATCTCAAGAGCAACACTTCATCGTCGCAAAAAAGCGGGATACTTTGACAAGAATGAAAGTGACCGCATTGCTCGGCTTGCAAGAGTTTTTGGAAAAGCTTACGAGCTTTTTGGGTCTGAGGACGCCGCGCGCGAATGGCTGAGGTCCCCCGCTCACGCGATGAGCGGCGAGGCACCCATAGCGTTTTGCGACACCGAGGTCGGAGCCAGAATGGTCGAGGATCTCATAGGGCAAATTGACTACGGCGTTTTTGCCTGATTTTTTATGCTCAGTGCTTACCGGATAGTGAACCACAAATGGCGCACCAGCGCCCTGGATGGGGAAGGTGCCCGCCTGCATGGCGGCCGCTGGAATCATCCCGGACATCCCTGTGTTTACCTTGCCAGCTCCCGGGCGTTGGCGGCTCTGGAATTACTGGTCCATCTTACACCCAAGACAAAGTGTGTGCGCTTTAGTTTTCTGGAAGTGAATTTGACGGCGCTCTCGATGGAAAAGATCCCTACTCTGCCGCGAGGTTGGGACGAGACGCTGCCATCCGGTGCCACTCGCGAAGCTGGCACAGAGTGGCTGCGCTCCAAGCGGTCCGCTGTTTTGCAGGTGCCATCCGTCTTGATTCAAGAGGAGCCAAACTACCTTCTAAATCCCAGCCATCCGGAGTGTGCGGATTTTTTTCCTATTGCCGCACGAGACTTCTTTTTCGACCCCCGATTGAAGAAGAATCTTGGTAGCACCTACCTCTGAGGGCCAGCACACGCACGCGCAGAGCGTAGCAAGCCCTCCGCCTTGTGCCATGTTTCCTGCCATTCCATCTCCGCAATGGAATCCGCGACGATCCCTGCTCCCACATGAAAATGGCAATGGTTCGACTCAAAGAAAGCCGTCCGTATGGCGATCGAGAACCGGCTGTCCCCATTGAAACCAAAATAGCCAATGGCTCCTGTGTAGATACCTCGCGGATGTGGCTCGAGCGCTGCAATGATTTCCATGGCGCGTTTCTTGGGGGCGCCCGAAATCGACCCCCCGGGAAAGCACTCGCGCAGAGCCGAAACATGACTCACATCGGGACGCAACTCGCCACAAATGGTCGAAGCGAGATGGAAAACCTGCTCGTATCTTTCGAGCTTGAGCAGTTCCAGCACTTGAACAGATCCATACCGGCAAACGCGACCGAGATCGTTGCGCTCGAGGTCTGTGATCATCACCAATTCGGCAATCTCTTTTTCGGAAGTCATCAACTCCTGTGAGCTCAAGCGATCTCCCGACTCATCGGGATTGCGGGGCCGTGTGCCCTTGATCGGCCTCGTTTCGATATGCCTTCCCGAAATACTCAAAAAGCTTTCTGGCGAAGCCGAGGCGATCTGCAGATTCCCACAATTTAAAAAAGCCGATTCAGGAGCTGGCGAGTGCGTTCTTAGCATTTCATAAAATGCCCAAGGATCGACTCCGGCAGTCGCTATGAAAGGGTGGCTGAGGCACACTTGGTAGATATCGCCCGCTGCGATGAATTCCTTGGCCATGGCAACCATCCGTAAAAACTCATTCTTGCCCAGAAGCGGTTTGAAATCGGGCGCAACGAAGTCCCCAGGCAGCGGATGAGCCTGAAACTCTTTTGGGCGGACAGTCCATTCCTTGGCCGCATGCGAGTAGATGTGAAGGCGCTCATAAAAAGAAAAATGAAAATCGCCGTCGTAGCCAACCCACCCGATTGCAGCCCCCTCGGGATGTCCTGACCCATCTTTGCTTCGATAACGCTTTTCCAATTCGCACTCGAGCGCATCCCAGTCGCGGCCGCGCAGCACCAGGTCCGGCTTGCTGGCCAAAAGTGAAAGGGAGTTCTTACTTGGAAGGGCAGAATCCAAAAAAACAAATCCCTCCTCGTGGCTCATGGCACGGGCAGCCTCTACGGGACTGCCGCCCGGATGACTCGTCTTGGGATTCATACACTTGCCAAGTGAGCCCAAAATTGCTGTTCTTACAAGCTTCTCACCCGCGCCATGTTTTTCGAGCGATTCACCACATCCCTTCTACTTGCCTTCACTATCCCAATGCTTGCTCTGGCGCAGGAGGACAAAATCGTGGAGCCCGAAATCACGGCCGCGCCGACCCCCACTCCCACTCCCACTCCCACTCCCACTCCCACTCCAAGCGATCAAGATTTCATCAACTTGCCGGCCGATCCGAATTCCCAGACCCCCGACATTATTTCCGACACCCAGATATCGCTCTCCGGAGAGGTCCTCCCGGTTACAGAGTCCGATGCAGATTATGTAGATCCAAACAACCTCATGCCCCTCGAAGGAGCACCCGCACCTGTGGATCCGAGAACGCTCGCGGCGGCGGGAGAGGAGCAGGAAGCCAAATTGAAAATTCGCTACCAGCAAGTGAGGACAAAAGCTGAGCAGGACCCGGAGATAGAAAGCCTGCTGAACAAAGCCAAAACCTCGACCACCTTTGAAGGCGAGCGCGCAGCTTACAGAAAATACTACCAGCTTCTTTTTAAAAAAATGAGGAAGATGGACAGCTCGCTCTCCAAAAAATGCGACCTCATGGAAAAAACTTATTTAGCCCGCCTCGCTCAAACCCGAATCGAGCCTACAATACCCCTCGCCAAGAAACCCTGATACCAAAACCGTTAATCCCCGAGCCATCGCCTGACATCCCATGACACTTTTCAGAAGTCCGGAAATGAAAATCTTCACAGGCAATGCCAATCCCGCACTGTCCAGTGATATCTGCGCCTACCTTGGAGTTCCGCTCGGAGATGCCACCGTGACTCCCTTTCCCGACGGAGAAACTTTTGTAAAAATCAACGACAATATCCGGGGCCGGGATGTTTTTATCATCCAGCCGACTTGTCCCCCGACGAACCATAACCTGATGGAGCTTCTCATCATGGTGGATGCAGCGCGGCGAGCCAGTGCGGCTCGTATCACGGCCGTCATTCCATTCTTCGGTTACGCCCGGCAAGACCGCAAAGACCAGCCTCGCGTGCCGATCACAGCGAAGCTTGTGGCCAACCTCCTTGTAGCTGCAGGCGTGAACCGTGTGCTAACGATGGATCTCCACGCGCAGCAGTTGCAGGGTTTTTTTGATATTCCTGTGGACCACTTGCATGCCATGCCGGTGATGGTCGAGCATATCCGCTCCATGGGTATAGAAAATCTCATCGTTGTGTCGCCGGATGTCGGCGGCGTGAAGATGGCCTCCGCTTACGCTGGCGCCTTGGGCACCCGCATAGCCATTGTGGTCAAACAACGCAAAAGCGCCACCGAGACCGAGGCTTCGCACATCATTGGCGAGGTGGGGGGAAAAAATATTCTCATCGTCGATGACCTCACCGAGACGGCAGGCACGATCACTGGAGCTGCAAAAATTCTGAGGAAACACGGAGCCCTTGATATTTATGCTGGTATTTCCCATACCATACTGACAGATTTGGCGGTCGAGCGTTTGAGGGACTCCGATCTCAAGGAGTTGATTTCCACGAACAGCGTTCCGGCTCGTCTCACGACCGGCAGCAGAGTTACATCACTCTCCGTTGCCGCGCTTCTCGGTGAGGGGATCAGGCGCATTCATGACGACGAGTCCGTAAGTTCGCTCTTTGAAGTAAAACAAACCAAGTAAATCACAAATATGGCCAAGCAAGTTAAACTCACAGCCCGTCCCCGCACCGAAAGCGGCCGCAATGCCGTCAAAACCGTCCGCACGCGCGGATCCGTTCCAGCCGTCATCTACGGCCATCACCGGACGCCGGCAAACCTCGAAGTCTCGCACCGCGAACTCGAAATTCTCCTTTCCCATGCCGTCGGCGAGAACATTCTCGTGGATCTGGAAATCCAAGACGGCGCAAACAATTCCAGCCAACTTTCGCTCATCCAAGAGGTGCAACGACACACGCTTCGCAACCAGATTCTGCATGTCGACTTCCAAGCTGTCTCGATGACGGAGAAAATCTCTGCGGACATCACAGTCGAGCCTTTCGGCGAAGCGGAAGGTGTCAAAAATTTTGGCGGCCTGCTCGAGCAAAGTATTCGCAGCATCTCGATTCGCTGCCTGCCCCAAGATCTCCCAGAGATCATCAGAGTCGATGTGAGCGCTTTGAAAATCGGCGATTCCATACACATTCGCGATCTACAGCTCCCCAGTGGCGTTGAAGCTGATGTTGATGCCGACCTGACCGTCTTTATCGTAGCTGAACCTGCAGTGGCTGTTGGAGGCCCCGCTGGTGCTGCCGCATCATCTCCAGAAGTGATCAAGGAAAAGAAAGCCGAAGCTGCTTCGGATAAAAAATAGCTCCCGTAGAAGTGGAATCTACCGCTGCATATCGGCTCGTAGCCTGCCTGGGAAATCCGGGTTCGCAATACCAGAACACCCGCCACAATGTGGGTTTCATGGTTGGCGACGAGTTGGCGCGGCGGGGAGCCACCAGCTTTGCTTTCGATCAAAAGTGGAATTCCGACACGGCACGCACGGGAGGCCGCACGCTCATGAAGCCTCAAACCTTCATGAACCTCAGCGGAGAGGCCGTGGGGGAGTTTTCGAGATACTACAAGATTCCCCGCGCTGAAATCATGGTGATCCTCGATGACACTTCTCTCCCGCTTGGCACGCTGAGGCTTCGTAAGTCCGGCAGCGCGGGCGGGCACAACGGGCTGGAATCCGTCCTCGTCCACATGGGCACAGAGGCTGTCCCCAGGTTGCGAGTTGGAATCGGGAAACCGCAAAGTACCCTTCACAACCACGTCCTCGGAGGTTTTCTCCAAGAGGAACTTCCTTTACTCAAGGAATCCATAGGCAAGGCATCCGATGCTTTTGAATACGCCAATGCCCACGGCATTGACGCCGCAATGAATCAATTCAACCAAAAAAACCAGGAATAATGAACCGATACGAAGCACTCCTCGCCCTCAATACGCGAGGCAAAGAAGAAACCATCAAAGACACCATCGAGCGCCTCGAAAACACGCTCAAAGCGGAGGGAGCTACCATCGAGCAGGTTCAGCGCCTCGAAAAGCGCGAACTTGCCTACGAGACAGACCACCTCAGGACAGCTTACTTCGTGAATTTCGTGTTCGAAGCCGCACCCACCGCCATTGTTAAAATGCGCTCCAAGCTCAAACTCGACAACGACATTCTTCTTCAAAACTACCTCAAACTCCCCGCCAAAAAAGCCCCGGCCGCGGCTGCAGCCTAATCTCCCAATACCCAGAAGCCATGGCCAACGTCAATAAAGTCATCCTCATTGGAAACGTCACCCGCGACCCGGAAGTGAAGTTTACCTCCAAAGGCAGCGCCGTCACAGATATTGGCCTGGCCATCAACCGAAACTACACCCTCGACAATGGCGAGAAGCGTGAGGAGACGACATTCGTTGATGTCGAACTCTGGGGCCGCCTCGCCGAGATCGCTGGTGAATACGCGAAGAAAGGCCGTCCCATTTATATTGAAGGCCGCCTCCGCATGGACTCTTGGGAAGACAAAGCCAGCGGGCAAAAGCGGACTCGGATGAAAGTAGTGGGTGAGAACCTGCAACTTTTGGGCGGTCGCACCGGAGGGCCAGGCCCATCCGGCGGAGGGGAGCATGAGAGCTACGAATCCGCTCCTGCAGCCGCGGCACCTCGCCGCTCAGCGCCGCCACAGCCGCAGCGTCAGGTTGCACCGCCTCCAAGCGACGCTCCAGACGATGATATTCCTTTCTGAAACTGAGTAGTTCCCGTTCTCCCCTGCACCTTCGCTCGGGTGATCACCAAGTATACAAGGTAAGCGTTTCGCTTTTCTTGTTTCCCTAAATATTGGGATCGCTAAGTTCGTTTTGTGAGACTCAAACCTGCCATCCTTACCGTGATTTCTTCACTTGTGTGCAGGAAGTTCGAAAGATGAGAATTCCATGAGCGCACCAGATCCCAAATCGCAGGACCTCGAGCCGATAGATTCGACATTCGAAATCTCGCTCAGACCACCACTTTTCGAGGAATTCGCAGGACAGGAAAAGACTGTCGAACGCCTCCAGGTCATGGTCGAGGCTGCCAAGCAACGGGGCGACACCCTGCAGCACATCCTGCTCAGCGGCCCGCCCGGGCTTGGCAAGACCACGTTGGCCTACATCATAGGCAATGCCATGAATGCTGAAGTCCGCACCACCAGTGGGCCAATGATCGAAAAGGCAGGCGACCTCGCAGGACTGCTTACAAACATCGAACGCGGCGGAGTTCTCTTCATCGATGAAATCCACCGCCTGCAACCAGCCATCGAGGAGTATTTGTATCCCGCGATGGAAGATTTCAAACTCGACATCGTTATTGACCAAGGGCCCAGCGCCCGAACCGTGAGGCTGAGCCTCGCCCCGTTCACCCTCATCGGGGCCACGACCCGCTCCGGCATGATCAGCGATCCGCTGCGGTCGCGGTTTGGCATGAATTGTCGCCTCGACTACTACGCCCCGGAGACCCTTGCCTCCATCGTGAGCCGCAGCGCGGGACTTCTCGGCAGTGAATTGGAAGCCGGTGCGGACTTGGAAATCGCCCGCCGCGCGCGAGGCACACCACGCATCGCCAACAATCTTCTCCGCTGGGTCCGCGACTATTCCTTGGTTCGCGCAGGGGGGAATATCACCGTCCAGAGCGCCACCGATGCGCTCACCATGCTCGACATCGATGCCGAGGGCTTTGACGAAATGGACAAGCGCATACTCGAAGCCATCATTGGCCTGTTCGATGGCGGCCCAGTGGGAGTGAATAGCCTTGCCGTAGCCATTGGAGAAGAGTCCGGCACCATTGAGGAAGTGCATGAGCCTTACCTGATCATGCAAGGCTACATCAAGCGCACTGCCCAAGGCCGTGTGGCCATGCCCAAAGCCTACACAAAACTCGGCCTGCCTGCTCCAAAGTCTGCCTCCGCATCTTCAGCACAACCCGATCTTTTCAAGGCTTAACAATGAATTTGATGCTTCAAGGCAAGGTCGCCATGGTAGCCGCATCAAGTCGCGGACTGGGTTTTGGAGTGGCCAAAGAACTCGCGCGCGAAGGAGTAAAAGTGTCTATTGCGAGCCGGGACTTGGACGCCGCCGAGAAGGCCGCAACACAGCTCCGCGAAGAAACCGACGCCCGCGTCCTTGCATCGCGTATGGATGCAAAAAATCCGGCATCCATCGCAGATTGGACATCACGCACCATCTCGGAATTCGGCGGAGTCGATCTCCTCGTTGCCAATGCAGGCGGTCCTCCCGCAGGAGGCTTTGATAACTTCAGCGACGAATCCTGGCAGGAGGCTTTTGAAATCAATCTTCTCAGCACTGTTCGAATGATACGCAGTGTCCTGCCCTCGATGCGCCAACGCGGTGGGGGATCTATTCTCACGATCACCTCTATCACCGTCAAAGAGCCCGCCGAACAACTCATTCTCTCAAATGTCATGCGATCCGGCGTGACAAGTCTGGTCAAGACGCTTTCTATCCAACTCGCTCCAGAAGGCATCCGCGTAAATAACATCATGCCGGGCCGGATCGATACCGACCGCATCAGGAGCTTGGACAGCACGCGCGCCGAACGCACCGGGATGACGCCCGAAGAGTGCCGCGCAGATGCCATAAAGACGATTCCCCTGGGCCGCTACGGAGACATCTCTGAATTTGGAAAAGCCGCAGCATTTCTCCTATCCGACGCCGCATCCTACATCACCGGTTCCAGCCTCGCACTCGACGGAGGCTCCCTCAAAACCGTCTGATGACGCTTCAAGGCGTGCCTCTGAAAACGAGACGCCCAAGCCGCATTTCAGAAACTCAAACGCAGGGGGTGAGCGGTTGGACTGGAACTAACCACGGAGGACACGGAGTAGAAAATGAGGAATTGCAGTTTTTCGAAAGACGCTGAAAGCCGTGGAGATTTTTTTCGACGAAGCAACATTTTTTTGTAAATTCGGATAGTCTGACTGAAGGATGCTTAGGGTTATTTTATCGATTTGGCTTAGTTGCACCTGATCTGGGGAAGATAGGTTTTGCCGGACTCCCACTCCTCGGAAATGTCCATGAGGATGGCGGAGACGAGGCGTAGGATGGAGGCTTC
>NEUK01000022.1 GCA_002290555.1 Spartobacteria bacterium AMD-G4
CCCCTCTTGAAGCCGGAATCTCAGCAAGTCGTCGCGACGGCGATAGAGGTAAAATTATCAACCACTGATGGACACTGATGGACACTGATAGCAGACAGGCTGCCTCGAGTGTTTGTTGAACCAAGTGTTTGGAAAAAACCGTCCTCCCGAGTGTTGATTTTTCATCAATGAAAACTTCCCGCCTTTGTTTTCTTATCAGTGTCTATCAGTGTCCATCAGTGGTTGATAAAACAAAAAGAGAGTAAATGAATCCGTTTCCAAAAATTCTTGATTCCGAAATTTCAGTCGTGAGTTCAGGTAAGATCGGGCCCTGAATCATGAGCATCTCCCCTGCACAAACCCGTTTGATTTGTTCCGAACTGGAAGCCCTCGCCGCCCGCGAGCGCATCACCATTCTTTGGGCTTGCGAGTCCGGGAGTCGCGCGTGGGGGTTTGAGTCCACCGATAGTGATTTTGATGTCCGATTTATTTACCTGCGGCGCAGCGAGGACTATCTGCGGGTTTCTCCGATGCGGGACGTGATCGAGGTTCCGATTTCTGGGGATTTAGATTTTTCGGGTTGGGACCTTACCAAGGCCTTGCGCTTGCTCCGGAAGTCCAACCCTCCCCTGATCGAGTGGATGCAATCCCCCTTCGTCTACTTGCAGCATCCAGAATTTCGCATGGGGTTTTGGAATCTCTGCGAGCGCTATTTTTGTCCACGATCCTGCATGCATCACTACTTGAGCATGGCGGATCGAAATCGCAGATCCTATCTCGAGGCCGACACCATCAAGCTGAAGCGGTATTTCTACATGCTCCGCCCCCTGCTGGCCGCTCAATGGCTGAAAAACCATGGAACCATCGTTCCAATGGAATTCCGCGTTTTGCTCGACGAGATGCTTCCGCGCGGAGAAGTGCGCGAGCTCATCGACGCTTTGCTGGAGCGGAAACGCGCGGGGTTCGAACTCGGCGAAGCGCCAGCCATCCCCGCGCTCTCGCACTTCATCATCCAGGAATTGAAAAGCCTCGGTGGAGCGGAAAAAACCACTGAACACACAAAGCCCTGGAAACCTCTCGACACCTATTTCCGATCTTTGCTTTGCTCTCTGGAAGACAACACGAAACCGCTGCAAAATTAACTGACAGCCCTTATGAAAACCCGTCCACTTGACCGGATGCGCGATCCGTTTTTCGCGCAGTTGATGTTTTTAATCGAGGATTTGGTTTGCACCGCAGATTCCGAGGCGCGCGGGAAGGAAATCGTTTTGAAGGATTCGCAAATCCTCTCCGCTCTCACCAAAGCCCATGGATTGATCTCCGGCAAGCAACCGCAAATCAATGACTCCACCGAGAGCGAGCGCATTATCAAAAATCTGATTTTCGCCATCTCCCAATTGACCGCGAATCCCGACAGCCCCGTCTTGGAGCCGCTCGAGGAAGGACTTCTGGAGCCTGTGAGCAAAAAGGATTGGCGCCTGACAATCGAAGCCGTGATGGAATCCCTCTCCATCCGCCGAAGCAAGGTTCCCGGGTCGCGGGAGTATCTGGATTTCCTCAAAAATTTCATCGGCAAAGCGAAGGCGTGCAAATAGCAACCGGCCGCGAAATCGCCATCCAGCAGATGAAACTGCTCACCGCCGATGAACGCACGCCCCAGTTGCGGGAAGGAAAGAAGGGGAAATGAAAACCCTGGAAAATCGAGAGCTCGGAAGTGCTGGTCAACATCCATCGGTCCCCGAGCTTGTCGAATGGGGTGTTGCTATGATCTCACTCGCCCGAACCAAGCAGCGTGAACTGGTAACAAGCCTTCACCGGTTGCCGGAGTCGGTCACAAAATGTAAGCAACTGAATTTAAAAAACCGCAGTCGGTGACAGACCGTCACCAATTGAAGTTCACTGCACCGTTATGAAAAAAGACCTCGCCATTTTTGAAGGACACGAAATTCGCCGCATCTACGACGAGAAGACCGAGATGTGGTTCTTTTCCGTCGTGGACATCATCTAAGTGCTTACCCAGCAGTAAGTGCTTACCCAGCAGTCGGATTATAAGGCGGCCCAGAACTACTGGAAAGTGCTGAAACACCGGCTGAGGAAGGAGGGAAGCCAGTTGGTTACAAACTGTAACCAACTGAAATTGCCCGCCGCTGACGGCAAAAGCTACCTCAACATGAAACCTGCTGACCTGCCCCAAAAATAATTCTCAACTTTTACAGAATAAAAATTGCGCCGCCAACCAAGGAGTCCTGGCGACGCGGTAACCACGCGCCTGACTCCACACATTAGCCCAAAAATACCTTGCTTCGCACCACTCGCCTGATGACAACAACATTCATGAGAATCGCTTCGACTCGCGCTCTAATTCTATTTTTGTTTACTTCTTGTTATGCTTTTGGCGCAACCACGCCCGATGAGTTAGTCGCAGAAGTCGAAGCGGCAATCAAAGCGCGTAGCGGTGCCGCATTTCAGAAGTGCTTTAATTTGGCGGGAACTGAGCCGGGAGCAGAGAAGGCAATGCAAAGCACAATAGATAAGGTATTTTCATGGCCATCTCATTATGTTTTTACGAGCGAACGAGTCGATGAGGGGCCGATGCAGTGGGTTCGAGATGGAGTTGCAAATACTCTCAACGGTGAGTGGATGTGTAACCTGAACATGTATGAAAGCAAACCGCCAAGCAAAGGGCTGGTCTTTCCAGCGGGATTTGCGAGTGGCAAGTGCTTGATTTTGGCCGCAGTGAAAGAGGATAAAAAGTAAAGGCAAACGAGCCAATGGACCCAATTCCCATGCTTGCGGCACTTCTGTCATTTCTCCTGCTCTACCTGCTTCGGGGAAAAGGGTCAGCAACTTCTGGTCGTAGCGCTCGGGAGGATACAAGGGAATTTGAAGTTCGAATTTGGCGATGATTAGAAGCCCTGCCGCACACCGACATGGAAATTATGTCAAAAATTGCTGCCCCTAGCCTGGGCCATGTTCTCAGATGAAACCACCCATCGAAAACCCCATGCCAAAATCCCCAAAACGAGCTTAAGTTAGCGCCATTCGGGTCAGTGACCCCTTTTTATTTTCCGACTGCCGAATTTGGGTTAATACAAAAAACCAAACAGCCACAAGGGAACCCGTCTACCGGATCCGATAGGCAACTCATCCAAGGCTAAATAGGCATTCTCTTTGCCAACTATCTGTTCTTGTCCCTTATTTTTGCCACCCACCTCGATGGTCATTTCACCATCTACCTGGAAATCAGCCCTTCCACCGGATGCCACAGAATGCTTTGCAGAAACCATTCTACAAAAGAATGTCTCCCTGAGTGATCCCAGATCCGGATCGCCGGTGGCCGCAAGCGCGTGGGCGATATTCGGATCGCCCAGGTAAACTCGATCCGGCTTTTCCATCGACCTTAACGCTTTTCCAGGCTTCGAAATCGTCATCAGGAGTCCGCCTTCTTGCAAACATTGCAGGTAATCCTTGAGTGTCCGATCATCGGCGATGCCAAGCAGGCCCCGCAGTTTGATGAGATCCGGCGTATATGGCACATTCGCAGCCAGGGCGGACAGGAGCCTCTTGATGCGCGCGATACTATTGCCAGTCATCGCCGGGTGGGTCGCGGGAAGATCACTTTCGATCACCGCATGAAGGCTTTGCTCGAGCGCAATAAGGAATGATTTTTTGTCGCGGAATTGGAGAAAGAATGGGTAGAAGCCGCACGCAAGATAGTCCCGAAACTCAGCGAGGACATGCAAATGGCTCTTACGCAATTTCTCTACTATGCGTGGGGCTTCCAGCTCATGGTTTGTAAGAATTTGTTCGAGATTCAACGGATCACACTGCACCTCATGCCTAATCGCCAAGTATTCTCGGAACGAAAGCCCCTCCAAACGCTGCACCAAAACCCTGCGGCTCAGATCATGGCTGCCTTTATGGAGTTGCAGCATCGAGCTTCCCGAGGCGACCACCTTGAGGCTCGGCAAGCTATCAATGATACTTTTGAGATCGCGCGACCAAGTGAGGCTTTTATGAACCTCATCCAAACAAAGCAGTTCCCCACCTCCATTCGCGAAATCTGTCGCAATCTCATAGACCGGTCTTTGCGCTACGACAAAATGATCCACCGGCAAATACAGGCATCTCAGGGAAGTGCGATAGTCGGGATATTGATCCGCCAGATGCTGGACCAAGCAGGTCGTTTTGCCAACCCCCCTCTGCCCAGTCAACAGCGTGCAACGGGATGAAAAAGGGTCTTGCCCCATCAAATATCGGCGAAAGGGACGGTGATGCTGCATTACCATTTGCCGACTTAGCTCAAAGAGTTGGGAAATCATTTTAGATTGGAACGCAACCCATTTTTATTAGACTATAAATGGAATGCAATCCATTTTTAAGGTATTTTGGCACCGCACCAGCTCGCCGCTTGCTCCATTTCATGTCTCTCAATAACCCCAGCACTCCAAGGCCTTGATAAAAACTCCACCACAGAAAAAACGGAAAAGACGTCAGTCCCACACATTCACATATTTTCCAGATGCCAACGGGGACACTGGCGCCCCGATCTGAGAGCGAACTGATCCGGCCGCCAAGTGGAGGTCACATGACCAGTTGGCTCCGCTTTTGCACTTTGTGAGGGGCGCTGCCGAAGCGGATGGGTAGCGGCTGCTTAAAATTGTTTCATTTTAAAGCCACATAGGCGGCATGCTTGCCATTGGTTTCTTTAATTCTGTAAAAGGCGAAACCACGCCTCACTCGGAAAAATTCGTCTTAGTCGAAGCTGAAGAAATCCCATGGGGGAAAGATGGCACTTGATCTTCGAATGGCCATGGCCCCTCCGAGCAAAACAGAGATCAGCGGGTTTCCCTGCGATGCGGAAGACAATGGGCGGGAGCGCGGGATACTTGAATCTTCTCCCAACCCATCAAAGAGATTCCAGCGAGGTTTTTAGATCCTCCTGTTTTGGACCGCTCAGAAAATTTGGTGAGAGAGATGGCGACAGCGGCAATCTGTGATTGAGACGAAAAACTGGCGGATGGGGGGGGATTCGAACCCCCGATACCTTTCGGTATACACGCTTTCCAGGCGTGCGCAATCGACCACTCTGCCACCCATCCTTGAGTCGAAGGGGAGTTGATAACGGAGATCGGGGCGGTTGACAATGGCGGCGTTTGTTTTTTTGCCCGCCCGGGCACAGAAATCTCGAGAGGCAGGCGGCAAGGCGCGGCGCAGTGGCTCAGTGTAACGGCTCGAGCACGGCGTTTGTTTTCAGCGCTGCATCCAGCAGATCCAGATATTCGCTGCGGGCGATCTCCTTGGCGCCGAATTTCTCCAAGTGGGATGTCACCCACTGCGTGTCGAGAAGGAGAAAGCCTCCGGCGCACATCATTTCCACGAGGCGGCATATGGCTACTTTCGAGGCGCCGGGCACGCGGTGGAACATCGACTCTCCGAAAAAAACGCCGCCGATTTGGACCCCGTAGAGTCCACCGGCCAGGGAGCCGTCGCGCCAGATTTCAATCGAGTGCGCGTGGCCGAGATCGTGCAGGGCCGTGTAACTTTGGAATATCCCTTCATCGATCCAAGTTTCGTCGCGTTCGGCACAACCCAGCATCACTTCACGAAACGCGGTATTGAGTTTCAATTCCCAGGCCGGATCCTTGAGCGTCTTGCGCGTGCCATGGGGAATCCGAAACCCGTCCAGCGGGATGATTCCCCTCGGATTCGGCGAGAACAAGCGCATCTCGCCATCGACGGCCATGGGGAAAATTCCTTTGCGGTAGAAGTCCAAGAGGAGCTCGGGAGGAATCATGTTTGCCATGGTCGGGAACGGTGAATAAGCTCGAATCCTTATGAAAGGCGTCTTCTTTTTTTTGTCATTACAAATTTTGCTTCTTCTGGGAGGTTGCGCGATTTCCGAGCAATCTGCTGAGGATGTCGGTGCACAGTTTCAAGAGGGAATCCAAGGGCGTGGGCAGATTGTTCCCAATGCTCCCCTGTCTGATGACTTCGGCCCAGAATACAGATAACGACACGCCATGCCGCCACTTCCAGCCGGTGATAAAATACTCATCCTCGATTTTGGTTCCCAATATACTCAGGTCATAGCCCGCCGCGTGCGGGAGTGCCAAGTTTACTCCGAGATCGTTCCCTACAACACAAAAGCCTCGGCTATCGCGAAGCTCAAACCTTCCGGCATCATCCTCTCGGGCGGTCCGGCGAGTGTTTACGCGCCCAAGGCTCCGCAAGTGGATGGTAAAATCTACGACCTTGGCGTTCCCGTTCTCGGGATCTGCTATGGCATGCAACTCATCGCCCATGGACTCGGCGGCAAGGTCGAACGCTCGACCGAGCGCGAGTATGGCCCCGGCAAGCTCAAGGGCGATGCGAAGTGCGCCCTCTTCCACAAACTTCCTGCCACGCTGGAGGTCTGGAACAGCCATGGGGACAAAATCACCAAGCTTCCAGCAGGCTTTCGACCACTCGGCAAAACAGAAAATTCGCCCCATGCGGTCATTGGCGACACGAAGCGCAACATCTACGGCCTGCAATTCCACCCGGAAGTCGTCCACACCCCGCGCGGCGGGGAAATCCTTGCGAATTTCGTTCACCGCATTTGTGGCTGCAAATCGAATTGGACGATGGAATCCTTCATTGATCGCACCTGCCGTGAGATTCAAGAGCAGGTCGGCGACGGGCGGGTGATCCTCGGCTTGAGCGGGGGAGTCGATTCCTCGGTGGCCGCCGCCCTTTTGCACAAGGCCATCGGCGACCGTCTCACCTGCATCTTTGTCGATAACGGCCTGCTGCGCGCCAACGAGCGGGCCGCTGTGGAAAAACTCTTCGCCGGCGAGTTCCGCATTCGCATGCAAACGGTGGATGCCGCCAAACAATTTCTCACCAAACTCAAAGGTGTCACCGACCCCGAGAAGAAGCGCAAGATCATCGGCAACGAATTCATTAAAGTTTTCGAAGCCGCCGCCAAAGAGCTTAAAAAAACCGATCCGGGCCACTACCGCTTCCTCGCCCAAGGCACGCTCTACCCCGATGTGATCGAGAGCGTTTCGATTTCGGGAAATCCCGCCGCCCTCATCAAGAGCCACCACAATGTCGGCGGCCTGCCCGCGCGCATGAAGTTCGAACTCGTCGAACCCCTGCGCCAGCTTTTCAAGGATGAGGTCCGCCGCGTCGGCGAGGAACTCGGGCTTTCCAAGGAAATCGTCCACCGCCAACCCTTCCCCGGCCCAGGCCTGGCGGTTCGCATCATCTCAGACATCACCGAGGAGCGCCTGCGCATTGTGCGCGAGGCGGATTCCATCGTGATCGAGGAAATGAGGGCCTCCGGCTGGTATTACAAGGTCTGGCAGTCCTTCGCCGTCCTGCTTCCCGTGCGCTCGGTGGGCGTCATGGGTGACGAGCGGACCTACGACTACACCATCGCCCTTCGCATCGTGAGCAGCCATGACGGCATGACCGCCGATTGGGTGCGCATGCCGCAGGATATCCTGGCCCGCATCTCGGCCCGCGTCATCAACGAGGTCAAAGGCGTGAACCGCGTCTGCTACGACATCTCCAGCAAACCGCCCGCCACCATCGAGTGGGAATAGCCGGAGTCAGGCACTGTGCATTCGCGAAGTCGGTATTTCACCCCATAAGGAAAAGTCTGAATAAGATTGTCAGCGGATCATTTTCTGACAATTTGCGCGAAGGTAACATGCCTGGAAAGGAGGGGGAAAAATTAATATGAAATTCGCAACTATCGCTGCCGTGGCAGCTCTCGCGATCGCAGCACTTGGATTGGGCGCATGCGCCAGCAAGCCGAAACCGGCACCTGCTCCGAGCAAAATCGGAACGTCCAAATAACGACGATCATTAAGGCCGGGTGGAACGCTGTTCCGCCCGGCCTTTTACTTTTAAAAACTTTTTTTGATTGGCAAATATCGGGTGCCCGCAATGCTTGCGGAAGCCCTGAGAAAACATGAAATCCAAGAAATCCAAAAGCGCATCTCCCCTTGTTGGCGTTGTAATGGGGAGCGAGTCGGATTGGAGCACGATGAAGGAGACATCCAGTCTTCTGAAGAAGCTCGGCATCGAGCATGAGTGCCGCGTGGTCTCCGCGCACCGCACACCGGATTTGATGGCCATCTACGCCAAGTCGGCCAGCCAGCGCGGGCTCCGCTGCATTATCGCAGGAGCCGGTGGCGCAGCGCATCTGCCGGGCATGCTGGCGGCTCACACCCACATTCCCGTGTTGGGCGTGCCGGTTGAGAGCCACGCCCTGAGAGGTCAAGACTCCCTCCTCTCGATGGTTCAGATGCCGGCAGGCATCCCGGTGGCCACCTTTGCCATCGGCGTGGCGGGTGCAAAAAACGCCGCTCTTTTCGCAGCCGCGATTCTTGGTGCGGACATGCCGGGCATCACCGAAAACCTGCTGGCCTTCCGCAAGCGGCAGACCGAGGACGTTCTGGCCGCCTCCCTCGATTGAGAACCCGCATCCTGCAGCCGGGTGATGGCGTTGCCGAAGCCGTCTCGCTTCTGGCGGAGGGCCTGCCCGTCGCGCTGCCCACCGAGACCGTTTACGGCTTGGCGGCGGATGCCCTCTCTCCCGGAGCCTGTGCCTGTGTTTTCGAGGCAAAGGAACGACCGCTCAGCGACCCTCTTATTGTCCACATCCCATCCTTGGACTGGCTTTCCCGCATCGCCGCCCCCTCCCCTCTTGCGCTGGCGCTCGCTGAAAGATTCTGGCCCGGGCCGCTTACGCTTGTTCTTCCGAGGCAGGCGCTCGTTCCCGACATTGTCACAGCCGGGCAGGATACCGTGGCCATCCGCATGAGTGCGCATCCTGTTTTTGCGGAGGTTCTCCAAGCCTTCGGCAGGCCCGTTGCCGCTCCAAGCGCAAACCGCTTTGGGCGCATCAGCCCGACCTGTGCGGCGCATGTTGCCAGCGAGCTTGATGGTCGCATCGCCATGATCCTTGATGGCGGGCCGTGCACCCATGGCATCGAGTCCACCATCGTCCATGTGCTGCCGAACAGGCTTCAGATTCTGCGTCCCGGCCCCATAACAGAGGACGACCTTCGCGCTTTTGCACCGGCCTTTCACGGCCCATCCGGAATTGCCGCGCCCGGGGGCCTCAAGAGCCACTATGCACCGCGCACGAAGCTTGTCATCGAGCGGAGTCCCAAGCCAAAGGGAGCGAGGAATGGCCTGCTTTCTTGGTCCCACACGGGGGAGGGTTTTCTTCAGGCCGAATTTCTCAGCTGCAGTGGGGATCTTCGCGAGGCGGCCGCGAATCTGTATGGGGCGATGCGTCGCCTCGACGAAGCCGGACTCGACCTCATCATCGCCGAGGCATTGCCGGAATACGGGATCGGCGCCGCCATTATGGAACGCCTTCGCAAGGCCGCCGCATGATGAACGACGGTAAAAAGCTCAACACCCGCGCCAGCGGGGTCATCGCAGCGGCCGTCATGCTCAGCCGCGTCCTTGGCCTCGTGCGGGAGGTGCTTTTCAACGCCTTGTTCGGAACCGCCGCGATGGGACTTTTCCTCATCGCCTTCCGCCTTCCCAACCTCCTGCGCGACCTGTTTGCCGAGGGGGCGCTCTCGACCGCATTTATCACTGTCTTTTCGCAGAAACTCGAAAAGGAGGGCTCGGCTGCAGCGTGGGCACTGGCCTCCAAAATGTTGACGCTTGCCGCTGTCTTCATGAGTGCGGTGAGCCTGCTCGGCATCGTTTTTGCGGGCCCGCTGGTGAGCCTTCTTGCCCCCGGATTCGATCCGCGCGATGCGGCTTTTACGATCCTGCTCACACGGATCATGTATCCCTTCATCCTCTTGGTTTCGCTGGCGGCACTTGTGATGGGTATTTTGAATTCCCGCCAGATTTTTACCGCGCCTGCGCTGGCCTCCAGTTTTTTCAACATAGGGTCCATCGCTGGAGGCGTGTGCTTCGGCTGGCTGATCGATCCGGCATTTGGCCCGAAGGCGCTCACCGGCTTGGCCATCGGAACGCTCATCGGCGGGTTCCTGCAATTCGCCATTCAAATCCCCAGCCTGCATCGAGCGGGATTGCGTTTCGTGCCGGACTTCCGCTGGAATGATTCCGGAATCAAACGAATCCTCACCCTCATGGTGCCATCGGTGATAGCCGCCAGTGCGGTGCAAGTGAATGTGTTGGTGAACTCCCGCTTCGCGTCCTACGAAGGGGCGGAGGCCGTGACTTGGCTGAACAGCGCCTTCCGGCTCATGCAGTTGCCCCTCGGGGTCTTCGGTGTCGCCGTGGCCACTATCACCCTTCCGGTGGTTTCCCGCATCGCGGCGGATGCCGACACAAGCCGCTTCGGCCCTACTCTTGGCCGGGCGATGCGGCTGGCCGTGTTTCTCACGCTGCCCTCCGCAGTGGGCCTTTGGTTCCTTGCCGAACCCGTGATAAGCCTGATCTACGAGCATGGGCACTTCCTCAAAAGCGACACCCTGCAAACGGCCATGGCCCTCCAGTGCTACGCCATCGGCCTCGTCGCCTATTCCTGCATCAAAGTCCTTTCTCCAGCGTTTTATGCCATCAACCGCAAGTGGACTCCCATGCTCGTGAGCTTCGGCGCGGTGGGCTTGAACCTCCTGTTGAACTACCTGTTCATGTTCCAGCTGGGGCTTGGGCACAAGGGCCTGGCCCTCTCCACATCGATCTGCGCCACGCTGAACTTCGCCACCCTCTACCTCCTCATGCGCTCGCCGGCAAAAAACCTGGAGAGCCGCAAATTCACAGGCACCCTGCTGCGCTGTGCCGCGGCGACCATCCCTCTCGCGCTCGCTTGCCATGCAGTGCTCGCCCACGGCCCCACCATTCTGCCCAGCGGCGGAATTCTCACTCATATCGCTTTGGTTGCTTCGGCCATTGTCCTTGGCTCGGCAGCCTATCTTGCGAGCTGTCTGCTCCTGAGGGTGGATGAAACAACCGCCGCACTCGGAGTCATCCAGCGGAAATTGCTGAAAAAGTAGCGACCCTGAAAAAGTTGAAGCCCGTCGCAACGAGTGTCGCAACGGGCTTCTGTTCCCCCCAGAACGAGATCAAATTAACACCGGATTCGGGTGGTGCAAGAGTTTTTTTAGATTTTTTTTCGCCGATGAGGATGGGCCTGGCAGGCGGCCTGTAGGTCAAGGTGTCCCGCCTGGAAATGAATGTGAGCTTCCGCTCGCAGGCGGAACAAACATGGGTATCAGTCGATGAAGCTGCAGATATACTCGCAGATTCCTTCGGTGACCGAGATGTCGAAGCCGGATTGGGCTGGCACTTCAAAGAAAGTGCCACCTTGGAATGTGGCGGAGGCTTCGTGGCCGTCGAGGCGGACTTCGCAGGAGCCGGAGACGATTTCCATGCGCTCCGCCTTGTCGGTGCCGAAGTGGAAGCTGCCGGGATAAATGAGCCCGAGGGTCTTCTTGGCGCCGTCAGCGAAGGCGATGGTGTGGCTTACGACTTTGCCATCAAAGTAAACATTGGCTTTGGTGATGGCGGTGACATTGGAAAATTCGGATGGGATCGCAGACATAGGCCACCACTTTGGAGGGCGGGGCCTCCGGGCTCAAGATTTCTCAGCGGCGCTGAATTTGATAAAGCTTACCGTGGCGCCGCCGCAGGTGCCGTCCTTATGGAGAAAGGGGGTGGCGCGGAGAAGGGTTTTTACGCCGTCGAAGTCGGGGAGGAAGGATTCGACCAATGTCTCGCCGGAGAGGATACGGCGAGCGGCTTCGGCGGCGTGGGCGAGGAGGGGGTGTGCGAGGGCGGTGATCTCGCGGCCTATATCGTGGGGGAGGATGCCGGCCTTGGCTGCCGCCTTGGGCGTGAATTTCTGGATGCGGAGTCCTTTATCGAGGAAAATGGTGGCGATGTTGGTGCTGGTGATGGAGTTGTCGAGGTCCTCATTGATTTGAGTGATATTGGCGATTTTGGTCTGGTGGTCGTTGTTGAGGGTTTGGAGTTCCTCATTCACGGTTTCGAGCTCCTCGTTGGCGCTTTGGAGTTCCTCGTTGGAGGCCTGAAGCTCCTCATTGGAAGTTTGGAGCTCTTCGTTCGAGGCCTCGAGCGCCTCGACGGCGGCCTTGAGGCGTATCTTGCTGCCACGGAGTTCTTCTTCCAGGTCGGCGATGCGCAGCATGCTTTCCTTGAGATCGAAGGGGGGGGGGACCGCAGGAAGGTTTTTTTCCATTTCATCAAAGAAAACCAGAAAAAAGGTCCTGTCGTGGCCCGGAGAGCGGAAGGATTCGACGAGGACATTGCAGCTGCCCTGGCCCGTTTCGACGGGGCCGAATTTGAAAGGTTGGCCATCGTTCGAGACCTTTCCGACGGCGGCGGAGAGGCTGGCAGAAACATCGCGTGGCAGGAAATGAGTGAGCTTGAGGCTTGTGCGGCCTTCGCCCAGAGCAGCATACTTGGAGGGATTTCCAAAGCTGTAGAGGATATCCATCTGGTCGTTCAGCACGAAGCAGGTGCGGGCGAGGCGCGCGAGGATACGATTTATAAATGACTCGGTGAGGCGGGGCTCGCTCGAGACAGTGAGGATCGGAGGGGCTGGCTGGCTCGAGAACTGGTCGGAAGAGGAGCGGGGCATTCCAAAATGCAAGGCCTCGGGCAAGGCGCTGGGGATGGTGTTTTTTTTCTGAAAAAGGTGGTTCCGAGGATCCATCGTGTCGAAGTCGTTTTGGAGATCCCCCAGGCTCTCGCTGAGCCCCAGTGCGAGGATGCCTTCCGTGCGGAGGGCATAGTGGAGGATGGAGAGCACACGCTGCTGAGCGGCGGGCTGGAGATAGATCAGAACATTCCGGCAGCTGACGAAATCGATACGGGTAAATGGGGGATCCTTGAGAAGGTTGTGCTTCGCAAAAACGATGCGTTCGCGAATAACACGGTGGATTTGGTAATGATCGCCTTGGCGGATAAAATACTTCTCGAGCAAGTCGGGAGGTATGTCGGCCGCGATGGACTCGGGGTAAATCCCCTGCCCTGCGATCTCGACGGCGTGGCGGTTGAGGTCGGTGGCAAAAAAGCGGCAGGGCAGGTTCATCTCGCCACACTCGCGGAGCACCTCCTCGAGCAGGATGCCGATGGAGTAAACCTCCTCGCCTGTGGCGCAGCCAGGCACCCAGAGGCGGAGTGAGCGACCCCCAGCGGAGTGCACGAGGCGCGGGAGCACATTTTTACGGAGGTTTTCAAAGACCTCGGGATTGCGAAAAAAACGGGTCACGCTAATGAGCATGTCCTTGGCGAGATTCTCACACTCGGCGGGCTCTTTTTTCAAAAGCGCGACATATTCCTCAAAGTCCGAGATATGAGAAATAGCCATTCGGCGTTCGATGCGGCGGTTTACCGTCTCACTTTTGTAGGCAGCGAGATCGAAGCCCGTGTTTCGCCTGAGCAGGTTCACGAGGCTTCGCATCGAGCTTTCCTGCACATCTCGCGAGTCCAGAACGAGGGGCGGCGTGGCGATCTCGTGGCGGATCAAGCGTGCGACTTCCAGGGCGAGTTTGGCCGGAGGGAGCACATAGTCCGCCAGGCCAGTGAGAAGCACGCTGGAGGCCATGCCGCCGAAGACCGCAGAGGCGGGTTCTTGAACGACGACTGTGCCTCCGGCCTGCTTCACAAGCCGAGCGCCTTGGGTTCCATCGCTCCCTGTGCCGGAGAGGATGATAGCGAGGGTGGCCGATCCCTGAGCAGCAACGAGGGATTCCAAAAAGGTGTCGATGAGCACTGGGCCCGTGTGGCCAAGTGCAGGGGTTTTTTCGATAAAGTGGCCGTTTTCCAATCCCAAATAGTGGCCAGGCGAGAGAACATGGATTTTACCGGGCTCGAGGGGGGCTCCCGGTGTCACCCACACGACTGGCAAAGCAGCCGTGCGAGAGAGAATCTCGACGAGATGGCTCTCGCCCTCCGCCGGAAAATGACTGGCCACCACGAAGGCGGCTCCCAAGTCGCTGGGAATCGCTGCAAAAAAGGCACAAAGGGCTTGGGCTCCGCCAGCCGAGCATCCCACGGCAGCAACAGGAAATTTTTTGGAGGGGGAGGTATTCTCAGAAGAGGTGTTAAAATGAACGGCCATCTAAGTCACACTACATGAGGAATTACTTTCCGCCATACTTTGTCTTGCAATCCAATCAGCTGCCATGGCGATGAGGTGTGCTGCGGTGGCGGCGTGAAGCTTTTCCTTGATATGGGCGCGGTGGGTCTCGACCGTCTTAGGGCTGAGGTTCAGGCGTTTTGCGATATCCTGTGTGGAGACGCCCTCGCCGATGAGCTTGAAAACCTCGAACTCTCTGGGGCTGAGTGCATCGGGGCCGGATTGTTTCTTTTTTGAACGGTGGGAAAGGAATTCCAGCAACTGCCCGGAGATGGCCTCGCTCACATAGATGCGGCCGCGCAGGACGGTGTGAATCGCCTCGAGCACCCTGTCGCTGTGCTCGCTCTTCATAATGTATCCGCGCGCGCCGATCTCCAGTGCCCGCCGGGCATAGCTGGTCTCGGCGTGCATCGAGAGGATGAGAACGGGAATCTCGGGGCAGCGGGAGTGGATATCCTGCACCAATTCGAAGCCACTGCGGCCGGGCAGGGAGACATCCGTAAGCACCAAGTCTGGCTCCAAGCGTATGGCGGCATCCAGCGCCTCGCCCGCACTTCCCGCCTCGCCGCAGATCTCCAACCCCGGCTCGCTGGCGATCATCATTTTTAGACCCATGCGGGTCATGGGGTGGTCTTCGACGAGAAGAATGCGCTTTTTCTGCGACTTTCTGCTCTTCGGTGAGGCTTTGGTTTTTTTCATTTGGGAAATTTACAATTCACGCGCACTCCGCCAGTGGGAATGCGCTCGATGGCGACCGTGCCTTGAAGGGTATCGGCCCGGTGCTGCATGATTTTAAGACCCATTCCATTGCCACGGACCGGAGCGGGGGCGTCATCTTTGATGCCGTTGCCATTATCGGTGATCGTGAGTGTGCCCTCGAGCAAGTCCAAATCCACGCGGATATGGGTGGCGTCGCCATGTTTGATGGCATTTTGGATCGCCTCTTGGGTGATACGGAAGAGGTTGATGGCTTTTTCCATTCCGAGCCTCTGGGCACGGCCACGGCATTTCACGGTGCATTTCACATGAAAGAGGGCGCTCGTATTTGCTGCCAACTCTTCGAGGGCAACGACGAGATTGCCATCCTCGAGTTCGAGCGGAGCGAGGCCGCGAGAGAGGAGGCGTATGTGGTGCACCGCACGCTCGAGCGCTCCACTGAGATTGTCCAACTGCTCGCGCAGCACGGTGCCTTTTCTGCGCATTTTGGACATGGCCTCCAGGGAATAGCGCACACCGGAAAGCTCCTGGCACACGCCATCGTGCAGGTCATGGCCGACTCGGCGGTGCTCACGCTCGCTAATGGAGATCAACTCTGCCTCTAAACACTTACGGGCAAGAATCTCGCGCTGGAGCTCCTCATTTGCCAACTCAAGCTCTGCTGTGCGCTCATGGACCCTGTCCGCAAGTCCGGTAGTGAGCTGTTGCATCTCTTGCTCGGCCAAGACGCGATCGGTGACATTGTTTGCCATCCAGAGGATGGAACTCGCCTGTCCGTCAGCATCGAGAAGGGCGGAGAGGTGGCACTCGCAGAATATCAGGGAGCCATCCCGGTGCAGGGTGCGGCATTTGACAAAGTGACTCGCCACCTGCCCCCGCTGCAGGCGCTCAAGGAGAATCTGAAAATCGGGCCTGTCCTCAGGATGGATCAACTCGAGACACTCGACGCGACCGAGCTTCACATCGCGCCATGTCCACCCGAGCATCGCATCTGCCTCGTCATTCCACATGAGACAAGCGCCCGCTGAGTTCCACTCCATCACGGCAAGCGGCGTGTTATTCAGGTGGTGGGTGAGCCGCTGGACGAGATCGTTGATTCGCCGCTCGTCTCGGCGGAGCGCTGTAATATCCCGCACGGTGGCGATCAGTCTCGGCTCACCCGTCGAAAGCTTGTCGCAAACGGTGCGGATGTGCAGAACTCTCGTCCTGCCTTTGAATTCAAACTGCGCCTCACGATCCACCCCCCTTGGCTTCGCAAAGGTATCCCTCGCGATTTCCGCCCAAAGCAGGGAGAACCCCTCCGACAACCCGACTTCATGACATGTTTTGCCAACGAACTCATCCGCCCTGTGGCCAGTAAGCTCATAGATACGAGAATTCGCGTAGGAAAACCGTGCATTAGCGTTCATGCAAATAACAATGTCCGGCATTTGCTCGGCAAGGATACGGAACTGCAGCTCGGTGCATGGTCCACATTGTGAATTCACTGTTCGGCTATGGAGTGGTTTCAGGGTTGGAATTTTTTGGTAAAGCATTGGGTGCATCAGATTAAACGACTCCCACGCCTCATCGCCCACCGGCGGCGAAAATGGGAGAGAGGGGGGAGGTTAAATGAGAATGTATTGCCATCGGCACCATTTACTTACAAATCCCCAGTTTTGTCAAGTTTCGAGTAGATCGGGGCATTAGCAGAGCAGGCTATCAGGTTTTTCCTGATAGTGGGCGCTCTCTCTGTAGATACGCACCTCATGCAGACGGGCCCGAAGATGGGCGCCGAAATTTTCGATGATGTCGAAAGCGCTCTCAAAGTTTTCTGAGGACGATGCCAAGCCAGGGCGCCATTCCTCGATCGGGATGCGAACGGCAACGGGCACTTGCTGGGGGGGCATGAGAAGCGGAATGTCGCGGAGCGGGGCGCATTCAGAACCATCCATCGAGGGGTGGCTGAAGACATCGATGCCGTTGGGCGAGGCTTTTTCGCGGAGCCAGGAGGCGAAGGATATGGCACCCGGAGTGGCGTGGTTGCCGAGCAAGGTGAAGAGGGCGGAGCCAGCGGCCGCGCTCTGGCTCAGCCACTCGTCAACCCAGAGCGGAAGATGCGCGGGATGCTCTTCGGTGCCGGAGGCCGAGACAATGACCACATCGGCCCGTGCGGCCGCCGTGGCCGAGGGAATGCGGGACTCGGAGTCTCCAAGACCGCTCATTTTCCAGACATTGATCTCCAGCGCAGCATCACGGGGAATCTCACTGCGAAGAATCTCGCAGGCCCGCAAGGCACGGGCTGCGGAGACGACATTTTCGTAGATGATCACGATGCGGAAGGAGGTGCCCGAGGCGTCGGTGGAGGAGGCGATTTCGGAGACTTGGTCGAGGAGTTGGTCCATTGGGTTGGTGTTTTTTTTGAGGTTTGTTTTTTGAGGTTTGAAAGGCGGAGCGCTTGCTTCGACTTCGCGGCAGATATTTCACTCCGCGAGAACAAGCGCGATAGGGTGATGACCTCATAGCGCGGGGAAGCGCTTCAGGACTACGTCTTGTGCCTATGCAAAATGAAATTCACCCGCACCCCGCAGCCGCTCAACTTGAGATGTTCAACATCGTGCCCGACCGACCGCTCCCGCCAGTGGAGTCGGATGAGGAAGTCCTCGCAAACTGGTTGAGGGAGCAGTCGGAGGACAAGCTCCGCGAGATCCTGGAGAGCGTCTCGAAATTCCAAGGGGAGAGCCGCTCATGAGCGCAACGGCCACCGAGATCACCGTCGTGCATCCCCGTGAAAAAAAGACCACCCGCGCGGAGCGATTGGTCACCGAAATCTTCGAGCGGGCGGATATCGAAATCAACGGCAGCCGGCCGTGCGATATTCAGGTGAATGACGAAAGATTCTACCGGCGTGTCCTGAAGGACGGCACACTCGGCTTCGGCGAGTCCTACATGGACGGTTGGTGGGACTGCGACGACATCGAGGAGATGTGCACCCGGGCAATCCACGGTCGCCTGGAAACGGCGATCAAGCCAAGCCTGGGGGCGCTGGTGGAGGTGGCGTTCTCGCTTTTGCTGAATCTCCAGAGCAAGTCGCGCGCGCGTGTTGTCGCCAAGCAACACTACGACCTCGGGAATGATTTTTTCGGAGCCATGCTGGACCCCACGATGCAGTATTCGTGTGCTTATTTCCGCGATACGACGGATCTCGCCATGGCACAGGAATTGAAGATGGAACTCATCTGCAAAAAGCTCGCCCTCCAGCCCGGCATGCGACTGCTGGACATCGGCTGCGGCTGGGGCGGGCTGGCGAAATTCGCCGCCGAGAACCACGGCTGCGAGGTCGTGGGGCTGACAATCTCGGAGGAGCAGAAAAACTATGCCGAGGCCCATTGCCAAGACCTGCCCGTGGAAATCCGCCTGCAAGACTACCGTGAAGTGGAGGGCGACTTCGATGCGATCGCCAGCGTGGGAATGCTGGAGCATGTGGGGCCAAAAAACTACCGCCGCTACATGGACACCGTCAGCCACCGCCTCAAACCCGGCGGGCTGTTCCTCTGCCATACCATCACGGCCAACGAGCCGGGAATCGCGTGCGACCGCTTCATCTCGCGCTATATCTTCGCCAACTCGGCGATCCCCACAGCCGCGCAGGTCCTGCAGGCCGCCGAGCCGTATTTCGTGAACGAGGATATGCACAACCTCGGCCCCTACTATGTGCCCACCCTGCGCGCGTGGGAGGCTGGGTTCATGCGCTCGCGCGAGGAATTCCGCCAACGCTACGGGGAAGAGTTTGTGAGAATGTGGAGGCTCTACCTGCTGAGCTGCTCGGGGGCTTTCCGCGCCCGGAGCCTGCAGGTCTTTCAATTCCTCTTCTCCGCCGGCGGCATCGAAACCGCCAGGCCCCTGAGGATTTCATAGGCGGGCGATTATCTTGCCCGCGCCATCGCATCCATCCATACTTCAAATTGTTATGAATTCCGCAATATCGACCATCAACACGCATCCGGCATCCTCCGCAGTGACCCACTGGGTGGAGGAAATCGCCGCCCTCACCCAGCCCGACGCCATCCATTGGTGCGATGGCTCGGAAGCCGAGGACCTCGCCATGCGGCGAGCCATCGTGGCCTCGGGCGCCGGCGTCTGGCTGAGCCCGGAACGGCGTCCGAACTCGCTGCTCGTCCGCAGCGACCAGAGGGATGTGGCCCGCGTGGAGGAGCGCACCTTCATCTGCTCCCGCTCGAAAAAAGACGCCGGGCCGACGAACAACTGGGAGGCGCCGGAACAGATGAAGGCGCGCCTGCGGCCGCTCTACTCGGGCTGCATGCGGGGCCGCACGATGTATGTCATCCCCTTCAGCATGGGCCCAGTGGGCTCTCCCATCGCGCAATACGGCATCGAGATTTCCGACAGCCCCTATGTGGTCGCCAACATGCGGATCATGACCCGCGTGGATACGGCCGTGTATGGGGAAATCGAAAAATCCGGCGCCTTTGTGAAATGCCTGCACTCGGTGGGCTGTCCCCTCGAACCGGGCGCGCAAGACGCCACCTGGCCGTGCAACCCAGAGAACACCTACATAACCCACTTCCCCGAGGAGCGCCTGATCATGAGCTTCGGCTCAGGATACGGAGGCAATGCGCTGCTGGGAAAAAAATGCTTCGCCTTGCGCATCGCCTCGGCCATGGCGCGCGACGAGGGGTGGATGGCCGAGCACATGCTCGTGCTGGGCGTGAAGTCGCCCGACGGACGGAAAACCTATGTCACGGCCGCATTTCCCAGCGCCTGCGGGAAGACGAACTTTGCCATGATGGTGCCCCCGCCGGACATGCGCGAGGAGGGCTGGGAAATCAGCTGCGTGGGCGACGACATCGCCTGGATCAAGCCCGGCGCTGATGGATACCTGCGCGCCATCAACCCCGAGGCGGGATTTTTCGGCGTCGCGCCGGGCACCTCGTATTCGAGCAATCCCATGGCGATGGACTCCATAACCCGCGACACCATTTTCACCAATGTCGCTCTCACCGATGACGGCGATGTGTGGTGGGAGGGCATGACGAAAGAACCGCCCGCGCACCTCATCGACTGGCTCGGCCGGGACTGGACTCCGGGGCAGGCCGACGCAAATGGCAAACCCGTTCTGAGCAGCCACCCAAACAGCCGCTTCACCGCCCCGGCGAGGAACTGCCCGCTCATCGACAGCGATTGGGAGAACCCAGCCGGAGTGCCCGTAAGCGCGATGATCTTCGGCGGGCGCCGCTCCACCACGATGCCGCTCATTTTCCAAGCCTTCAACTGGGTCCACGGTGTGTATCTGGGAGCCACCATGGGGTCCGAAACCACAGCCGCCGCCGCCGGAGCCGTCGGGCAGGTGCGCCGCGACCCCATGGCCATGCTGCCCTTCTGCGGCTACAGCATGGGCGACTACTTCACCCACTGGCTGGAGATGCGAAAACACATCAAATATGTGCCACGCATTTTCCATGTGAATTGGTTCCGCAAAGACTCCGCTGGCAAATTCCTCTGGCCGGGCTTCGGGGAAAACACCCGCATCCTGCGTTGGATGGTGGAGCGCTGCCGCTTCGGCGCCCATGCGCTCGAGACCGCCATCGGCTGGCTGCCGGATTACTCGGACATCCACATGAATGGCCTCGAGGACACGGTGACTCCCGAGATCTTCGCAGAGGCGCAAAAAATCGACACCTCCGAGTGGCATCGTGAACTCCTTCTGCAGGATGAACTCTTCATCAAGCTCTACAGCGAGCTTCCCAAGGAAATCATCTTCCAGCGGGAGCTTCTGATGGCCCGGCTGTAAGGCGGCGAGGCTCAGGGAGACAGGCGCGAAACCTGCCAAGCGGCGTCCGCGCGCGTGTAGAGGAACCGGTCGTGCAAACGGTCGGCTCCACCCTGCCAAAACTCGATCGTGCGGGGCACCAGGCGGTAGCCGCCCCAGCCTTCGGGTTTCGGCACATGGCCGTCGGCGAATTGTTTTTTCAAGTCCTCAAAACGGGAAACCAGCACCTCGCGTGAGGGTATGACCGAACTCTGCTCGGAGACCCACGCGCCGATGCGGCTGCCAAAGGGACGGCTCAGAAAATACTCGAGCGATTCGGCTTCCGAGATCTTCTCGATGGGGCCGGCGACCTCGACCTGACGCTCCAGCGTGATCCAGGGGAACAACAGGGCGGCATTGGGGTTCGAGGCCATCTGTCGCGCCTTGCGGCTGCCGTAGTTCGTGAAAAAAACAAAGCCGCGCGCATCGATCCCCTTCAGCAGCACCGTGCGGCAGGAAACGAGGCCGGAGGCATCCGCCGTGCCCAGCGTCATAGCATTTGGCTCGAGAATCCCAGCCGCCAGGGCGTCGTCAAACCACGCACTGAACTGCGCGAAAGGATCGACATTCAGTGAGGATTCCTCGAGCGGCTCGCGCCGGTAATCGCGGCGGAGGTGGTGGATTTCAGGGACGGATGCCATGGCGGCATCGTGGGCTTTTGAGCGAAATTTGCACAGAATTATCAGGCGAGCCCCGATTGCTGCATTTCGTTCGTGCATGGACAGCCTGTGGGGAGTCTATTGGAGGTATGTCAGACATGATTCTACCCGATCTGCAGGCCTGCGTGCTGTGCGAGGATGTGCGCCAGGAAGCCAGTGGGCAGCAGACGCTCGTAGGCATCATTGGCATGATTCCCGCCCCGATGTTTCCGATTGGATTTTTCAAGCTCTGCCTCTGGACGCGCTGGTGCGGTGGCATAGGGAGGTTCACCCAGCAGTCCGCGATTCTGACACCTGACGAGGAAAATCCCATCGCTGAAAGCGAGATGGAGTTCCAACTCCCTGCTCTCGACGCCCACGCCACAAATGTCCATGTCTTCGGCGGGCTGCAAATCCCTTCGCCCGGCGTCTACACGGTGGAGGTCAAAATCGACGGCGAGCTTCGTCTTCGTTTTCCCCTCCCGGTGGTGCAGGTGCAGGCCCTGCCAGAAAGCTGAGGGGGCGGTTTTTAAGCGCAGGCCACCAAGTCGGGCAATGCCGCGCGGTAGTCGGGGTGGATCGGGCTCCAGCCAGTGGCGCGCAACCGCGCATTGCTGATGCGTTTATTCGTCCAACCGCGCTTGCGGTTCAGGTCGGCCGGTCCCTCGGGGGGAAGTGGGCGGTTCAAAAAGTCGGCAATCCATCCATAGATCATCCTCTGGCTGGTTGGCGTGTCGTCGCACACATTGTAAATGCCGGAAGCCGCTTCATCCTGTGCCAGCCGGAGCAAAGCCCGGGCGCCGTCGTCGCGGTGGATTTGGTTGATCCAGCGGTTGCCGCCGGCTTCGAGAAGCGCGGAACCATCCAGAAATTTTTTCAACAAGACCGAGCGTCCAGGTCCGTAGATTCCCGCCAGCCTTGCCACGAGGCCGCCGGCTTCGAGGGCGATTTTTTCAGCTTCGAGTAAAACCCGACCGGTCTCGCGATCCGGCTCGGCGGGGGATTCCTCGGTGACCCAGCCCCCATCGACCTGCGAGTAAACCGATGTGCTGCCGGTGAAAATAAGACGCTTCGGAGAAAAGGCGTCGCGGAGGTGCTTCAACCCATCCCGATACACCGCGCGGTAGGCATCCGCCCCGCCGCGTCCCGAGCTGGCGCAATGCACGACCACATCCGGCCGCTCCCAGCCTGCGGGAACTGCGAGGGGTTTTGAGATGTCCGCGACGGCCACGGGAAATGACTGCCCGGCGAGTCGGGAGGCGGATTCTGGCGTGGCACAGAGTCCGAGCACACTCCATCCTGCCTCCAAAAAGAGACCGGCTGTGGCTTCCCCAAGGAAACCACAGCCGGCGATAACGATCTGACCACGGTCCAACTGTTAGGACGCGGGGTTGAAGTTAAATCGGATTTTCAACTTGGCGCGCTTGGCGTTGTTTTTCGCTTTGCGGCGCGTGCGCTGGACGGGAGTTTCAAAAGCGCGTAGACGACGCACTTCATCCATCAAGCCCTCCGCATCGATCTTCCCTTTCAAACGCTTCAGGGCTCTATCGATTGGCTCGCCTTTTCGAACAATTATTTCCGGCATAAATTCACCTACTTTCTAAAAATTTTGTGGAGGCGCAGGCTATGCAATGCCTCCAAGAGCGTCAAGATGTCGTTTTTTTGAGCAAAAAACTCATGCCTTGCCGAGCGATGCCCCTTGAGGTCACACTGCGCCCCTTTATGAGTCGCCACGATAACCGCCAACCCCACGAAATCCGTCCCGTCACTTTTGAAAAAGGCATCGCCCCGCATGCCCAGGGCTCGGTGCTCGTTTCCTTCGGCAACACGAAGGTCATCTGCGCCGCAACCATCGAGGAGAGCGTGCCACGGTGGATGAAGGAACAGAACAAATCCGGCGGCTGGATCACGGCGGAATATTCCATGCTCCCCTACTCCACTCTTACCCGCAAGCAGCGCGACTCCTCGCGCGGGCGTGTGGACGGTCGCTCCACCGAGATTCAGCGCCTCATCGGCCGTTCGCTGCGCGCCGTGGTGGACCTCGAAAAACTCGGCCAGCGCACCTTGTGGGTGGATTGCGATGTGCTGCAAGCGGATGGCGGCACGCGCACGGCCGCGATCACCGGCGCCTCGGTGGCCGTGGAACTCGCCGGGCAATGGCTTGTTCAGCAAGGAAAAATCAAAGAACTCCCCGTGAAAAACCGTGTCGCGGCCGTGAGTGTCGGCATCGTGAGCGGCGAGGTGCTGGTGGATCTGGACTACATCGAAGACCGTGATGCCTGTGTGGATATGAATGTGGTCATGACCGATAAACTCGACTTCGTGGAACTCCAAGGCAGCGGCGAAGAAAATGTCTTCAGCCCGGCCCAACTGGATCAAATGGTGGCCGCCGCGCGCGGGGCGATCATGCGACTGCTGACGATTCAAAAAACGGCGACGGCGGTCTGAGTGATTTGCGTGATGGTGTTCTCTAAAAGTGGGTTATTTAACCACGGAGAGCACGGAGGGGGCAGGGG